>DAOPKE010000195.1:0-1502 GCA_035390965.1 Bacteroidales bacterium | reverse complement strand
ATGGCAAAGCTGTGATTAATAATCCAGGCCGACCTGAATGAGGTTGTAAAAGCATTGTGCCCGTCAATTTGTGAATAACCGCCACCCAAGCCCACATACCAGCCATTGCTGTGGTCGCGGTTGCCAAAAAGGGTTTTGATTTCAGAAGACCGGATGCTGTCGTTTTGCGCTGTTGAAACCAAAGTCAACAACAGAATAGCTGAAAATGATATGAGAACTTTTTTCATTTTTTTATTTTTTTGAAGTGAACTGATAACGAACTGTAAAACCAAAATCCCAGAGATTTATATGCAAAAAACGATCGGGATTTAACTCTGCAAATGGCTTATAATCGAGCGAAAGACTAAGTGGAAAACGAGGGAACTGATAGGTTGCGGCAAGAAAAAAATCGACACCAGCAACCGGTAAGCACCGGCGATTGTAATAATATTCACCTGAGCGATAATCAGAGCGTACATTTCCGATATGACCGCCAAATGCAGTCTGCAAAGTAAGCGGAATGTGATGACCAATAAGATAAGGAATACTTTTCCCTTTCAAGACTGTCAGTTGTAATCCACCGTCACGGCCCAGCAAAAGTCCTTCAGCCCAATCGCTGTAACCAGTATAAACGCGTAACGAAAAACCCGAACTGACCCCTGAACGCAAGCCCACTTCCATATCAAAGCTTTGTGAAAAAACATTCAGTGACAGGCCAATGCTAAAAAACAACAATAATATTCTTTTCATAATCAAACATCAATGGTGAATAACCTGTCCACTGCCAAACACATGTACATTGACCGCCGGATTGCCATAATAATGTACATTCCCACTGCCACTGATAACAACATCGAGCAATGAAGAAACATTGACATACATGCTACCTGAGCCGGATATATCGGCCATGCATTCATTCACAGGAAAACTGTATGCATAGATATCGCCGGAACCCGAAATTCTGAAATCGGCTAAAGCAGCGGCACCCTCAAGATTAATATCGCCGGAGCCCGAAATTTTTGCATCGACCGAACTGGCTTGAAGTTTCAGATGAATATCGCCGGAACCCGACAGGCGAATATCCATATGCGAAGCTGAAAGCGAGTCCGAGACAATGCTTCCGCTACCCGAAAGCTCCACATGATTGATAGAAGGAGCATGCACATAAATAATCAAAGGATAATTTGGGTCAAGATTTCGCCAGCCCTGAACTTCAATTTGCAGAATTCCATTGCTGATATCGGTATCAACATAAGGAATCAGATTGGATTCGCCTTCAATCTCGACAAAGCAAACGGAATCATTTATCAACCTCACGTCGAGTGAACCACGGCTATCGACGCCTGTAAATTCGCCAATAGAACGATTCACAGTAACCACATTGCAGTTGCCTTCAATCCTGTATGGATGAAAGCAGGATTGCGACACAAAAATCATCGCAATCAACAGTAAAGGAAAAAATTTTGTTTTCATTTTGACAGACATTTACCTAATGTCTTTTGAAAAAATGAAGGGTTGCAAAA
>DAOPKE010000194.1:0-1697 GCA_035390965.1 Bacteroidales bacterium | reverse complement strand
TGGCTCTGACACCCGAAGACAAGGCTTTCCGCATGAACCGTCCGCAAACGCCGCAACCACCCTATCCTTACATCTGTAAGGACGTAACTTTCGTCAACAAAAAAGCGAAAATCAATCTGGCCGGCACATTGACCATTCCAGACACAACGAAAGTATGGCCTGTTGTGGTGCTGGTTTCAGGAAGCGGCCCGCAGGACAGGAACGAAGAATTGCTGAAACATCAGCCATTTCTCATTATTGCTGATTATTTCACAAGAAATGGCATTGCTGTTTTACGTTACGATGACCGTGGTGTTGGAAAAAGCGAAGGGAAATTCAATGAAGCAACGACTGCTGATTTGAGCTCCGATGCGGGTTCTGCAGTATCCTTTCTGAAAACATTGCCTTACATCGATAAAAAAGCCATTGGCATGGTCGGTCACAGCGAAGGTGGCGTCATTGTTCTGATGCAGGCCTCGCAAAACAAGTCGCTGCGCTTTGTGATATCGATGGCAGGAGTATCCATTCCCTGTCTGCAATTGCTTGTAATGCAAAACGACAAAATCATGGAAGGATACGGCGCAGAAGAAGAACTACGCGATTTTTTCTACACTTTTAATACCGCCCTCTACAATCTCGTGCTGACAGAAAAAAATAATGACAGTCTGCGAAGCAAAGCACTAAAATTATTTAACGAATCATCAACTTCGCTTTCAGAAGAACAAAAAAACGAGTATAATCTGAATGAAACTTACGTAAGTGCAATGCTGATGCAGCTTACAACACCCTGGTTCAGATATTTTCTTTCCATCATTCCATCGAATTACATCAAAAAAATCAAAACCAATGTACTGGCCATCAATGGATCGAAAGATGTTCAGGTCCCTGCTGAAGCCAACATAGAGGCATTCAATACCTATTTTGTACAACAACGTGGCATTTTCAAGGAAACCCACGTATTTCCGGGGCTGAACCATGTATTCCAGCCATGCACCACAGGAATGACAACTGAATATGCAATGATTGAAACAACTATCGATCCACCGGTTCTGGAATATATGACGACATGGATAAAAAAAGTGCTTGCAACCGGGAAGAAATAGGACAAAATCCCGCAAAGGGTTTTAAACTCTTCGAGGGATTGTTTAATGCTTTTGCAGCACAAACACATCCTTGGTTTCGGTTGGTTTGAAATTCATCCTGTGCAGATAAACGGTATGTCGCAAATGATACGACTGCGCATAGATGGTATCGGTATTCAGCAACGAAAAAATATTTTCGCGCTCAAAAAGCAGTTTGCCAGGTTTCATGTTACGGTGCGTTTTTGCAACATAATCCACAACAACATTAAAACTTCCATCATTGTTTTTTCTGAATCCGGCCACACTGATTACAGCAGTGCCTTTAACAATCAAAAAAACAATATCCTCTTTTTCAAAACGCTGAAAAGCTGGAAAATACTTACGGATATCATCGGCATAATACACCAGAAAACGCTCCATCATCGGCGAAGTCATGTTTGATGGCAATACTGCGTAATTCCCCTGCAACTTGTAGGCCTGCCAGATGAAATAAGCGTTCACCACCATATTAAAACCATTCAGCAATATAATTGGATAGGCGCCAATCATAACACCATAAACAATAAAAACCACATTGCCCGAAAAAATCATCCACCGCATTTTCAAAATCGATGTCATCAGCATCGAAACAGCGAT
>DAOPKE010000193.1:0-1780 GCA_035390965.1 Bacteroidales bacterium | reverse complement strand
TGCCTGCCTGTTGCAGACAGGTTCGCTGTTCAGAGTTCATGTGACCCGGGATCTCATCGGAAACCTTCGAAGCACTGAACCAGAAGCTTCGCTTGTCCACTGATTACACAGATTCCACAGATTAACAGCCCCTCAGCAGGTCTTTGGATTTCAGCGGATGAAATGTCATTCAGTCTTCGACTGAAGCCATTTCCACGGAAATACACAAAAGCATTTTGCCGTCGATAATTATTGCGCAGTAATAATTATTGACAACAGTGTAATCCTGATGGGGCCGCTGAAGCAAAAGTATTTCCGTGCAATCAGTGTAATCCGTGGACCAAAAAGAGGGCAAAGTTTGTAGACTCTGTTGAATCCCTTCCTCGCGAAAAGCAAAACGCAGACTGATTGCGTTCAGGTGTTTTTTCTTTGTGAAAAACTCAGTCATGGAACAGCTTGAACAATTAGAAAGACTTACCCGCACCGGACGTCTTGACAAAACAATCCGGAAGATGCTTCTGAAAACCTTTCCCGAAGAGGCAAAACGCACCACCTTGTTTTGCGAATATCATGCAAATCCGACCTACGTAAATGGCGGCTGGTGCCGGATCAATAAAACAACATTTCTGGTTAATGCCGCAACGGGTGCAAGAATTCAACTGGACACGGCATATAACATTCCCTTTGCGCCGGATTATAAAATGATGGGATCGGTAAACGCGGTACTGAATTTCGTTCTCTTTTTCCCGCCCGTTCCGGCATCCTGGACCACATTTCACTTAATTGAAGAATGTCCCGACAATCCATTTGTCGTGAAAAATATTGAACGAAACAACAAAGGAGTTTACAACGTCACTTTATAATTCAACCCCATGGAAAATCTGCTTAGAATTAAACGCGAGTTTCTGAAACCCAATGACATCCTTGTTTTCAACCAGGGAAACAACAGAGTTGTCACTCGATGGTTTGACCACACCTCCTTTCTGATAGAGGAGAACCAGCATCTGCTGATTTGTCTGGATCATTCACTGGGAGACGACGAGGGAATTATCAGAATGGACCTGATTTATGTTGATACGATTGTAAAACCGACCCTCCATGGTTATCCGGAGTACAGCTTGAGTTACACTATCCGCCTCCCCAGGGGCGGATTTCAGAAAAACAGCGAAGTGGAAATTCCGTTCGAAAACAACTACGGATTGAGACAGCTTCAGCGATTCGTGTTTTCGCATCATGCGGCAAAACGAGGGATGAAAATCTATACAAGTGTTGATTTGGCTACTAAAAAACAGATAGCGCCATGTGTTATTTAAAGAACGCGGAATACAAAAGCAATTACATTATTCGCTTCACCTTTGATAAAAAGCGGGTAAGGGAAATTGATTTTGAGCCGTTTCTATTGTTCATGAAAGATCATCCGATGATTGCGCCATATCTGGATTTGAAAAAATTCAGAAACTTTTCCTGGGATGCTTCAACAATTGAGTGGAACGATTTCGAAATGTGCTTTTCAGCCGAAAGTCTTTTCCAGGATGACTGGTCAGCCGAAGGCGTTGTGAAATCAAGGATTGAAATGTTCCGGAATGCTTTCAGTAAAGCAATCATTGATCTGGAGCAATATGTCAGGTACTTTCCAACAAAACATGACAAGATTGGATTTACGGACTGGGAGCTCGATGATTTACTGGTTGTTTTTCCGAAAATAACAAAAAAGAAATTCTACAAGGCAATGGGAGTTTACTCTGCAATGGAAATAGACGGAGAGCCGGTGTTGTACCGCCATGATGTATTGCTGGCCATC
>DAOPKE010000192.1:0-1817 GCA_035390965.1 Bacteroidales bacterium | reverse complement strand
AATGACCAAAATTGCTTACTTTTGTTGCACTATGAGTGCTTTGAAAAATCATATTGTCGTTATAGGTGCCGGAAACGTGGGAACACATCTGGCATTGCTTTTTAAGGAGAATGGAGCGGAAGTGACGGTAGCCTGTCGCAACAGTGCATCTGCTGCGCATCTTTCCGAAAAAGGTATTTCCGTTGTTTCAATATCCGAAATGACGATCGATGCCGCTTTATATCTGCTCTGCCTGAAAGATTCCGTTGTTCCTGAGGTCGCAGCAGTGCTGCCTGATTTAAGAGGCATTGTGGCACATACATCCGGAAGTTTAGGTCAGGAGCCGCTTTCAAACTGTTCAAACAAAGGCGTTTTTTATCCGTTTCAATCCTTTCGCAAAGAGATTCCACTTACCGTGAAGGATTTTCCCATTCTTATCGAAGCATCGGATGAGGCCACAGAGTCAGTTTTGCTGCATTTTGCCAACATGATTTCCTCATCGGCGATGGTGGCCCCTGGCAATGTCAGAGCGGGCATTCATGCGGGTGGTGTTTTTGTATCGAATTTTACGAATCTGATGTATAATGCCGGTTGGCAGGTAGCACAAGAAAAAGGATTTGATGCCAATAAAATGCTTCGCCCATTGATAGAAGAAACAGCATTGCGGCTGAAATATAAGCATCCATCAGAATTGCAGACGGGGCCAGCCATTCGCAATGACCGTGAAACAGTCTCGAAGCATCTGGAAATTTTGAAGGAAAATCCGGAATTGTTCACACTTTACAAAGAACTCACAAATGTGTTGCTGAAAAAATACGGACATGAAGAATTATCGTGAAAAATTAAAAAATATCAGGGCATTTGTGTTTGATTACGATGGGGTATTAACCAACGGAAATGTGTATCTGACTGATTCCGGAATGCAACTCCGACAGGGCAATGTGCGCGACGGATATGCATTGCAGCTGGCAAGAAAAAAAGGTTTTCATATTGCTGTTATTACTGGTTCAGATGATCGAGGTATTGAACGACGTTTGAATTTTCTGAATATAGAACAGGTGTATCTGGGTGTCTCGGACAAAAAAAAAGTTTTTGAAAATTATTTGGAAACTTATCAGCTTTTGCCATCTGAAATTTTGTTTATGGGTGATGATCTTCCGGATTATCCAATTATGAAAATGGCTGGGATCCCTTGTTGTCCGGCTGATGCCAGTGAAGAAATCAAGCAGGTGAGCGAATATATTTCTCCCTTGCAGGGTGGAAGAGGGTGTGTTAGAGATGTGATTGAGCAGGTGCTTAAAATCAAGGGAATGTGGATGGATGATGATGCGTTTCATTGGTAGGTCATCCTTCGATACTAATTTTTTCTTCGTTTCACTGCGAAAAAATTCACTCAGAATGACAGCAGATGAAGGACACTCAGGATGACAGGGGGAGAGAAGTAAAATAAAACAGTGATAAAAAAGTTATTAGTAAAAATAAATTGCAATGGCCTATTTTCGTCTTTTCAGAGTTGTGAATCTGCTTATCATGGCGCTGATCATGTATTTCTTCCGTTTTTTTCTTTTCGAATCAGCGCTGGGTTTTGAAAATATAGCATCTCCCTTAAGCGAGCTTCAGTTCGGAATGCTGGTGGGCATGTTTGTTTTGCTGGCAGCTGGTGGTTATGCACTGAATGATTATTACGATATTGGTATGGATGAAATCAATAATCCGGAAAAGACGGTATTGCGAAAAAAGCTTCCATTGTCGGCCGGACAGAACTGGTTTTTCATTCTTACAGCCGCAGGGCTGGTTATCGGTTTTATTTTGGCTTTTATGCTGAAAGCAACTTCGCT
>DAOPKE010000191.1:0-1880 GCA_035390965.1 Bacteroidales bacterium | reverse complement strand
AGGAAATGTTTGCGTTCGAGATAGACGAAATATTCGCGGGTGAGCACATGAATATCGTTGTCCTGCGCATCTGACGGAATAGTGAAGCGATAATTCATATCACGCAGAAGCCCGATGCGGGGCGCTTTTTCGAATACCGATGCGAAGGTTGATTTAAATGGAAAATCAATGGCGAGACCGAGATAATAATAGCGCAGCAATGAATTGAAGCCATAGTTGCGGTAGGTGCGTTTGGTGGCACCACGGCCGAGCAGTATTCCGGGAAACAGATCGAGATGTTTTGGGATGGAATAATGCAGCTTTTCTTCGGCTTCGGAGCGGGTGCGGATAAATTCACCACGCAACGACGACATCAGTTCATCTTTTTCGTTGAAAACGCCCAGCACAATGGCAATGTCGTCCACCTGATTCCATTCAAGATATGAATAGTTTAGTACTTTGAATTGTGCTGATGATTGATAGGCCTCCTGCCGGATGGCAAAAACCGCATCCGCATCTTTTTTATTCAGTCTTCGTACGTAACCGCTGCCTTGAATCATGTGCTAAAAATAATATTGATTTCGTCAAATTCCTAACTTTGTTAAAAAAAACATGGAAAATTTCATCTGGAATATACCAACACAAATGCATTTCGGCACCGATGTATGTCTGAAAATCAGGACAATTCTGCCCATATTCGGACACAAAGTGATGCTGCTGCGCGGAGGCGAATCGACGGTGAAAAATGGCATCCGTGCAAAGATGTTGACTGAACTGAACAGTGCCGGGGTTGAATGGATTGAGTTTTCGGGGATTAAATCCAATCCGGAAATCGAAGAAACGCGCGCTGCAGTTGAGATGGGCCGCGGTTTCCGGCCCGATGTGATTTTGGCTGTAGGTGGAGGTAGTGTTATTGATACTGCAAAGGCAGTGGCAGCTGCCATTCCTGTTGATAATGACCCATGGGATTTATATACGGGAAAGCTGAAACCAAAGACCGCGATTCCTGTAATAGCTGTTCTTACATTGGCTGCAACCGGTACAGAAATGAATCCGTTCAGTGTGATGCAAAACCGTGCTGAAGGAATAAAGACATCGTTTATGAGCCGGCTGGTGGCGCCGAAATACAGTTTTCTTGATCCGGCTTTTACGGTAAGTGTCCCGCGCACATACACGGCTTATGGTATTTCGGATTTGGTGGCTCATGCCATGGAGGCGTGGTTTGGTGAAGGAGATGCCAGTCTGGCCGATCGTTTTGTGGTAGCCATAATACAGGAAGCAATTGAGTACGGACCTCGGCTGCTGAAGGAAGTGGACAATGTGGATATGCGCGCCCGCATTATGTTTGCGGCCACCTGTGCGCTGAACGAACTTACTATGTTTGGACGAAAAAGTGGCGACTGGGGGGTGCACGGACTTGGCCATGTTTTTTCGTTGCTGTACGGAATTCCGCACGGAGCCACGCTTTCAGCCATTTTTCCTGCATGGATGAAGCATGTTGCCACTCGTGATTCAGCTCGCATAGCAGAGTTTGGGAAAGCAGTATTTGGTGTTTCGGGGGTTGATCAAACGATTGATCGGACCGTGCAGATGTTCCGCAGTTTCCTGAGTCCGACCAACCTCGGAGAATTGAAAATCGAAGATTACGACGAGGAGCGCGTTGTTGATGCAATGATCCGGTCGGAGGCGAGCGGTTACCATTGTTTTTTGGGCGAAGAGGATTTCAGGGCGATTCTTGGATATATGTAAAGTGTAATGAATGATATCCGGTAAATTCTCGGTTTTTCACATAATTGCGGAGGACTCCGAAGGAGTCATATATCTGTAGAATAGTTAAAAGAAATATTGAGTCCGACCAATCTCAGCGAATTGAAAATTGATGATTACGATGAAGAGCGTGT
>DAOPKE010000190.1:0-1909 GCA_035390965.1 Bacteroidales bacterium | reverse complement strand
CTAATTATCGCAGAAAGCGTTTTTAATTTCTCTGTATGGCCCTTCGATTGACACTAACCCGCCAGCATCAGTCACTACCGTGACATGATGGGCGGACAAGTAGAATCAGTCTTAATCTGCGATGAATCATGATTCAGTGGTTGTAAAGAGACACTTGCTTTTTTCCACAGATGACACGGATTACACGGATTAAAATGCCCCCAGCAGGTCTTTGGATTTTAGCGGATAAAAAGTCTTGCAGTCTGCGACTGAAGCCATTTCCACAGATAGTTGAACAAATGTTTCGTGGTCAACAATTATTACTGCGTAATAATTGTTGACGTCCGTGTCATCAAGATATGGCCGCTGAGGAATAAGTGTTTTCAGTGTAATCCGTGGACCCGGTATTCAGTACCTCAGTGGCCAGATCACAGAGATGAAGCTATTTCAGGTCATACAATAAATTTATTCTGCGTCATTCCGCGTCTATAACCAATCACGCATATCGGATGTGTTTACCAGTTTCAAAGCATCCGCTTACGGAGCTCCAGCAGCAGTTCTTCGAGACATTTCACACAAAGACAATCCGAATATAGTTTGCTTATTTTTTCACGCTCGGCCACAGTCATTTTAATTTTTGAGCAATCACACAGAGCAATGTTTTCGTGATTGCAAAAAAATTCGCAATAACATCTGGGGCAACGTTTTTTTTCAGGAGGGGTCATTAATCAATACAATTTTTATCCATCTGCGCAAAAGTAAAACGTTATTTCAAAAACGTTCTGTCGAGCTCCATGTCATCAAGCGAGCATGGATCTTCAATCGGCTCCAGATGCGTGATTACATACACAGGCTGTTTGAACAGACCAATCAATTCCTTTTCGATTTCTTCCGCCAGATCGTGTCCTTTCTGAACAGACCATTGGCCGGGCACAAGCACGTGTACGGAAATAAAAATCCGCTGACCTGCCTGCCGTGTCATCAACGAATGAAATTCAATTCCTTTTTTCCGATACTCGCCTAATTTTTTATCGACTTTGATAAAATCCTCATCACTGATTGAAACATCCATAAGCCCTTGTGCAGAGCGCTTAATGAGCATAGCACCGGAAATAACGATGTTTATTGCAACGGCAATGGCAATAATCGGATCCAATATCAGCCATCCGGTGAGCACAACCAAAATGATTCCGCCAATTACACCAACCGATGTCCAAACGTCAGTCATCAAATGTTTGCCGTCGGCTTCCAGAACAATGGAGCGGTGTTTTTTTCCGGCACGGATTAAAATAACAGCAACAACAAGATTAATCAAAGAAGCGCCTGCTGAAACCAGCAAACCCACACCTGTATTTTCAATTTCAACAGGATTAAAAAGTCGCGGAACCGCAGAAACAATAATGCTGGCCGCCGCAAGTATAATCAATCCACCCTCGATGGCGCTGCTGAAATATTCCGCTTTGCTGTGACCAAAAGCATGACGCTCATCAGCAGGACGCTGAGCAATGGTTATAGCAACCAGAGCAATAATGGCTGCAACAAGATTTACCAAAGATTCCAAAGCGTCGGACAAAAGCCCCACAGATCCGGTCAGTTGCCAGGCCAGTGTTTTCAACGCAATCGTTGCAACTGCAGCCGCGATTGAAAGCCAAATGTATTTTTTGAGCGATACTTTCATTCAGCACAGATTATTCAATAGCCAAAAATAAAAAGAAAGAATTTTGCTGCAGTAAAATAAAATAAAAAGTTATTACCGGATTTTAAACAAAAAAACAAAGTATATTACAAAAACATTTATCTTAGCTGACATCAATTAAACGATGCCACACATTCAATTCGCCATTAATATTGCTTTCACCGACTACTATCCATTCGGCTCCCCAATGCCGGGAAGAAATTCAAATTCGGCCGACTACCGTTTCGGATTCAA
>DAOPKE010000189.1:0-1975 GCA_035390965.1 Bacteroidales bacterium | reverse complement strand
TAAACTGCTCTTAATCTTGCTTTTAGGCGGTTTTATTCATAGGAGTCATCAAGTTAAAAGGCAACGTTTGATCAAGTGACAACTACGCACTCACTCTGATTCTCTTGAGGAACTTGCCACGCTGCGGCGTGGTTGAATCCGAAACGGTGACACCCGCGCTTCCGCAGCCCGCTTTCAGAGCCATTCTTCGCTTGTGAAAGCAGATATTGTCTGTCGGAATATGTTGTATGGAAAGATGTTTCGGGCATGAAAAATTATCTTAAGTATGAAATTGCTGAATTCAAGTCACAAATGGCAATTAAATTTGTTGAGCTTATTGATTTCTGTTCAGGACACTAATAATTAAGCGTTTTACTACGTCGTCTTCTTCAGACCGGCTGTTGGCAATATACAGCGTGAGTGTTGCAAGCGTTTCGTTGGAAATGATTGGTTCACCTTTGCTGTTGAACAATTCATGGTTACGTTTCAGAAAAAGCAGAAAGCATGCGGCGGCGATGCGTTTGTTGCCGTCAACAAATGAGTGGTTTTTTGTAATCAGGTATAGCAGGTTTGCTGCTTTTTCCTCGATACTTGGGTATAAATCCGTTCCGCTGAAACTCTGCTTTATCTGATTGATTGAACTATGAAAACTTTCATCTTTGGGCTTTGCAAATACTGAAGATTTAAAATCGGAGTACATGAGCCGGATGAGTTCCATATAATCATCAAATCCCGGATAAACAGTTTCTTTCAGGGTATGTCCTTTTTTATCCAGTGCTTCGTGATCGTAGTCGTCGAGCAGGGCCAGCCCTCTGGCAAACTGGTGGAAAACCTCCTGTTCCTGCTCATCGGCGGCCTGTTCTATGGCGCGGCTCACAATGCGCAAACCGGTTTTCAGAAATTCCACTTCCTGTTGCTTCTGTTGCAGACGTTTTTCGTTTATGGCATAGCCCTGCACCAGATAATCCTTTAACCGGGCAGTGGCCCACTGGCGGAACTGGGTGCCTCGTAGCGATTTTACGCGATACCCAACCGAAATGATAACATCAAGACTATAAAAAGAAACCGGTTTATCTGAAAAAGCAATATGCATTTTTTGCATATTGCTTTTTCTATCCAATTCCTTTTCTTTGAAAATATTATTGATGTGTCGGGAAATCACGGATTGATCTCTTTCAAACAATACTATAAGCTGCTCCTGAGAAAGCCAAACGGTGTCCGAATCAAACTTAACCTTCAATTCGATTTTATTGTCACTGCTTTTGAATATTTCTATTTCATTACTCATGTTCAATTTTTAGAGACGTAAACACAGCACTTTTTCAATTACTCTTCAGTAATAAAACAACCTTCTTCTTGAACTATCGCAAATTTTGCGACAATTGAAACCGGATCCAACTCTTCTTCGTTAAAAATATTATTTATGTGCTTGCCAATGGCCTTTACATCGCGATTAAACAGGACTGTCAGCTGTTGACGATTAAGCCACACCGTGTCTTTTTCCAATTGCACAGCAACTTCAGCTCCATTAGTTGTTTTATAAATTTCAATTTTAGAATCCATTCGCCACTATTTTTAATTCCGAAGCACAATCCATTTTGGGACATGTCGGCTGAAAACTTCCGCCCATGAAAATCCAACGTTGAGTAAAGATAGAAAATTATCTCAGGAACATACTTTTCTTTTTCATTGTCCTTCGACTTCGCTCAGGATAAACTTCAAGAAAAGTACTACCGCTTTCAGCGGCATAAACTCCAGAAAAGCTAGTCGCCGGATATGGTTTCCGGGAAAATAAACGGTCAGCTCCAACCGAATATAACTCGTCGCTCCGCTCCTCAAACAGACATCCGGATGGTTCTTCTCCGCTGCGCTTCGAAAAGAATATTTCCGCTGACCGCATATTTTCTGATCCGAAAACCATATATGGCGACACCGTGCATTAATCGTGAGTTTCCCCATCCCGGAATCGTCGCCGGAGGCGACATTCTGGCGTTGG
>DAOPKE010000188.1:0-2051 GCA_035390965.1 Bacteroidales bacterium | reverse complement strand
ATGTCCATCAGAATCAGATCGGCTTTCTGATGTTTCAGAATTTCAAACACTTCGTTGCCATTTTGCGCTTCAGCAACGACTTTCACTTCATCGAGCTCGTTGAGAATAATCCGCAGTCCTTTGCGGAAAATTTCATGATCATCAGCTATTATTAACCGGATAATATCCATGGTGACTATTTTACATTTACCGTAATCAGAACATTCATACCCTCACCGGGAGCGCTTTTTATAAGGCACAACCCGTTTATTGTTTTTACTTTATTGATGATGTTGTTCAGCCCAAGACCAGTGGGTTGTTTCAGCTTTTCATCAACATCAAATCCAACACCGTCGTCTTTATACAAAAGATTCACCTGATTGTCGTGACTTTCTATGAAAATCTCAATATTATTGGCCTGCGAATGTTTGAGCGAATTATTCACAAGTTCCTTGATTGCCTGAAACAATACGGTTTCCTCAATCCTGGATCCGGTGAGTTTGTACTGCGAAGTATCAAGTTGAATTTTTACAGAGTTGGTGTTGTTGATGTAGTTGACAAAATCTTTGGTGGCAGCCGGCAGTCCGAAGTCCTGCAGAATGCTGGGCATGATGTTGTTCGATATTTCTCGGGCCGAAACGATGGCTTTATCAATCAGTTCATCAACCGACTGCAGCGTTTCGGCCGGACTGATTTTATTGAAATTTCCTTTCTTAAGCAGATCGGTATAAAGCTTAATGGTCGAAAGCAGCGGCGCCAGCCCATCGTGCAGATCAGCAGCAAAACGCTTGCGTTCGCGTTCTTCGGTTTCGATAATGGCAGCTGCAATCTTTCGTTCAATTTCCTTGCGTTCGGTTATGTCGCGTGCCATGCTCAAAATAGCTTTACGCCCCATATAATCAATCACACGGTCGCTCATTTCCAGAAAAATCACGGTGCCGTCCTTTGCCTGGTGCTCTGTTTCGTACACATGATGTCCGTTTTTCAGAATAATGGCAATGTTTTTATCAACAATCGGAACATACTTTTCTGTTTTAATGTCGCGGAAGTTTTTCTGCATAAGCTCTTCGCGGGTGTAGCCAAGCTTCTTCAACGCCTCTTCGTTCACCTCAAGGAATTTTCCATCGAAATCGGCCAGAAAAATTTCATCGCCCGAATTATCAAATAGAATCTGAAAGCGACGGTCCGATACTCTTCGCTCTACCTCTGCGTTTTTGAGTCTTTTCAGCAGATTCCCTATTTGTAACACCCCAACTGAAATGAGAATGGCTACGAGGAAATCGAGCAGATAATAAATGGTCTGTAAAAATGAATCTTTGATCTGAAAATACTGACCATACAATTCAATCATCTGCAGCGCAATCAGAAACAGCATGGCTATGCTGATGAGCACCCACGATTTGCGGCTTCGGGTGACCGACAGCATGTTCAGGATAAATACAATGGTCAGAACAAAAACGACCGCCGTGGCAATGATGAAAATATTGTAAATCATAGCATTCTTCTGACGCAAAGATAGTGATATCCGGAAAATGATGAAATCGCTAAGATATTTTTGCCATTCAATTTATTGCTCTAATTTTGTATCCATTATGCATGAATTATCTATTGCCGCCAGTATTGTGGACTATGCCACCGATTTTGCCAACGAACATCAGGCGAAAAGCATTTCCAGAATTGAAATTGAAGTCGGTCAACTGTCAGGAGTTATTACCGATAGTCTCGAATTTGCCATGGAAGAAGCAGTAAAAGACTCTGTGCTTGAGAAAGCCGAAGTGGTACTGACCGAGGTCCCGGGCCGCTCACGCTGCAATCGTTGCCAGACCGAATTCGACAATCCCGACTGGTACACCCCCTGCCCCAATTGCATGGCCATGGATGCCGAAATCATTGGTGGAAAAGAGTTGCTGATTACAAAAATCAGTATCTGATCAAAAAATGTTGTTTTTGAAATACATGAATAAACAATTCTAAATGAACAGGTCCGGAATTCTGAAACAATGGTCATCCAAAATTGAGTAACTGTCTAAAATTTCAAAATCAAAATTATTATTGCCATTTTTGTTAATAAA
>DAOPKE010000187.1:0-2207 GCA_035390965.1 Bacteroidales bacterium | reverse complement strand
GCCGCGATCTGAGTGCGTCGTGATTGATGTAACCAAATGCGGCTTCCAGTCTGGCTTTGGTGAAATGTTGCGGAGACTTACATAACGATTCCTACTTATTTAGCGGCAAAGAAACTTTGGCTTTGTTGATGGCTTCGAAATATTCAAAATTCATTTCCGGTACTTTACTTTCCATAAAATTCAGCATCCAGTTGAATTTCTTTTTAAGAAGGCGGTCTGTTGAAATCCACTTATTAAGCAGTGTCCATGTTCGGTTTGTAAAAAACCAGCAATAAGTTTCGGCCCGGTCCTCTTCTTCGCCATACATGGCATAATTGGTCACAAAGCCAAGTTTGGTATGCTCACCATCGGTATATTCACCATCGGTATAAGCATCGCTGCCGCCATTGCCATATTGAAAACCCGATCGGTTAAAGGATTGCCAGGTTGTGCTCCGGTAATACATTGTCCCGAAATGCTGTTCTTCAATCATATGCCAGAATTCGTGATGAATCATTTCACTCACATAATCTTCTCCGTATCTTAAATAATCAATGTCATAGTACAAGGTTTCATCATAGGGATCCGGCATGGCAAAACGTTCCTGTCCGGTTACTGTCAGATTTTTCACAAAGGCAATTCCTCGAAGTCCGTTTACTTTAATCCACGAAAGCGGATATTTATTCCATTCATAGGCAAATACGTCCATAAATTCAGCAAACAGGATGGAATCTGCATCGGTTGGCGTAATCCAGAAGGCCCAGTTTTTTGCATAGTCTCCTCCCGCAAAACTATCGGCAATGAGATTCAGATTGTATTTATTTTCGATTTGTTGCAGGTCTTTGTTGTTTTCAAGCAGATTGCCTGCCATTATTCCAGAAGGCAAACAAATAATAAAAAACAGAAACAGATAGGTTGGCATACTGACAAATTTGAAAAAAATCAGATTTACAAAATTTGTGCACAAAATTACAGATAACAATACAATGGCTGTTATGAATTAATAAAACCTGATATGGTATTTTGATTCTATTTGTAATTACTGTTATTTAAATATCTGATTAATAAATGATTAACCTCATTTATTTTATGCAAAAGTGTGATTTTTAAAATCACATCTTCGTATAAAAATCAGAGTTGTTTTTCAATTCATTTTTTTTGAACACAGCAGAATTCCATATTAAAATTCTCTTAAAATCAGTTTGAATTTTATCAGATTTGCATTTGCACGTACGAGTTTCGTATCTTCGGCAATTAAATTTTAACCATGTCGAAAGAATTTCATGTTATTCCTTTTGAACAGTTGCTTCAAATGTCGTTGCAACAAATTGATAACGGTCATTTTATGGGAATTCCTGCTGGCACTTTTGCCGGGAAGCCAGATCCGGTTATTGGAATCAGGCGATTCGGACAACAACTCGATACTCCCATCGGGGTGGCCGCGGGTCCGCATTCGCAGCTGGCACAGAATATTATTGCTGCCTGGCTTTGCGGCGCAAGATACATTGAGTTGAAAACTGTTCAGACATTGGACGAGTTGAATGTCTCGAAGCCCTGTATCGACATGCAGGACGAAGGATATAATTGTGAATGGTCGCAGGAATTGAAAATTCACGAATCGTTCGATCAGTATCTGAATGCCTGGATTATAATTCACTTGTTGAATCATAAATTGCATGGGCAATCTCAGTCTGGTGCCGGTACTATTTTCAATATGAGTGTTGGCTACAACATGGAAGGCATTCTGAAAGACAACGTTCAATGGTTTTTCCGGAAAATGCAAAATTGCAAAGCTGAGCTTGACGAAAAACTTGAAATTGTCAGAAAATATTACCCCGATATTGATAAAATCAACATCCCGGAACAGCTTTCCGACAACATTACCTTAAGTACCATGCATGGCTGCCCGCCCGACGAAATAGAAAAAATCGGTTTATATCTGATTGGGAATAAAAAACTGCATACAGTCATAAAACTCAATCCCACATTGCTGGGGCCCGATATGCTGCGTTGGATTTTGAATGGGAAACTGGGCTTCAGCACAGTAGTTCCTGACGAAGCTTTTGCACATGACCTTAAATACCAGGATGCTTTGTCAATAATCAGAAACTTACAAGTTGCTGCTGAAACCTCGGGCGTTTTCTTTGGCTTGAAGCTGACTAATACGTTGGAGAGCATGAATATCAGAGGTGTTTTTCCGGAAAATGAGAAAATGAATTACATGAGTG
>DAOPKE010000186.1:0-2267 GCA_035390965.1 Bacteroidales bacterium | reverse complement strand
AATCAAAAATCAAAAATAATGAGTCGTAAATCGTAAATCATAGAGTCTTCGTGTCCTTGTGGCGAAACTTCGAAAAATAATTCAAAATATTTCGTTGTAAACGAATAAAATGTATTATATTTGTTCGTTCATAACGAATGAAAATATCTATGGAAAAGAGCCGTTTAAAAGAAATCATGCTCGATCAGAAGGAAAGCTTCAATCGGCGTTCCGCTCTGACAGAGCGCGACATCGACCTGCGAAAGGCAATCTCAACCAAGCAGATTGTGATAGTGTCAGGCATACGTCGATGTGGAAAATCGACTCTTTTATATTTCATCAAGGAAAAGATGAAATTGAAAGAATCCGAATACTGTTATTTCAATTTCGATGATGAGCGCATTGTTGCAGATGTTTCAATATTCGAAGACCTCTATAATCTGCACCTGGAGCTTTATGGCATAGAGCCCGTGTTGTTTCTGGACGAAATTCAGAACATTCTTCACTGGGAGCGTTTTGTAAACCGGATGTATGAGCGCGGAAATAAAATTTTCATCAGCGGCTCCAATGCAAATCTGCAGTTGTCCGATGTAGCGGCAAGTCTGACCGGTCGAAACAAGCAAATAGAAATGTTTCCGTTTTCATTTGTCGAATACCTGACTTTTATGGGTCATACATATGATTTGTCGGGTATGACGACTAAAGCCAGATCGTTACTGAATCTTGATTTCAATCATTTTCTCTCCATGGGAGGTTTCCCGCTGGTGTTGAAAGAAGATGATCTGGAGTTGATAAACGCATATTTCAGCGATATTTTATATCGTGATATAGTAGCGCGATACCGGCTTTCGCAGGTTAGTGAGATAAAAGAGATCGGGTTGTATTTTGCATCCAACGTATCAAAAGTATTTTCGTACTCAACGCTGCAGCAGATTTCCGGTGTAAAAAGCCTGAGTTCGGTAAAGGATTATCTTTTTTATTATGAACAGGCTCATTTGTTTCACTATGTGAGGAAATTTGATTACTCTTTGAAAAAGCAGGTGATGAATCCGCGAAAAGTATATGTGGCCGATCAGGCCTTTGCGCACCGGCTTGGGTTTAATTTTACGGCCAATACGGGCCGGATTCTTGAAAATATAATATACCTTGAATTGCTGCGCAGGGGTAAGGAAGTATTTTATTATTCAGGTAAAAACGAATGTGATTTTCTTGTGCGGGATGGTCTGAAGATAACCGAAGCAATCCAGGTTGTTCATCAGGCCAACAGCAGTAATATTAAGCGTGAAGTGGACGGGTTAAGAGAAGCGATGGAAACGTTTAAAATTCCCAAAGGTTTGATTATAACATCTGATAGCAGTCACAGCGCATTTCCTGACATAAAAGGTGTTCGGATCATTGATGCACCTCATTGGCTTTTGGAAAACAAATAGCTGTAAGTCACACGGCATAGGGCATGCGGCAACATGGCGATGATGCGATACGGCGATAATGTGCGGGCGGCTCAACGCATAACGCACAAATGCCGACGCACTCAGATCGCGTCGCTCCGCGCCCCGATGCAGAGAGGTCGTCAGGGCGCAACGCACAATGTCTGCGCCCGCCTGACGCCTATTGTAGCCGAAGGCATAAAAAAAAGCTGCGCAGCACCATCCGATGCGCCTCCGCCTCGGCGGAGTAAATTCCAGCGCTAAATATGTTAGCCTTGGGCGCCTGCACCAGGGACAAGGTGTGCGACCTGTCACGTTTTACGTGAAGCTCCTTTGAAATGGAAGGTCACGCGTCAACGTGAAACGTTGCACGCGGAGACGCGCGCCCAAGGTGGGGGATTTGCCACAAAGGCACCAAGCCAAAAAAAATAGGAAGCAATCAGTTTCAGCTTATTCATTCGTGAACTACGCTATCATCGCAGATGAAAGCGTAGTTATTCGCTAAAATCAGAGGTGCCAGCAGAGGGGTTGATAATTCGTGGAATTCGTGTAACCGAAGTGCCTGAAAGGCACTGAGCTCATGAACACCGATAAAAATTATATAATGAGTGAATAATTCGTGGACAGCGAAAGTGGAAAAGCTGAGGCGGTTTTCCGGGAGATCCCGGCACCCAAAGAACTCTGAACACTGAACCTGTCTGCCGGCCAGGCAGGCAAGGAAGTGAGAATGTTGAAGGAGTTTATAAATCAAACTTACTTCGTACTTTTAATTTCCTTGTTCCTCTTGATCCGTCAGAATGCACGGATTGTTCATTATTCAAAATCGGGGACCGGGAATTTGGTAGTTAAAAGTTTATCAAG
>DAOPKE010000185.1:0-2311 GCA_035390965.1 Bacteroidales bacterium | reverse complement strand
ATGATAATAACATTTCTTTTCATCGTTCAACGTTTTGTTTTGAATTTGCTGCAAATTTACATTTTTAAACAGAACTACAAAAGTTTTAAAACGAATATTTTATAAGCAATTTGTTAAGAACAACTATAAGCGTGTGGGCGACTTGCTTATAGCTTTACCCCGAACTGGTAATCTTTTTCGCATCCCGACGAAACCGGATTTTGTGTCTGTCTTGGGGAAATTCGGTCCGGATTCTAACTTTAAAAAGCTAAAGACTTAAAAGTTGTAAATTTGCAAACAAAAACCGAATGTTCACTCAGCTTCTGGCGCAGGCCACATCGGATATTGCATCGCAACTCTGGAATCAGCAGGTGGCGCCTGCGTTCATACAGATAGAAAAAACACCGTCGCATTTCGAAGGCGATGTGACCATTGTTGTATTTCCTTTCGTGAAAATGGCCCGCCTGAAACCCGAAGACACCGCTCAGGCTATCGGCGCTGCTTTGTCGGAAAAGATTTCCGGCATCGACCGCTTCAATGTCGTGAAAGGATTTCTCAATATAACTTTTACACCGGCTTTTTGGTTGTCTCAAATGTCGGAGGTCGCTCCGGTGGCTGAATACAGCCGACCTGCAGGTGTTGAGCCCAAGACCATTGTGCTTGAATACAGCTCGCCCAATACCAATAAACCGCTGCACCTGGGCCATATCCGTAACAATCTGCTGGGCTGGTCGCTGGCCGAAGTATATAAGGCCGCCGGGCATAATGTGATCAAAGCCAATCTCATCAACGATCGCGGAATACATATCTGCAAAACCATGGTTGCCTACAACATGTGGGGCAACAATGAAACACCTGAATCGGCCGGCGTAAAAGGCGATCACCTGATCGGAAAATATTACGTGCTGTTCGATAAGGCCAACAAGGAAGAAGCTGCCGAACTGGGCATTGAGAAACCTGAAGACGGAGATACGCCTCTGATGAAGGATGCGCGAGCCATGCTGCGTGACTGGGAAAAGGGTGAACCACATGTAATGGCGTTGTGGAACAAACTCAACAGCTGGGTTATTGACGGGTTCAACGATACCTATGCAAGACTGGGCGTCGATTTCGATAAGGTGTACCGTGAATCCGAAACCTATCTGAGCGGAAAGGATATCGTGCAGAAAGGGCTTGCGGAAGGACATCTGCAGCAGGATCCCGATGGCTCGGTGTGGATCGATCTGACAGATGAAGGACTCGACCGGAAAATTCTTTTGCGCAGCGATGGCACCACAGTATATATGACTCAGGACATCGGCACTGCTGTAGCTCGCCACAACGATTTCGGTGCTGATAAAATGGTATATGTTGTCGGCAATGAACAGATCTATCACTTCGATGTTCTGAAAAAAACACTCAAAAGATTAGGCTACGACTGGGCTGACAATATACTGCACTACAGCTACGGCATGGTGGAACTTCCGGAAGGAAAGATGAAATCGCGCGAGGGGACTGTGGTTGATGCCGATGATCTGCTTGATGAAATGAAACAAACCGCTGCCGACATTTCGAAAGAAGCCGGTAAAGCCCAGGATCTGCCTGCTGTAGAACAGGACAAGCTGCATGAAATGATCGGACAGGGCGCATTGAAATATTTTATTCTGCGTGTCGATCCGAAAAAGAACATGCTGTTCAATCCTTCCGAAAGCATTGATTTTAACGGCAACACAGGGCCCTTCATTCAGTACACGCATGCACGGATTTGCTCCGTTCTGAACAAAGGCCGCGAAGCAGGAATTGCTGTTGACAATTTGAAATGGTCTGCTGATGCGGATTTAAAGCCTCAGGAAAAAGAATTGTTGTATCAGTTGCTCACGCTTCCGCAGATGACTGAAAAGGCGGCGACAAACGAAAGTCCGGCTGTGGTGGCCAATTACAGCTTTGAGCTGGCGCAGATGTTCAACAGTATGTATCAGGAAATTTCGATTCTGCGCGAGCCCGATGAAACACTGCGCAACAATCGTTTGTTGCTTGCAAAGCGCACAGCCGAAACGCTGAAATTCGCCATGGGATTGCTGGGCGTAGGAATGCCGGAGAAAATGTGATTTGCAGTGGTCAGTAGTCAGTTGTGAGTTATGAGTGATAAGTTATGAGTGAGAGTTTTCACTGGCTACTGGCTACTGACAACAAAAAAAAGGGCTTCAGGTTTCATAAGACATAATATAAATGGACACAGAGATTTTAATTGCAGGAATGACCATTGCCGAGCTGATCGGATACACCGGATCGCTCATTATCGCTGTTTCGATGCTGATGACATCGATTTTGAAAATGCGGTGGATGATTTTTT
>DAOPKE010000184.1:0-2317 GCA_035390965.1 Bacteroidales bacterium | reverse complement strand
CAGCCATCAATCTGCACTTAGACACATTGGAATAAAATATATTTCACGATGGTATAAAAAGCTCTGTCCTGAGCCTGTCGAAGGGACAAAAATGACAATCTAATATTCACACATCGCCGATTTATCACAGCTTGCCACGTTTTACGTGGTTTCACGTGAAGGCGTCACATCGCCGACTGGTGTCGCGTTTCACGCCGAAGACGCACATTGGAATTTATTCCGCTGTAAGCGGAACATCCTTTCGTATCTCTAATCTCGTATTTCTACGAGTTCATCGTCATCAGAAACTCTTCGTTGGTTTTGGTAAATTTCATGCGTTCCTGCAGAAACTCCATTGCTTCGAGCGGATTCATGTCGGCCAGGTGAGTACGCATAATCCAAACACGCTGCAGTACATCCTTTGCTACCAACAGATCATCACGTCGCGTACTGGATGCAACAATATCTATGGCAGGATACACCCGCTTATTCGACAATTTACGATCGAGCTGCAATTCCATATTACCGGTTCCCTTGAATTCTTCAAAAATCACTTCATCCATTTTCGACCCGGTGTCAATCAGCGCCGTAGCAATGATGGTGAGCGATCCGCCGTTTTCGATCTGACGGGCAGCTCCAAAGAAACGTTTTGGTTTTTGCAAAGCATTTGATTCAACACCACCCGACAAAACTTTTCCGGAAGCCGGGGCCACTGTATTGTAAGCGCGCGCCAGACGTGTGATGGAGTCGAGCAGAATCACTACATCATGACCACATTCCACCATCCGTTTTGCTTTTTCCAAAACAATATTTGCGATACGGACATGTTTATCTGCGGGTTCATCAAAGGTTGATGCAATAACTTCAGCTCGGACGCTACGCTGCATATCGGTCACTTCTTCGGGACGCTCATCCACCAGCAAAATAATCAGATATGCTTCAGGATGATTGTATGCAATGGCATTGGCAAGCTCTTTCAGTATAACCGTTTTACCGGTCTTTGGTTGCGCAACAATTAACCCACGCTGTCCTTTTCCAATGGGTGAAAACAAATCAATAACACGGCTTGTCAGAGTTTCTTCAGGATGTCCTGTAAGCTTGAATTTTTTAATAGGAAACAACGGTGTCAAAAAATCAAAAGGAATCCGGTCGCGGATTTTATCCGCCTCCAAACCATTGACATTTACAATTTTTACAGAAGTAAAATATTTTTCACCATCCTTCGGCGGACGAATGGTACACTCTACTGTGTCACCTGTTTTCAGCCCAAACATTTTTACCTGATTCTGGCTAACATATACATCGTCCGGAGAATTCAAATAATTATAATCCGATGAACGTAAAAACCCAAAACCTTCTGGAACCAGCTCCAGCACTCCTTCTGCCGTAACCACTCCATCAAGTTCGAAAAAAGGAGCCGGTTTTTCCTGTCGTTGCTGTGGATGTTGCTGCTGGTTGTGCTGATGAACCGGACGTTCATTCACTGATGGCTGCACATTGGCTGCAACCTGCTTTTCATTTTGTTCCAGATTATTCTCCTGCATGGCAAGCTGCTCATCATGCACTTCTTCGAATGGCTCAACCGGCAAAAGTATATCGTCTTTGGGGTATTGTTTCGACTGGTTGTTTTGTTGTTGATTATTCGACGGCTGATTGGTATTTTTATTAACCGGCACAAATCCTTCACGCTGCCACGGTTTTTTCTTTTTAAAAGTAAAATCACCACCATTTTTAAAATCTTTACGGAATTTATTGTGCACCGGAAAGGTTCCGTCCTGCTGTTTATCGGCTTCCGGAGCCGGCTTCAAAGAGCTGTCTTCATCGGATTTTTCCGATATAACAGGATTAATAACTATTGCCGGCGGCACAACAGATTCTTGCTTTTCGCTTTGCTCAATTCTTTTTCTTTTTTGTTCAGTTTCATGATTATCTGAAACAAATGGTTTCTCATCTGAAATGATGGCATCATTAGAAAACAATTCCACCACGGAAGAAGATTTTTCTTCCGTAGGAATAATTCCTGATAATTTTTCATTTATCTGGCGCAGCAATTCCGGCTTGCGCATAGTTGATATACCTTTAATATTCAATGTAGCTGCATACTCACGTAATTCGGGCAACAGCATCTTGTTAAGATCTGGCTTTTCCTGCATGTAGGAGGTGTTAAGTAAATTTGGGAGATACTAAAATAACAGGAGGATGTGTAAATCCATTTTGATGCAGCAAATATACAACATAATTTCAACTATGCAACGGTTTTGAAAAAGATGATAATATTTTCACGTATTTTTCGATTTTTCAGGAATGAACTTTTTATTATCTATACGCTGAACAAATG
>DAOPKE010000183.1:0-2398 GCA_035390965.1 Bacteroidales bacterium | reverse complement strand
ATACTCACAATAGGCGATGAATTACTGATTGGTCAGGTCATCGATACCAACTCGGCATGGCTTGCCATGCGGCTGAACGAACTTGGATTTACCATAAAAGCACGCTTCAGCGTTGGCGATAATATGTCCGAAATCCGCGATGCCATTTATTATGCAACAGAGCTTGCTCCGGTTGTTATTACTACCGGCGGCCTTGGTCCAACATCGGACGACCGTACACGCGAAGTTTTGTGCGATATGTTCGAATGCGAAATGCAGGAAAATGAAGAAGTGTTGAATGGCATTAAAGATATGTTTGCAAAACGTGGCTGGCCGTTGACCGATGTGAACCGCCGGCAGGCATTGGTTCCCGATCGCGCCAAAGTATTGTTTAATAAGATGGGAACCGCTCCTGGTCTGTATTTTGAAGATGGCTCAACCCATATTTTTGTTATGCCGGGTGTTCCTTTCGAAATGAAGGAAATGTTTGCATCGGCTGTTGTACCGCATTTGAAAAAAGTGTCCGGACATCAGGCCTATGTTCATGAAACCCGTGTATTCAGCGGTATTGGTGAATCGTGGCTGAGCGATCGCATTAAACCATGGGAAGAAAAATTGCCCAAAAATGTGAGTCTTGCATATTTACCTGCACCTGGTATCATTCGTCTGCGGCTGAGTCACCTGGCCGATAACGAGATAGAGGGCAGGGCATTGCTGACACAATTATTTGCTGATGTCATGCCGCTGGTGAATGATTATTTTGTATCTAATATTGATGAATCCATTGCTGCAACTTTGCTGCGTGAAATGACAGAATCCGGAAAAACAATTTGTTCTGCCGAAAGTTGCACTGGTGGCTATATAGCTCATCAAATTACTTCGATACCCGGAAGCTCGGCTGCATTCAAAGGCAGTGTGGTAGCATATTCCAACGAAATAAAAGAAAAAATTTTAAATGTCAGCGCAGCTACATTACTACAATTTGGTGCTGTGAGTAATCAAACGGTTTGCGAAATGGCCGTTAATGCCCGAAAGATTCTGAATACCGATTATGCTATGGCTGTCAGCGGCATTGCCGGACCAGATGGCGGTACTGCTGAAAAACCCGTAGGCCTGGTTTGGATTGCTGTAGCTTCGGACATTGGAGTTGAATCGCAGGAATTGAAACTGGGTGGTCCGCGCGATGTGATTATTGCCCGCAGTGCGGTCTCGGCCATGTTTATGTGTTTGAAAGAAAAACGAAAGGACAAGAAATGAGATTAAAATCACTGAAATTAAATCAGTTTAAAAACTACGAAGAGGTTTCTCTGAACTTTACCGGAAACGTGCATTGCTTCTATGGAAACAATGGGGCAGGGAAAACCAATATTCTCGATGCCATTCATTATCTGAGTTTCACAAAAAGTTATTTTGGTGGCAGCGATCAGAACTGTATCCGCTTTGGCTATGAGTTCTTTGCTATCAATGGTGAATTCGAAATGCCTTCTGGTGTTTCGGAAAAAGTGTCGGTGTCGGTGAAATCGGGTGGCGAAAAAAAAGTAAAACGCAACGATAAGGAATACCAGCGCTTTTCGGAACACATCGGCGCTTTTCCGGTGGTTATGATTACTCCGGGCGATATTGACCTGATCAACAATGCTGCTGAAGTCCGTCGTCGTTTCTTCGATGCAGTGATTTCGCAATTCGATAAAACTTACCTTGATGATGTGATACGCTACAATAAAGTGCTGATGCAGCGTAACAAAGCATTGAAAGAAATGGGCGAACGTGGTCGGGGCGATTTCAATGATCTGGAAGTCTGGAATGCACAATTGGTGAATTACGGTCAGCGTATTCACGAAATGCGCGGCAAGTATCAGAGCGACATGCGTGTGTTTTTCGATCAGATGCACGGGCGTTTGACCGGCAACGGCGACAACGCTGAAATTATTTATGAATCGATGCTCAACGAGCGCGACATGAGTGATATTCTGCGCGACAGCTTCCGCAACGATTTCGGAGCCGGCTTTACCACACAGGGCATTCACCGCGACGATTATATTTTTATGGTGAATGAAAATCCGGTGCGCCGCTTCGGAAGTCAGGGTCAGCAAAAAAGTTTTCTGCTGTCGCTCAAGATGGCGCAATACCTCATTACCGTTGACAAAACAGGCATGACGCCGATTTTATTGTTCGATGATATATTTGATAAGCTTGATCCGGAGCGGGTTCGGTTGCTCATCGGAATGGTGTGTCATGAGCCGTTTGGGCAGGTGTTTATAACTGACACGCACAAGATGCGAATGGAAGACATTATTGGCCACGAAGCACAGATACAGCTCTTTGAAGTGAAAGACGGCGGCGTGGTATAGCGCGAGCGCTATAAGTTGAAAGTATCCATGCAATAAAAAATGGTCTTTGAGTAAGTTGTTAAGAGTAG
>DAOPKE010000182.1:0-2407 GCA_035390965.1 Bacteroidales bacterium | reverse complement strand
CGTCGCGAAGACATATTACGCATTATGGATGCCGTGCGCATCGAAGAAGTCATTGGAGAGTACCTGTCGCTAAAGAAGCGCGGTTCCAATCTGATCGGATTATGTCCGTTCCACAACGAAAAAACACCTTCGTTCAATGTATCGCCCTCTCTGAATATTTTCAAATGTTTCGGCTGCGGCAAAGCCGGCAACGCAGTGAATTTTCTGATGGAGTACGAGCATTATACGTATCCCGAAGCGCTTCGCAAGCTGGCTGCCAAATTTGGAGTGGAAATCGTTGAAGAAGAAGTTGACGACGATTACAAGGAAAAAAAGACCGAAGAAGATCAGGCCTATTTTGTGCATGAATTTGCACATAAATGGTTCGAAAAGCAGCTCTGGGAGACGAAAGAAGGAATGTCGGTCGGGCTGAGTTATTTTCACGAACGCGGGCTGAGCGATGCCATCATAAAAAAATTCGGTCTCGGTTATTCTCCAAACAATTATACAGCTTTTGCCGATCATGCCCGCAACGAAGGATTTGACAAGGAAACACTGGCCAAAAACGGGCTCATCAACGGCGAAAGCGGCAATGACCGTTTCAGGGATCGCATCATATTTCCTATTTTCAGCATCAGCGGGCGTGTAATTGCCTTTGGAGGACGCACCCTGCGCACCGATGCAAAAATTGCCAAATATGTCAACTCGCCGGAAACACCAATATATCACAAAAGCAATGTCCTTTACGGAATTCATTTAGCCAAAAACAGCATCATCAGCCAGAATGAATGTTATCTGGTAGAGGGCTACATGGATGTGATTGCAATGGTTGCAGCCGGAATCAACAATGTGGTGGCATCGAGCGGCACCAGTCTTACCGGCGACCAAATCCGCATGATACGCCGCTATTCAAGCAATGTGTGCATTTTGTACGATGGCGATATGGCCGGCATCAAAGCTTCGTTCCGCGCCATTGATATGCTGCTGGCCGAAGGGCTGGATGTGCGCGTGGTATTATTCCCAGATAAAGAAGATCCGGACTCCTATTCGCGAAAATATTCCGCCAAAGCGCTGATGGATTTTCTGGAGAACAACAAAAAATCATTTGTGTTGTTCAAAGCCGAAATCATGTTTGCCGATGCCGGCAATGATCCGCTGCTACGCGCCGGAGCGATGAAAGATATTGTACACAGCATTGCTGAAATCCCTGATGGAATATCGCGTTCACTGCTGGTAACCGAATGTGCAAAACTCTTCAACATTGAAGAGAAAACGCTGATGTTCGAAATGAACAAAATGCTTCGCGCTAAAGCAAAAAAACTGCTGCGACCCGAAGATGAGTCAGGCGTTGAATTTGAGGAAGAGTCCCCCGAAAAACAACAAGCAGCCATAGGCACCGACAGGCAGGAAGAAGCCGAAAAAAACATTCTGCGAATGATTCTTCTTTTCGGCGATAAAACCATGCGATTTCAGGTGAAAAATCCCGAGTTGAAAATCACAGAAATTGTTGAAAAAACGGTTGCTCATTATGTTTTTGAAGAACTCGAGGCCGATTCAATGAAACTGTCAATCCCAAAACTCCTGCGTATTTATGATATCTGCAAAATTCAGGCACAAACTGATGGAATAAGCAATGCAAGTCGTGTTTTAAACATGCTGGACCCACTCCTGACCAATACAACTGCCGATATTATGAACACGGGATATTCACTCAGTCCAAACTGGGAGAAAAAACACGGAATTTATATTCAACATGCCGAAAACGACAACAGTATTCTCATCAGCGAAGTTGACAGCGCCATTCTCGAATTCAAGCATCTGATGATTACACGCGAAATGGATGCTATCAGAAAAAAACTGCAGGAAGAAAATGACGAAGAAAATGTAATACTGCTGGTGGGTCAGTTTCAACTATATAAAACCATTGATGTTGAAATTGAAAAACGAATCCGGCAGAGGGTCATCAACAAATAGTGCGCAATGAGTAACAATGAAAACATATTGATTACCGAAGCAAAAAAAACTCTCCGGCGCCAGATGAGGGATGTGAAAGCAGCAATCACTACTGAAGAAAAAAAGAACAAATCGACATTAATTTTTGAATACATCGAAAAGCAACCCTGGTTCATCAATGCGAAATTTGTGATGTGTTACTGGAGCTTGCCCGATGAAGTTCTAACACACGATTTTTGTCGGAAATGGATGAATAAAAAAATCATTCTGCTTCCGCGGATGACCGGACCAGACATTATTCCGGTTATGTTCGACGGAACCCTGGCAAAAGAACCCATTCTGGGTGTTGAAGAACCACAAGGGCCGGAATTCAGTCAGATTGACATGATAAATATCATCATCGTTCCCGGCGTCGCATTCGATGCAAGCGGAAACCGCATGGGAAGAGGGAAAGGATATTATGACAAATTTCTAC
>DAOPKE010000181.1:0-2419 GCA_035390965.1 Bacteroidales bacterium | reverse complement strand
GGAGAGTAACCGGTTTTGAGAAAAACGGTGTCAGTGTTTTGGAAGAATGGCGATCGCAATACGATTGGAGATTGACGTTTTTTGGCAAAGAAAGTGATCATTATTTTACAGCAACAAATTGTAATTGTTATATTGATACTGCTGATGTGACTATACGGACAGCTGACGGTAAATGGATGTTTGGAAATGACAATTATACGCGTTTAAACTTTGCATTTGGGTTCCATTATGGAACAGATAAAACTTGCATAGGGATGGGAATGTATCCATTAATTTCTGGATATGGGTTACATTTTGATGTATTAAAGTTATCTAACTCAAAATTATGGCTAAATACAACAGACTCGCTGGATAACGATTATTTGTTGAAATTTGAAAAGGAATAAATATGAAAGAAAAAGTATTGAAACCGATCATCTTCTTTGTTGTTCTTATTAGTAGCATTAACCTTTCAGGACAAGATTATGAACATATAACAGGATTAGGGACGAGTTTCACAGATGCAGCTCAAAAATACTGGTATTACAGAGACAGACTTAAATACTTTGTAATGCCGGGAACAGAGCCCGGGCAAAGTATTGTATTCACGCATAGAAATGACAACTATCCGTAATGTTTCAAAAACAACGATTTTATATCTTTCTGCGCCTTCGTCGATTCAGGACGATGGAATATTGTTTTTGAAGAAGTTGTTGTTTTCCGAAAACATCAGATTGTTAAAATTATTCCTCTTCAATCTTCCGGTTTAGAAACTGTAGTTTCATCTTCGGTTTCTGACATCACCTGCATGATAAAGGGCATTACCAGCGGAGCAACAGCGCCAACGGGCTTGTAGAGCAGACTTCCTTCGCGGGTCTCTTTTTTCAGAAAAAGTCCGTGTTTGTCGGTTGAGTTGATAAAATTGATTATCAGGCTGAGGATAAGAATAAACTTGATGCTTGCGAAAGCTGCACCGATAATGCGGTTCACGATTCCAAGGCTCATGTTTTTTACGGCGTTTTCGGCAATGCGGGCCACCAGAAACACCAGCACGAGTGTTCCGAGAAAGGCCACCAGAAAGGCAATCAACTGGGTGTGTTCTTCGCTGGTTCCGAAAATACCGGCAATGAAACCACCAATCCACTTACTCAGATAAAGTCCTGCAAGCACACCCAGAACAAGTGCGGCAATCTGTGCCAGTTCATGAATCAATCCTTTCGAAAAACCTTTGTAAATGCCCCAGCCAATGGGGATCAGCAGTACAATATCAATCAGATTCACAATTTTCCTTTTAAGTGACGGGTTAACTGGGTTGCAAAAATAAAATCGTTCAGCTCTTTGTTGTCAGTATGAAGAATGTCTTTGTTGGAGCCGTTCCACCAAAGGTTTCCCTTGTAAATGAAAGCCACATTGTCGCCGATTTCAATCACCGAATTCATGTCATGTGTATTGATGACGGTGGTCATATTGAATTCGCGGGTGAGTTCATTGATCAGCTGGTCAATCAGGATGGATGTTTTTGGATCGAGACCAGAGTTGGGTTCGTCGCAGAAGAGATATTTCGGATTCATGACAATGGCTCGTGCAATGGCCACACGCTTTTTCATACCACCGCTGATTTCCGAAGGCATCAGCTTGTTTGAATGCTGCAGATCCACTCTGCGGAGGCAGAAATTCACCCGTTCCTTTTTTTGCTGCCGTGTTTGGTTGGTGAACATATTGAGCGGGAACATTACATTTTCTTCAACTGTCATGGAATCGAACAGAGCGCCGCCCTGAAAAACCGTTCCTATTTCCTGACGGATTTTTTTCTGATCGTATTCATTCATCACCGTAAAATTCCGCTCGTCGAAAAAAATCTCTCCGTTATCAACTTTGTGCAGTCCCAGCAGGCATTTCAGAAGAACAGTCTTTCCGGATCCGCTTTGACCAATGATCAGATTGTTAATCCCGGGTTCAAGTTTTACTGAAATATTTTTCAGCACCTGCTTCCCCTCAAAGCTTTTATTGATGTTGCGTACCTCGATCATGTGAGCAGGATTTGGGTGAGAATGACGTTGAAGAGGATAATCATGATGCTGCTCTGAACCACTGCTTTGGTGCTTGCACGGCCGACTTCGAGCGAGCCGCCGTTGACTGTATATCCGAAATACGAACTTACGGAAGTAATGATGAAGGCAAAGAATAATGACTTGATGAGCGAGTAGAACACTTCGAACGGAATAAAGAACGATCGTACTCCGAGCATATATGTTTCAACGCTGAAGAGGTCGGTGAGAACTGCAACCATGTATCCGCCCATAACCCCAAGAAACATGGAGATGATAACCAGTACCGGGAAAATAAGCACAAAAGCCACAATTTTTGGGAAAATCAGAAAATTCGCGGAATTGATTCCCATGACATCAAGCGCGTCGATTTGCTCTGTAACCCGCATGGT
>DAOPKE010000180.1:0-2431 GCA_035390965.1 Bacteroidales bacterium | reverse complement strand
TAATAACTAAGGCTTCGTGTGGCTGAGGGACGAAGCCAAACATGAAGCCATGTTGCACGAAATGCCGCCTTGCGACAATGATTGAGCACACTGAGTTACTTATGGAAATTTATTTAGAAAATGCAATATTGAGATCTGAAGACCTCATTGTTTTTTTACTGAGAAAGAGAAAACATGAACAAAAATATAAGGAGAGTTGCAGGTTACAAGCTGCATTCAGTCGTTTGTTTTGAATAATATAGCAATGCGCGGCCAGGGTCATATTTGACATTGATTAATTTTGAAAATTTTTTTGATGTGTTTTTATTTGAGAAAGAGGAGCTGGAGGCGGCCTACCTGGCGACCAGGAGTCAATCATCTTCAGTATTCCTTTTTGACAATGCGGACAAATGTCGGGGTCATAATTTAATTGTTCACGGCAGATTTGTTTCCAATCTTTTTTTGTTCTTTTCGAGACTGGGAGCAGACCAAAAGCGATTCGAAGCTCAGAAAAACGTTTTCGTCCGGTAGAAGACAAAATGCCGTAATGCCTGATTCTGACAAAGTTTTTTGGCAATATATGCATGCAAAATCGTCGTAAAAATTCTGCGCCATCAAGTTGCATGATTTTGTTTTTCCCATCGCGGTAATCAAGATATCTGAAAGAAATATTTTTTTCATCAACTGAAAGAAGCCGATGATTACTAATGGCAACCTTATGTGTGTACCGACCTATATATTCGACTACCTGCTGCGGTCCGGCAAAAGGTTCTTTGGCATACACCACCCAATTGTTTTTGTACATTTCAGCAATAAATGATTTTTCCTGCGGAAGAACCTTCTGCAACTGGCGCAGAAACTTACCTCTAAAAACCATCGACATGTTTTTTACCGGAAAGAGAAAAACTTTTCCATTGGCCGACATGCGAACCTGTTTCCATTGGTTTTTGTGGTCAACACCGCCACCCGGCACAATACAGTGCAAATGCGGATGGAGACTCAGATTTTGTCCCCATGTATGCAAAACTGCAATCATTCCGGTTTCGGCATTGAGGCTGCTGAAAGCAAACTGAGCAATGGTTTCCCATGCGGCACGAAACAAAATATTATACAGAATCTGAGCTCTGTGCAGAAACAATGCATTAAGACTATCCGGCACGGTAAATACCACATGAAAATATGGAACAGGCAACAAATCAGCCTTGCGATCTTCTATCCACGCTTCGCGTTGTGTATTCTGGCATTTTGGACAATGACGGTTGCGGCAACTGTTGTAACTGATGCGAATATGCCCGCACGTATCGCATTGGTCAACATGACCACCCAAAGCCGCAGTGCGACATTGCTGTATGGCTCGCAAGGTGCGTTGCACATAAGCATTGGGCGTGTGCTGCTGAACAAACTCGTTTCCAAACCGGTCAATAATCTGAGCCAGCTCAAAAGCCGGTTTCAATCTTTGTTATACAACCTGTCGAACGGGCTGAACAGGTTTGTACGATTGGGTTTAGCTACATGCAGATATACCATCGTTGTTTCGATTCGCTCATGCCCGAGTAATTCTTTAATGGTTACGATATCCATTCCATACTCAAGCAAATGTGTAGCATAGCTATGACGCAATGTGTGCAACGTTATGCCTTTCTGTAGTTTGCATTTTTTGACAGTCTCTTTCAGCACCCATTGCATCCCGCGAACACTCAACGGTTCACCACTCTGATTGCCATTGAAAAGATATTCTACCGGATTACATGCACGACAGTATTTTCTCAAACCATCCAAAATCAGCGGAGAAAGCGGTATGTATCGATCCTTGTTATACTTGCTTTGCCTTATGTGTATCATCATTCGTTCTGAATCGATGTCTGCCAATTTCAGTTTACTCAGCTCGCGGGCCCGCAACCCAGCTGAATATATCAACGATAACATTACCCGATGCTTCAGTAGTTCAGGTGCTGCAAACAGTGCACGGCATTCGGAATAATTAAGAACCACCGGCAACTTATTTGTGTGCTTGATTTGAGGCAATGTGACCACATGATCAGTCATTCCAAGCAATCGATAACAATATCTAAGACCAAAAACAGTAAATTTAAAATCACTCAGCGATGGAGTCTTGCTTTGCCGGGCCAATTGTGCCAGATATTTATTTACCTCCTTGTCGCTGATGTTCTGAGGTAGCTTGCCAAAATGAAGGCTCAGTGCCGCCAGTTTCCGTGAATAGTTCTGTAATGTACTTGCCGAATGCCCTGAAAGCCGTACTTTATCATCAAGTTCCTGTAGAAGATTACGAAAACCACGAACTTCATGACATGCTTGTTCAACGATGGTGAACGATTTTTTTTGTAATTTTGACTGTGTGTTCATAATAAAAGATTTTGTGGAAAAAACCTTTATACGAAAAACACACACTAATGATTATCCCGCTCCGAAAGGGGCGGGATTTAGTGCAACA
>DAOPKE010000179.1:0-2446 GCA_035390965.1 Bacteroidales bacterium | reverse complement strand
CCGCTTATATTTGCATCGCATCACTAAGAAAAAAACAAGTTTTTAGAGGTGCCCAAAAGGTGCGAGAAAAGCGCCGTTTGTATCTTGGGAGTCTCGACAAATACAAATGCCGCATCGACCGCAAGTTATCGCTGATGCGTGATGAGCCCCGGCAAATGTATGACAGTATTCGGCAGGCCAATGCTGACAGTTTGAATGAGGCATCCGGCAGCGATATGTTTAAGACACCCAGGCAAAGACGTGCGGAGCGAAAAAAAGCCCGTATCGAGCGCAGGACAATAAGGAAAATGCGCAAAGAACATGCCGATACACTGAAAGCAGAAACAGACAGTGTGCGCATTCAGCATATCGGCGATCTGAACGAATTTATTTTGACGGAGTTTTATGATCAGAATATGTCGCGACAGCTTGTTGATGCTGAAAACACCTATGAACTGGCTGATGTTGATGATTACATTTATATAAGCATCGGCTATGAGGAGGAAGGGATGGAAATTGACCACATTCAGTTTGTGTATTCAAGCCCATACATGATTTTCAATTCTGCCGAAGATTGGAAATTTAACTTTTACGATGCGCAGCTGCGAAAAGAAATGCTGTGCCAGCAGCCCCTTGTATCGCCGCTTTCACCTATGGGCCCGACGTTGTATAAATATGATTATGCCGGATTGCACTATGATGATTCTGCCAAAATATTTAAAATCAAGGTAACACCTGTATTTCCAAACGATGCATTATTTGCGGGTTTCATATATATCCGCGACAGTGTGTTTTGCCTTGATGAAATAGATCTGACGATTAATCCACGGGCATTAACCATGGTGAACTCATTCAGGATTCACCAGAAGTATGTTTTGATGGATTCGGTACATTCAGTACCTACCGAAACGACGCTCGAATATGGGATTAAAGAAGGGCGGGTAAATTTGGTTACGACGGGCACATCGCTATTTTCGGAGTATATATTTGATTCGGACTCCACTGTTTTTCCAAAGCATACTCTTGAAATGGTACGTTACGAAGATGAAGCCCTGGAGCGCGATTCGTTGTGGTGGACCATAAACAGACGCATACAACTCACCAATCAGGAAATCATTTATTCCGACTACATCGACAGTCTGCGAAATGTGTTTTCCGGCGAAGAATTTACCCGCAGACTCGACTCTGCCTATAATCACATTGACATCTGGAGTTTTCTTATTAAAGGCATTCGTCACAGAAACCGTGAGCGACAGACTGAGTTTTACATTGGGGCTTTGCCAACGCAGGTTAATTTTTTCGGAATTGGTGGTTATCGTCACAACCTGAATGGCAGTTTCAGCAAACGTTTTAAAAATGATATATTGCTTGATACCGATGCCGATGTCAATTATGGATTTTCAAATCGTGATTTGAGAGGCAGAGTAGGGTTGGGACTTACTTACATCCCAAAAAAATTTGTCCGCACTTACGTTCGCTTTGGTGATTACTATGACATGATCAATAACAATCCGTCCATTACCAGTGCATTCAGCCGCAGTAATTATGCACGGACAAAAATGTTTGCTGTTTCGCAGCGAATGGAAATTATCAATGGACTTTTCGGTGAGCTCACTTTTGAACATTCTGACCAGCAGGCCATCAGCGACATGAATATGGATAACTGGTCGAATCAGATTTTTGGTGAAATCAATGAGCCGATTGATTTTGACCGTTATATCAAAAGCGAGATCAAACTGAATTTTGTTTATCGTATTCGCCAACGATATATGTTTAAGGGTAACCGAAAAATTCTTCTGGGCAGTAAATGGCCAGATCTCACTTTTACATGGCGCAAAGGGATTCCGGGTTTGCTGAACAGCGAGGTCAATTATGATTATCTCGAATTCGGCGCAGGGGATTATGTAAAGCTGAACCGCTATGGAACATCCAACTGGGATTTTCTTATAGGATCATATGTCAATAAAAAAAATCTACGGATACTTGAAAACAAGTTTTTCAGGGGCAGCGATGCCTTTTTCTTCAGCAATCCGCTAGTGTCTTTTCAGTTGCTGGGGCCGACCTTAAGCACCAACTCCGCTTTTGTAAGAGGGAATTACATTCACCATTTTGAAGGAATTTTCGACAAAGTACCTCTGCTTGGGCGTTTGAAACTATCTGTTGCAGCTGGCGGCGGATTTCTGCTGATGGATGAGAACAATTTCCGGCACGGGGAATTTTTTGCCGGGCTTGAAAAACCAATCCGCATCCGCCGCGAACTCTTTCGGCTGGGCGTTTATGCTGTAACATCGGATAATTCAGTTACAGCTGCTGATTTTACTTTAAAATTCGGAATAAGTTTTTACAATTCATTTCGGAAGAAATGGGATTATTGAGCCAAGCCCTAAGCCAAGCCCTCGAAGGGTTTGGAACCCTTCGAGGGCTGATAACTTCCTTCGAGGGCTGTTTAAACAATATTTTTGTCCGG
>DAOPKE010000178.1:0-2469 GCA_035390965.1 Bacteroidales bacterium | reverse complement strand
CGGAACCAAGGTTGAAGGTAAAAAAAATCTGAGTGGCCACTATGTCGTTCCGGCCCTGACTTCATACGCCTATCGAAATTAGTGCGGTGGTAAAATTTTAACTTGTTGATAATAAGTTGAATAAAGATCGTATTTTTGTTGCTTTACCGCACTAACGCTTTTTTACTATGCTCAAAATTAGGAAAGTAAGAACAAAATCTGGATCTATTGCATTTCAGGTTGTTCAATACGTGGGACATCGGGTTAAAATTGAAAAACACATTGGCAGCGCTCAAAATGAAGAACAGTGTAAAGCCTTGCATTCTTTAGCGAACGAATGGATTGAAAAACACATTGCTCAAACAACTTTGTTTCCTGCTGAAAGACAAAAAACGCTATTTGTTGAAAATGCCAAATGCATTGCTGTCACACACCATTTTGCGTATCATTTCTTCGCAAAATGTGTAGACGCTTGCGGGTTGTCTCAACTGCCTCAATTGTTGATTGATTTGGCGATTATGAGATTAATAGAGCCATCATCGAAACTTCAAGCAATAAGTTTGCTGGCGCGCTATTTTGGGAAACAATATTCTCAGCGCATTTATCAAACTATTCCCAAATTTATTGAGCACAAAACTGCCATTGAAAAGCAAGCATTTAAGACCGTCAGGGATACATTTGAAGAGCAATTTTACTATGTGCTTTACGATGTCACTACTTTGTATTTTGAATCATTTAAAGCTGATGAATTAAGGATACAGGGGTTCAGCAAAGACAATAAATCTCAGCAACCACAGATAGTAATTGGATTGCTTGTTACTCAATCCGGTTTTCCGCTATCATACAATGTGTTTCCAGGCAATACATTTGAAGGTAAAACAATGCTTCCTGTCATTCAAAATTTTATTGATGAGCACCCAAATACAAAGCCTATTGTTGTTGCAGATGCGGCAATGCTGGATGAAGATAGATTAGCAGAACTACGCAACAAGAAGATTTCATACATTGTCGGAGCCCGATTGGCAAACGCAAATATCAAGTTGGTAAAACATATTTACACAGCTTTAAATACTGACAATGGGGCAACAGCACGTATGCAAACACAACACGGCGACCTCATTTGCGACTTCTCAACGAAACGATATAAAAAAGAATTGAATGAATTAAACAAGCTAATTCAAAAAGCAGAAGATCTTGTAGCTAAACAGTCTTTGGGCAATAAAGCAAAGTTTGTAAAACGCGTATCAAAAGAAAAAATAGAGCTCAACACAGCATTGATTGAGAAAAGAAAATTATTGTTGGGAATAAAAGGCTATTGCACAGATTTGTCTGAAGATCAGTTGTCAAACAATGATGTAATTGACAGATATCATCAGTTGTGGCATGTAGAGCAATCTTTCAGAATGAGCAAATTCGATCTGCAGGCTCGACCAATTTATCATCGCAACGAAGATGCCGTGCGATCTCATGTACTTATTTGTTTTGTTGCATTGATGGCTGAAAAATACCTTGAGTTAAAAACAAATACATCTCTAAGAAAAATCAGAATACTTGTGTGGGACCTGACTGAATCACATATTCAAGACTCCATAACCAAGGAAGTTTTCAAATTTTCATCTCCGACTTCGGAAATTATGAATACCTCCTTAGCACCTTTGATTAATGAATGGAATCTTCTACCGCACTAATTGTATGAAGTCAGGAAAAAAGAAGGAGGAAAGGTTCTGTTTGGCGGAACCAAGGTTGAAGGTAAAAAAAATCTGAGTGGCCACTATGTCGTTCCGGCCTTGGTTGAAGCTGAGAATCATTATAAAATTGTGCAGGAAGAAACTTTTGCACCGATTTTATATCTGATAAAATATGATGGTGATATCGAAAACGCTATTGAAATTAACAACGCTGTACCACAGGGATTGTCGTCTTCGCTTTTTACATTGAACATGCGCGAAGCTGAAAAATTTCTCTCAGATGCCGGTTCCGATTGCGGAATTGCCAATGTCAATGCTGGTACATCCGGTGCTGAAATCGGTGGGGCTTTTGGTGGCGAAAAAGATACCGGCGTGGGTCGTGAATCTGGCTCTGACAGCTGGAAACAATACATGCGCCGTCAGACGAATATGATTAATTACAGCAACGAACTTCCGCTGGCTCAGGGAATTAAATTCGAATTCTGATATAAGTTCCAAAACTCTGTTAAGCACGATCAAACAGGTCGTGCTTTTTTTTCATGCGGTATAATAATTGGTGTAATCAGCTTCAAAAATACTGAATCATGAAAGCAATATTATTCTCAATAATGATGATGGCTGCATTTGGCCTGTCGCGCGCGCAGATTGTGTATGTTACGGAGTGGAAAAGCGAAGCCGATAAAGTAGTCTATGTGAGCGATTGGAAAAGTGAGGCCGACATGATCGTTTATGTCAGTGATTGGAAGAGTGAGGCCATGCCCGATTCCGGCATCTGGTATTTTACTGAATGGAAAAGCGAAGC
>DAOPKE010000177.1:0-2480 GCA_035390965.1 Bacteroidales bacterium | reverse complement strand
TAGAGCGCTTGCTTGACAGGCAAGAGGTCGGCAGTTCGAACCTGCCAAGACTCACAAAAACGAAAATCGGCTTCAGACCATGTGTTTGAGGCCTTTTTTTATGGGGTGAAATTTCATTAGTTTTTTTGATTTTCGGGACCGGTTTGAACAGGTTTTCTGCAATAACAAAAACCCCGTAACAACAAGCGCTGACGGGGTTTTCTATTACATTTACGAGGAGGTTTATTGTGATACAATGAAGTACATTTGTTGTTGGTTGTTTATTGAAAAATAATAGGCACCTTCTTCAAAATCGGCTATTGAAATATTGAATTCTGTTTTTTGGCAAATGCCGGTTTCAACAATGGCTCCTAGGGCGTTGCAGATGTTGTATGGTTGGTTTATGGATGTCTCGTCGGTAGAGACATGAATAAAATCGGTAGCAGGACTTGGATATACATTGAGCCAAGGAAGTTTTTGATCCATAAAGTCAATCGGCAAAACCTGGCTGTAATCACTCTTTCCGTCAAAATCGGTTTGTTTGATTCTGTAATAGGCCAGACCCTGAAATGGGCTTTCGTCGGTGTAGAAATAGCGCACTATCTCATTGCTGTTGCCGTTTCCGTCAATAAATGCCAGTGGTATGAAATTTTCTCCGTCCAGCGACCGTTCAATGGTAAAGTAGTCGTTGTTGGTTTCTGAGGCGGTTTTCCAGGTCAATTCAATCGATGCGGTTTTAACCGAAGCATTGAAATCGAGAAACTCAACGGGAAGTACAATGGAACAGTCAAACGAAGCACCATCCGAAAGTTTGAAGTCGAGAGTATAGGCATTCGGATTCAACTTGTTGCATTCGTTGATGAGGATGTAGTAGGTGGCACCGGTTTCAATGGCAAGTTCCGATACCCACTGATCACCGTTTACATCTTCTGACATGTCGCCGGATGCTTTTGATAATCCTGTTTTTCCCGGCGGCTGATACAGTGCATGCGAGCATCGAACAGGGGTGGTCAGGGCGCCGCATGAATCTGCGCGGTAGATTGCAAAATCCATGTCGCTGTTGCCAAGTGGTGTGATTTCAAATTCAATGGTGCCACCATGGCTGACTTTCACTTTGTACCATTCCGAGAAGCTTTCTGTCAGAATGCAGCTTGCACAGGATTCGGCAGAAAGGCCGGGTCCGTACATCTGCGAAGACACGGTAAAATCGTCGCACAGCGGAATGGCTCTTTCGCAATCATTGTTGTAGTTTAGTTCTGGTCCTGATGCATAAGTCACTTCTTTCAGGGTTATTGTCCATCCATCCCAGAAACCAGCATTGGAAGCGTCGGTAATAAGTGAAAATGTCAGACATCCGCTGGAATGAGTCGATTTAAAAACACCTCCGTTGTAAACACCATCGGTAGTACGTATGGCCGATGTTGAGCTGTTTCCGCAACCGCTCCAGAGTAGGGCGCTGCCGGGCGAAGGCCCGTTGGTTATCAGTAATTGATCTTTGCAATTCACTCCGGCGTATTCAAGACTCATGTTTTCTACAGTGGCTTCAATGGTGTAGTGTGGAGATGATGGGCAAAAGGTGCGAAAAATATTGTTTATATCTGAAGCATAGGTCATTCCAGGTCCACCGTTATCGTAGTAGTTTCCGACATTGGTCGAAACCAGACATTGCCCCAGTTTGGTATTCTGCATTCCGGTGATGGGGTGGTAATAAGGTCCGCCTTCGGCTTCAGGACAGATTCCGCAGTCGAACGGACAGGTCAGGCACGATTCGCCTGGGCCACAGAAATAGTCGCCGCAGAAATCCTGATAACTTTCGGTAAAGCTGATGCTGAAGTCCCCTGCATCAGGCGATGCTATTCCAAGCCAGTAGTATGCGGCTGTAAGATTGGTCCAGGTTACAGTATTGCCGGTTGTTGTGCATTCACTTCCGATTATAACGGCAGAGCCATCGGAGCAGTTGTAGCTGTGCAGAAGCAACAATTGTACATCGGTGAAACTTGCATCGGAAATTGTAGTGCTGATGGTATTATTGCCTCCTGAAAGTGAAAATCCGTACCACACGGTATTTCCGGCATCGAAACATCCGGAAAAGATATCTGCATCGGCTCCAAGGTTGGTTTGTCCCGATAATAAAGTGCCGTCAAGCGTTGGTTCTGTGGAATAAACAATATCGTCGTTGGCAATAGTTGAAGGTGTGGTACATCCAATGGTGGCGGCCCATCCGGATTTATTGCCGGCTGCATCTGAAATAAATACCAGCGTTATGCAGGGACAGGTTGAAACAATGAGTCCGGTTGTGGGATTTGTTGTGTTTGGTGTGCCCGAAGCCACATCGCCGTAATACACATATAAATGGTCTCCGGCCACCAGATCGCAGGTTGTGAAATCAACCGTGATATAGCCGCCGCCTGCCGAACAGAACGTTATGGTGTCATTCTGATTGTCGGAGTAATTCCCGGACATGCCTCCGTTATCATAAAAAAAGCCGCTGCATGTGCTTA
>DAOPKE010000176.1:0-2703 GCA_035390965.1 Bacteroidales bacterium | reverse complement strand
CGACGACAAGTCGTGGAAAAAAGATAAAAAACCAAGTGCTGGTAAAAGACGCCGCTACTAAGTGTTCTCCCAGAATTCAGCATCTTTTACATCTGGAAATCTGAATACATAGCACTCTTGTTGAAGCTTTTCAGGAATTACTTTCTGCCCGTCAAGGATAAGTGCTGATCTGTTTCCTAATATTATTTTTAGCGCAAATGCTGGAACAGTCCATATTGCTGGCCGGTTTAATGCTTTAGCAAACGCTCTTGTGAATTGCTTATTGGTAATGATTTTGGGTGAAACCAGATTGTATATTTCGGCAGGCGATTGCATTGAGAGAATATGGATGATTGCGCCGGCCACATCTTGAATGTGAATGAATGGGAATAACTGATTTCCGCTTCCCATGCGTCCTCCAAGATATAGTTTGAATAATGGTTTCAGCTTTTTCAGCATTCCTCCGTTCATTCCAAGCACGACTCCCAATCTTATGATGGTGCGTTTTGTAGTTCTATCAAAAATTGTCGTTGATGCTTCCCATTTCATGCAAACTTCTGACAGGAAGCCATCGGCAAAGGATGTGCTTTGTTCGGTATGAATATGAAAAGAGTCATAGATGCCAACAGCCGATGTGCTGATAAATCGCTCTGGTGGCTGTTTACACAAGTCTATTGCCTGAGCAATAGTTGTGGTTGATTGAATGCGGCTTTCAAGAATTTCTGTTTTGTAGTTTTCGGTCCAGCGTTTATTGATGGTGGCACCAGCCAGATTGATCAGGGCAAAACTCCCATCAATTTTTTCTGCAAGTTTTGTTGGATTGCTCTGATATTCTGAACGTGAAAGAATAACAACTGAAAATCCGGATGATTCCAGTTCTCTGCACAGTGTCTGGCCGATAAATCCGCGACCACCCGCAATAAATATTTTTTTATTGTTCGAGATAACCATCACGCATATGTATCTGTCGGTCGGAAAGCTGCGCCAAATCTGGGTTGTGAGTGATAATCACAAAAGTCTGATTCATTTCGTTGCGCAGTTTCAGAAACAATTCATGTAATTCACGTGCGTGATCGGTGTCAAGATTGCCACTGGGTTCGTCGGCCAGAATGACGTCGGGATCATTGATAAGCGCACGCGCAACAGCAACTCTTTGTTGTTCTCCGCCAGATAATGCAGATGGTTTATGTGTCATTCGGTCTTTGAGTCCGAGTGTAACGAGAAGACTTTCGGCTTTTGCCGTTGCTTCGGCTTTGTCCATTCTGCCTATGAATGCAGGGATGCAAACGTTTTCCAGCGCTGTGAATTCCGGTAGTAAATGATGAAACTGAAAAACGAATCCGATGTGTTTGTTTCTGAAATTATTGAGTTTTCGATCTCCAAGCGAGAACACGTCGGTTCCGTCATATAAAATCTGACCGCTGTCGGGCTTATCCAGTGTCCCCATAATATGCAGCAGCGTTGTTTTTCCGGCTCCCGATGCACCCAGAATTGAAATGATTTCGTTTTTCTGAATGCTCAGATTAATGCCTTTCAGCACTTGCAGGGATCCGAATGATTTGCATATTTCTTTGATTTCAATTGACATCAGTTGATTTTTACGAGTCCGTATTTGTCGTGAATTACTTTGCCATCAACAATGTCGCGCATTTCAACAAACAGTTTTCCACGTTTATAACTGTAGCATATGTACACGGAGTTGATCTGATTCATACTGCCAAATACGGCTCTGCGCGAAGAGCACCGGGTGAGCGCCAAAGTTTTCAGATCTTCAAGAATATATTTCCCCATGGTGGATTTGTAATATATCTTTCCGTCAATATCTTTCAATACAATGTTTTCCTGAAACACAGTGTCGCCTTTCAGAATCAGAAGACTGGTTCCATGCATGGCATCAGGAGCTGTTTCCCATTTTTCAATCATTTGTACTCCCGGGTCTTCGTATTGCCAGTTCCCTTGTAAAAACGCCAGTTTTTTTATGGCTTTTGAAGGATGTTTGGCTACGTTGCAGCCAGTAAGTACAAGAATCATCAGAAGCGGATAAAACGCTTTTCTCATCGCAATTTTTTTTCAAACTTACAAAAAAGTATTGAATCGGATAAATTCCGTTCAGTGACCCTCACCTGGCTTCGCTACCAGGGCACCTGATTTTGTTTTTCAAATTTGTTATAGACAAAAGCAATAGATTAATTAATTGCATGTAAAAAACCCGACCTGCAGCGCAGGTCAAATAATAATAGCCCGACCGTAGGTCGGGTTATATGCAAACGACAAAGCCGACCCTGAAGGGGTCGAATCCAGATTAAATGAAGTCAGATTAAATCAAATACCCCTCATCAAAATCAATTTCATTTTCAATCAGGAGATTTTTCAGCTCCTCATAAAAGCTAATTTTCTTATGGTGTTCTTGTTGATTTGAAACATATCTGATTAGATTTTCTTTTGCAGAATATGTATAAGTAAATGCACCATACCCTTCCTGCCATCCATCAAACATGGGGAACAATTTTTTTGTGCGGATAAATGACGATGTTGACAATTTTAGATCCTTTATCAAGTCCGATAAAGAGACCGATGGATGCAACGTAAATAATATGTGCACATGATCTGCTGTACCGTTGATTGCATACACTAAACATTTTTTATTTCGCAATACCGTAGCGAGATATTTAGGGCCTGCTGAAAAAGTCTGAGGTGCGCCATACCGTAACTTCGTACGGCACA
>DAOPKE010000175.1:0-2867 GCA_035390965.1 Bacteroidales bacterium | reverse complement strand
TAAACTGCTCTTAATCTTGCTTTTAGGCGGTTTTATTCATAGGAGTTATCAAGTTCATAAAGGCGATGTAAAAGGCATAAAGCATAGCGCATGGCTAATCTGCTTTCTCAGCGACACTAATGAATCCGTCTTCATAGACGGCACCCAACATTTTGGCGTCCGACAGACAGCGATTTGCGAATGGGAGCGGACCCGGAATTCCGCCAGAGGGCGGACAGGCTGTTGGGTGCTAAAGCTTTTCTCCACGACGATTCCAGGTCAGCAGGTCTAATGTCAACCATAGCTGGCTGACGCTAAAATGTCGGGAAGCGCAGCCAACATTTTGGCGTCCGCCGGACTTTTTTCAAGAAAGGGAGCGGACACGGAATCGTTTGGTGCTATAGGACAGGTCCCCGACGTTTGCCTTGCCAGTCAGATGAAATTCCAGGTCAGTAAGCTGTGGCGTCAACCTTTTCTTGCTGGAGTTTACCCCGCATTTGGCGGGGCTTAAATGTCGTGGATAAGAACGCTCCTCTGAATCAGTCTTCATCGCAGATGAAGGATGATTATAATCTGCGTCAATTAGATCTGCTGAGGTATCTGCGTGCATCTGCTTAATCTGCGGACAAAAGAGGCTTATGCTGCGAAGGTTTTCCAGGAGATCCCGGCACCGCTGAGTTTGTAAAGTTGAAAGTTAACAAGTCATAAAGGCGCCGTTGTAAGATTCTCTCCGGGAACTCAGTAGTTAAAAGTTTATCATGTTAATAAACCCGATAACTATCGGGTAGAAAGGTACTTCATTATTTTCTGACTTCAGATCAAGAATCAGAAATTTTTATCCTGAGCGAAGACGAAAGGCTTCAATCGGGAATCGTAAATCATGGTGTCGTGGTGTCCTCGTGGCAAATTTCGTTGCGCGAAACTATTGCGTTTTCTTTGCGCGCCCAAACAGGCGGTTGTATGCAAACAATAAAACAACAGACAATATTCCGATGCCACTGAATGTGAGCCACAGCGCCGATGGATTGTTGTTCTGCTCTACATAATAGACATAAAGATTTGCACCCAGTATGCCTCCAACACCGCTTCCAATCACGCCGTACAGAAATGCATAGCCCTGATACAATGCCTTTTTATCAGCTGGCGCAATTAGTCCGACATATGAAATAAATTTCGGATGCGCAGTCATTTCACCCAATGTGAAAATCACACAACCCAATAAAAATATCCATCCTTCGGTAGAAAAGGCCAGTACTGCCATTCCGATCGACCCGAATAAAATGCCGACCATCATGGTGGGTAGCGGTTTTGTTTTTTTTAATATAGCTGAGACAAACAATTGCAGCAAGATAATCACACCGGCATTCACTACCGTCACATGCTCTGCATCGAACTTCCACTGCGGGTTTTCAATAAAGCCGGATAGGAATCCGTTCATCGCTGTGTTTACGGCACTCATGTCCACTTCTTCGGTTACATACCACAGAACAGAGTCGTACATCTGAAAATACATGACCCAGAACAGCGAGTAAACGATGATGAGTAAAATGAAGCGGACATTGGCAACTACCATGACCATTTCGAGCATTGTCTCGCCAATGGTTTTTTGCTTTTCCTTTTTTTTGTCTTCACGGAACGTAAGCAGATTCAGGAAAAATAACCATCCGGTGCCAACGGCCGCCATGATGAAAATGTAGCTCCATCCAAATGATTTCATCCATGGAATGAGAATCAGCGGAAAGATGAATGCGCCCAGATTGATGGACCAGTAATACATTCCAAAGCCCAGCGACGAATTGCTTTCATCGGTGTTCTTCGCAATCGTTCCTGCAATCAGTGGTTTGAATAATCCGGCTCCGACAGCCATCAGTAGCAGACATAAAAAAATCATCGGATACGATGTGACCGTACTCGATAATGCGTAGCCCGAACTCATGAGTACAAACGCCAGTGAGAGAATTTTTTTATATCCGAAACGAGCTGCCAGCGCGCCCGAAAGAATGGGCAGGAAATAGAGCAGGGGAGTGACCGTGCTTTTAATTACGCCGATGCTTTCTTTCGAAAAGCCCAGCCCGCCTTCGTTTACACCAAGTGCGAGATATACCGACAACACCGACATGACGCCGTAATAAGAGCCGCGTTCGAAAAATTCCATCACAATGACGGTGTAGAAATTGCGCGGAAAGGAGCGAAGTGTTTTGAATACTGACATAGGTGGGTGCGAAGATAGAAATCTTCGCACAGCTGACCAAAAAATTCAAGTTGAGACTGTCTCAAAATGGAATGTAACAACAAAAACAACAACTTCCTCAAGCGAACCGACCTTCCATAGTCTGGAATGAAATGAAAGACATGGAAGAGTCGTTAGTGCCTAAAGCGTTGTTTTTGTGTCGTGCACAAGACTGTATCTTATGCGACTATTCCATGTTCCTCGCCAGAAGCTAAATTGCCGGCAAAGCTTGCTGAACTATGGAATGTCGTTGTGCTTAGTTTGTTTTTGAGACATCCTCAACTATGCTAATTAAAACATCTGAGAATACTGCTGCGGCTGTGTTTGCCACCGTGGCGGCGGAATTTCTTTTTTCCGCTGTGTTTGTATTGAAACGCTTTGATGCTCTTAGAAATGTCTTTTACAAAACTGTGTTTTGCCTTTCCTGATCCTGATGAAGAATACGACACCGATGGCGAAGAGGTCCCTCTGCTGCGCGATCCGGCCTGAATCTGAATTCCGCCTTCGCTCTTTTGCTGAACGTCGTTGTTGGTATTGTAGATGTTATTTTCGTAATTAACCTGCTCCTGTTGATTGATCTGAACATTTATGGGATTCGTATTACCGGTTGTGCCCACCGGATTGTTGTTCTGGCTCAGCTCGTTCTGGCCCGCTGCCA
>DAOPKE010000174.1:0-2914 GCA_035390965.1 Bacteroidales bacterium | reverse complement strand
TTAGTCTACTCTTAACAACTTACTCAAAGACCATTTTTTATTGCATGGATACTTTTTAGAAAACAAAGTTTCAGTAGGATTGTTCCTTTCCTTTTTTGTAATTTCAAAGTCAACATAATAATTGAAGACCTTGTCGAATAATTCTATTTGTTCAGATGTGTACATCACTTACTATTAGGTTACTGACAACTTGTTTATAGGCCTCACATCATCCGACCAATTCCACCAAATCACATAGACCAGGTCTGATAGTTGTTGGTCTTGCTAATATGCAAATTTATATGATTTTTTCTACAAATCATTAAACAGGGGGGATACTTTTTTTGGGTTTCTATTCTACATCTCGTTTTTCAAAGGTGCTTCGCTCTTCTTGTTCCCGTAGCCCTGAACTTCGTGAACTCAGCAATCAGGGCATCGGGCTATTATTATTCGACTACATCCGTAGTCGTTTTCAAAGGAATCGACAATGATAATTTTTGGGATAAACGTTTGTAACAACATCATAAAACTGGCTACTGGCTACTCACAACTGACACTACCATTAACCGTTAACCATTAACCACTCACCACTGACCACACCCAACTAAGTTCACTGCTCATTACTCACCGCTCACTGCTATTCATTGATCCAGTCATAATTAATCCACTCGCCATCGAGGGTCATACCCAACTTTGTAGTTTCCGGAATATTAATTTGTGAATTATATTTACGTTATACATGAAATATTTCGTATATTTGTAAAATCATTCATGTATAAATGAAACTATTATGCCCAGATACATTCTACGTCCCGATTATATTGAAAAAGTCCGTCCGTATATCTCAAAGCCTCTGATAAAGATTCTTACGGGGCAACGAAGAGTCGGCAAAAGCTTTATTATGCTGCAAATAGCCGATGTTATCCGCAAAGAAATTAAAAAGGCCAATATTATTTTTGTCAATTGCGAGACTGAAGGGTTCCTTCATTTAAAGACTTATAAAGATTTGTTGGCATTTGCACAGGGACGCCTGATAAAAGGACAAAAGAATTTTCTTTTCATTGATGAAGTACAGGAGATCGAGCAATTTCAGCTGGCCTTGCGGAGTTTGCTTGCTGAAAACAAATGCGATATTTATTGTACCGGAAGCAATGCGCACATGTTATCGGGAGAACTGGCCACCCATTTAGCTGGAAGATATATTGAGATTTCTGTTCATGCGCTCAGTTTTAGTGAGTTTCTTCGTTTTCATAAATTAAAACCTGAGTATGGCAGTGTGATGAAATACCTCACCTATGGTGGAATGCCTTATCTTACAAATGTTGAGCTGACTGGAGACCTGCCGTTTGAATATCTTCGCAGTGTATATGCAACCATTATGTTGAAAGATGTGGTTGCCCGTGAAAACATACGGAATATAACATTTCTGGAAAACCTGATCCGTTATCTGGCCGACAATGTAGGAAGCCTTTTTTCTGCTGCAAACATTAGTAAATTTCTGAAGTCGCAGCACATTGCTATATCTCCGCAACTGACACTGAATTATCTTCGGGCTCTGACAAATGCTTACATTATTCATAAGGTTCAACGAGCCGAAGTAAATGGATTGAAAATATTTGAAATAGGTGAAAAGTATTATTTCGAAGATACCGGATTATGTAATGCTATTACTGGCCATCACTCCAGAAACGATTTACATAAAACACTTGAAAACGCTGTGTTTTTGCACTTGATTCAATCGGGATATGCTGTGCAGGTTGGAAAACTTGATCAACAGGAAATCGATTTCGTTGCCAACCGTAACGGACTTCAGATTTATGTTCAGGTGTGTCTGCAACTTACCGATAAAGAAGTTGTCAATCGCGAATTCGGTAATCTGATGCAAATACCTGACAATTATCCGAAATTTGTTGTTACTCTGAACGACTCTATAATCGGAAATGATTACAAAGGAATAAAACAAATAAATCTGCTGGATTTTCTTCAAATGAATTTGTAATTGTGTCAGCAAGATTCTATTCTTGCATTCTGTATTCCTTTATCATTAAAAATTACTCACTTAGCCGCGGCAGACTGGCTACTGACTTCCCAATTGCTATCGGGACACAACTGGCTACTTCTCATTGATCCAATCACAATTAATCCACTCGCCGTCGAGGGTCATGCCCATTTTTTTGTAAAGGTCAATGGCCGGTGTGTTCCAGTCGAGGACCTGCCAGCGGATACGGGTGCATTTTTCTTCTTTCGAAATATTCATGATCTCTTTCAAAAGCATAGTGCCAATGCCATTTCCGCGATACTGCGGCTTGATATACAAGTCATCCAGATAGAGCGACTTCCCTACCCATGTGTAGTAAGCAAAGAAATAGAGCGCCATGCCGACGATGGTTCCGTCTTCGTTTTCGGCCATGATACAGTGGAAAAAATCTTTCTCGTGTTGCATCTGTTCGACGGAGTTGGTCACTTTTTCCGGTGCTTTTTCAAACAAAGCAAGCTCTTTTATCATGCCGAGTATTTCCGGAAAGTCGGCTTCAGTGGCCGGACGCAGCTGTATATTCATTCTTGTTGAAATTATCTGATGACTAATTTTTCTACCGCATCGTTATGGAGTCGTTCATTCACGGCTTTAATGATATCGCTTTGCATGTACAGCAATTCGTTGCGCAGCGCGGGCTCATCGACTTCGATATACAACACAGGCCCATCGAGCTGCACCGATTTGGTGTGACGTGCCACCAGTGCTCCGGCAATTTCGGGCCAGGCCGCTTGCAGCGCTTCGCTGTTCATGCGGTTGCGCAGCCTGAATTTATCAATCAGCTGTTGCAAAACCTCACCGAGTGTGTATTGATTGTGGTAGTTGTCCATGCGGAATGCGAAGATATTAAAAAATGTTGAGCGAAGTAGGGATACTTCGCTCAATTGTAAAATATTTTTC
>DAOPKE010000173.1:0-2935 GCA_035390965.1 Bacteroidales bacterium | reverse complement strand
TAAAAAAATATTAAAACAGTAAAAATCAACTATTTTCAAACTTTTTTTATCAAACGGTATTGGTTAATAAAAAAATATTTCTACCTTTGCAGCCCGATTTGAAAAATGGGCTTATTTCTCTCTAAAACAATTGTAATGGACACGCTCAGTTATAAAACGAAATCAATCAACAAGGCCAACGCTAATAAAGAGTGGGTTATTGTTGATGCAACAGACCAATCTTTGGGACGTTTTGCCGCCATGGTGGCATTCATGCTCAGAGGAAAACACAAACCAAGTTTCACACCGAATTCGGACTGTGGGGACAATGTGATTGTCATCAATGCAGAAAAAGTGAAACTGACCGGCAACAAGCTGACAGATAAGGAATATGTTCGCCACACAGGATATCCGGGCGGACAGCGTTTCACCAATCCTGCCGACCTGCTGAAACGCAAACCTGAAGCCGTTGTAGAAATGGCTGTAAAAGGGATGCTTCCAAAAACAAAATTAGGCGCTGAGTTGTTCAGAAACCTGTATGTATATGCTGGTACCGAACACAAACACGAAGGCCAGCAGCCCAAATCTGTGAATATTAACGAAATCAAATAAAGGACATGTCTGAAACACTGACCTTAGGAAGAAGAAAAACAGCCGTTGCCCGTCTGAGACTGACACCCGGAAATGGAACAATGACTGTCAATGGCAGGGATTATAAAAATTATTTCCCGCTCGAAACGCTTCAATATATTATTGACCAGCCATTCATCATCACCGGCACTACCGGAAAATATGATGTAAAAGCATTGCTTGATGGCGGTGGATATAAAGGACAGGCCGAGGCGCTGCGTCTCGCCATCTCACGCGCACTGGTAGAACTGAACGAAGAATATCGTCCGGCCTTAAAAGAACAAGGTCTGATGCGTCGCGACCCACGTATGGTTGAACGTAAAAAACCAGGTCGTCCAAAAGCAAGGAAGAGATTCCAGTTCTCTAAACGATAGTCGTTGTAAGACATCGCGTTTAGTATCCAAATTGCTGAGACCGTTGAAAACGCTACTCAGCAATTGCTTTTTCAAACGAAAGGAATGTAAACAAATAACACAATTTAAATGGCAAACGTAAATTTTGATCAACTTCTGGAGGCCGGATGTCACTTCGGTCACCTCAAACGCAAATGGAATCCCAACATGGCTCCTTATATTTTCATGGAGCAAAATGGAATTCACATCATCGACTTGTATAAAACCATTGCCAAAATGGATGAAGCCGGTGCAGCTCTGAAACAAATTGCAAAATCAGGACGAAAAATTCTCTTTGTAGGAACAAAAAAACAGGCAAAAGAAATCGTGGCTGAATCAGCCAAAAACGCATCGATGCCTTATGTGGTAGAACGCTGGCCGGGCGGCATGCTCACCAACTTCGCCACCATTCGCAAAGCTGTGAAAAAAATGGCCTATATTGACAAAATGCTCAACGACCCTTCTTTCACCAATATTTCAAAACGTGAACGTCTTCAAATTAAACGTGAACGTGAAAAACTTGAAAAGAACCTTGGTTCAATCGCCGAACTGAACAAACTTCCTTCAGCACTTTTCATTGTTGATATTGCCAAAGAACACATTGCTGTTGACGAAGCCCGGATTCTGGGCATCCCGACTTTTGCAATCGTTGATACAAATTCAGATCCCAAAAAGGTTGATTTTCCGATTCCCGGAAACGACGACGCCGGCAAATCAATTTCACTGATTCTTCAGGAAGTTGTTAGCCACATCAACGAAGGTCTCGAAGAAAGAAAAATGACCAAAGATGCTGAAGTATCCGAAGAAGCGGAAGAAGAATACGACAAGGATGGAAACCTTATAGAACCCGCTCTGGACGAAGAAGACGGATCCGACAAACCAAAACGCAAACGCGTATTGAGCAAGGCCCCCGCTAAAGGTGGTCACCGCAAAACCAATATTGAAGTAAAAGACTAAAAATTTCAGAACCATGGCAAATATTAGTGCACAAGATGTATATAAACTCCGCGATTTGACCGGAGCCGGTGTGATGGATTGTAAAAACGCCCTCGTTGAATCAGAAGGCGATTTCGAAAAAGCCATTGAAATTCTTCGTAAAAAAGGACAAAAACTGGCCGTAAAACGTGCTGACCGCGAAGCAAACGAAGGTTTTGTTATTGCAGCAACCGACGAAACCAACACTTTCGGTGCAGTGATTATGATGAATTGTGAAACCGATTTCGTTGCCAAAAACGACGACTTCGTTTCAGCCACCAAATCATTCATTGATGCAGCGATCGCTTTTAAACCCAAAAATCTGGATGCACTCAATGCACTTCAGATTGACGGCCGTAGCATTGCTGACCTCACCACTGACCTCGTTGGAAAAATCGGCGAGAAAATTACCCTTACCCACTACGAATGCATCGAAGCTCCTTGCGTTGTAGTCTATAATCATTACAATCACCGCATCAGCACTATCGCCGGCCTGACCGAAAGTGGCGAAAAAGCGCTTGAAGCCGGCAAAGATGTAACTATGCAAATTGCCTCGATGAAACCCATCGCTGTTGACAAGGACGATGTTTCGGCCGAAATCATTGCAAAGGAAATCGAAATTGGCAAAGAACAAGCACGCCAGGAAGGTAAACCCGAAGAAATGCTTGAGAAAATTGCCCAAGGCAAACTCAACAAATTCTATAAGGAAAGTACTCTGCTAAATCAGGATTATATCAAAGACGGCAGCATGACTGTTGCTCAGTACCTGAAATCAGTAAGTGCCAACCTGAATGTGACCAAATTCTACCGCCTTGCATTGGGCGAATAATCGCATCAGACACATTATTGAAAAGCCATCCTCTCCGGGTGGCTTTTTTGTTTATATTTGACTCCGCAAAAACCAATGTCTTCCTGAAAAAAATATTTGCACTTGTCGATGACCGCATGAGCTGGATGCT
>DAOPKE010000172.1:0-2944 GCA_035390965.1 Bacteroidales bacterium | reverse complement strand
TAGGAAGTATTTTTTACTTTTGCGCTGAAATCTATTCCCCCGATGAAGACATTTGAAGAAATCCGCAAAAATATCGTTGGCGACAATGCCATTCTGAAAACCCCCTACGGAGAATTTCCACTCATTTATGCAGACTGGATTGCCTCCGGACGCATGTACAAGCCCATCGAAGAGCGGATTTCAGACGTTATCGGGCCTTGGGTAGGGAATACCCATACCGAAACCAGCGCTACCGGCACGCTGATGACCCATGCCTATCATCATGCCCGCGACATTATAAAAAACCATGTAAATGCAGGTCCTGGCGATGTTTTTCTGCCCGTGGGGTTTGGAATGACCGCTGCCATAAACAAACTTCAGCGCATTCTGGGGCTGAAATACTGCGGTAAAATAAACAGCAGCAATGATTGCCTCGACACTAGCATTCGTCCGGTCGTACTTATCAGTCATATGGAGCATCATTCCAACCATACCAGTTGGTACGAAACCGCAGCAGATGTAGTGGTAGTGCCCCCCGGCAACGACATGTTGATTGATTTGAATCATCTGGAAACAGCATTAAAAAAATATCAGGGACGACGCATCATTGGTTCGTTTTCGGCCGGATCGAATGTAACCGGAATCGAAACACCTATTCACGAAATGGCAGCATTGGTTCACAAATACGGTGGAATATGTTTTGCCGATTATGCAGCCACAGCGCCCTACAGCGATATCAACATGCATCCGGGTCCCGAAGGTCAGGATCTTGACGGTGTTTTCTTTAGTCCACATAAATTTCTTGGCGGTCCTGGATCGAGCGGGGTATTGATTTTCAATGGAAAACTCTACAGCAACAAAGCCCCAGACAATCCGGGCGGCGGTACCGTGGAATGGACCAATCCATGGGGCGAATACCGTTACATCGACGATATAGAAGTGCGCGAAGACGGCGGTACACCCGGCTTTCTGCAAACCATGCGCACTGCACTCTCCATCAAACTGAAAGAGCAGATGGGGACGAAAAATATACATGCAGCCGAAGATATGCTGCTAAAACGTGCTTTTGCGGCCTTTGACCAGATGGATGGAATTCATGTTCTTGCACCCGAACATCGGAAAAGAATCGGGGTGATTTCTTTTTATCACGAAAAAATGCATTACAATCTGATTGTTAAGCTGCTAAATGACCGGTTTGGCATTCAGGTCAGGGGTGGGTGTGCTTGTGCCGGTACTTACGGACACTATCTGCTCGATGTGAGTTATGAGAAATCGCAACACATTACCGACATGATCAACCATGGCGATCTTTCGCTCAAACCGGGGTGGGTGAGACTGTCGCTTCACCAGACAATGACCATTCAGGATATTGATTACATTTGTAACGCACTGAACGAAGTTATAGCAAATCACGAATCATGGGGTAAAGACTACACCTACGATTCACACAAGAATGACTACATTCACAAAAGCGGAAAAAGTACGTTTACGGATGTAACTAAATGGTTTGAGCTGTAAGCAATCAATTAAAATTGATAGGTGATTTCGTTACTTAGAAATTGGGTGCTGTGCACCACATTTTCGGGTGGATTGGAGTCGAAGAAGTAGCGCCACGAAGTAGTAAACGACAGATTTTTGGTGATTTTAAAGTTTAGGTCGAACTGATTGAATATACGATAATCGGCAAAGGAACTTATTAATGGCTGATAATACAAGGTGTTGGTGACGATGGCGCTGGATTTAAACTTCCAGGTAGCTGAAATATAGTTACTTAAGCGATGATCACGATGAAACAGGCGGGGAGATTCAACTTCTTCAAATTCATACATATATAACGCGGCAGCATACACCCGAAAATGCTTTTTCCCGATGACCTTAAAACGCGGTCCGCAGCCGCTGAGCCATCTGAATTGCACATTGAGCAGTTTGTTGAACTGACCTTGAGTAAATGCTTCAAACGTCAAATATGGCTTTATTTTATAGTTATAACGAAAGTGCAGGGTTCCGGCATTATCGAAGTCCGATTCTTTGCTTTTGGTAAGTCCGTAATCGAGAAACATGAGATATAACGCAGTATCGGTCTTATACTGAACATGATCTTTCATGTTGACCGAAAGCAGGGTTGAGCTGTTTTTTGTTAACGACGACGAAAACCCAACGGTCCCGGACCAGCCGATAGTATCGGTGATAATACGTTGCTGCTCAATGTTCAAAACCTGTCCTGATGCGCAAAAACACGCCATTATGATAAGCATTGTGTGTATTGTTCTCATAAAATTTTTTGTTCAAAGTAAATATTTTTGTCCGAAATAGAATGATTTATTACTTTTGCACTCCCAAATGGCGGGGTAGCTCAGGTGGTTAGAGCGACGGATTCATAACCCGTAGGTCACGAGTTCAACTCTCGTCCCCGCTACAAAAAACAGCCCTTTTGGGCTGTTTTTTTTGTAGATGTTTTCAAGATGTATACAGTTTATGTTTTATATTCGGCTGAATTTGACAAGATTTACATTGGGTATTCTTCAGATGTAACAGCCAGACTTAAATCTCATAATGTCCTTGCAAATAAAGGCTGGACAATTAGGTATAGGCCGTGGTTATTATTTTACACAGAGGAATATCAGGATAAAAGGTCTGCAATGGATAGAGAGAAGCAGCTCAAATCGGCCAAAGGAAGAGATTTTATCTGGGATTTAATAAAAGAGCAGAAGGCTGGCATTAAATGAGCGACGGATTCATATCCGCCAGCTGGCGGACACGAGTTCAACTCTCGTCCCCGCTACAAAAAAAAACAGCCCAAAGGGCTGTTTTTTTTCTGTTCACTCGCACTCACACTTAAGTCAGAGCGAGAGCGAGGTTTGGAGTTCTGTTTTTTACTTCGCTCCCGTTCTCACACTCGATGCAGGGAACCAGAACGAGAATCAGAGCGAGAGCGAAGATCAGCCATTCGCTATAACTCATATAT
>DAOPKE010000171.1:0-3200 GCA_035390965.1 Bacteroidales bacterium | reverse complement strand
ATGTCTTTAGAAAATAGAAAAACAAAGAGGATGTCCAAAAACAAGACTTCTTCAAAAACAATATTCCATCGTCCGAAAGCGACGTAGGAGCGAAAGGATATGGAATCGTTGTTTTTGAATCTGTTACGACGATTCCATATTCCGGCCTGTTTATAAAACCCTCGAAGAGTCCGGAACTCTTCGAGGGTTAATTTTGGCCGGAACGATGGAATATCGTAACGCGTATCAATTTAGAGAAATTCCCAATATAAAGATGGATGTTGCAGGCAAATACAGAACCCGTATATTTGTACCACCTGATTCAAAATGAAAACCAACCTCCGCGACCGCTTTGTTTTATTTCTGTCTCTGACGGGAATTATCATCATTGCCGTGACCGGACTGCTCACTTATCGCATTGCGCGGGAATCGGTAACAGACCGGACATTTGCGCAGCTTAAAACAATCCGCAATGCCCGCAAATTTCAGCTTGAACAATACTTTCGCGACCGCAGTGCAGAGGTGTTGCAGTTAGGCCGTTCACAGGAACTGAACAATGTTTTTTCAGAGCTGAACAATAAATCAGGTCAATTGCACGACGGTGATTCCATCGGAATTTCATCACCCGGAAGCTATGTGTTTTCAGCCGTGTTCGACCGTCCCGGACATCATGAGCTGATACTTGTTTCAGACAAATCAAGCGGCTTCATAATTTCACCTGACAGTCACAAACAAACAGCAGCCATATATTTTTCGCAAAAACAAAACGCCGGTTTTTTGAAGGCGGCAGAATTGTCCATTCGGGAAAAGGATGTCATTATTACAGATTATGATACCGCAACAGGACTTCCTTTGATTCATGTTTTTGCACCGCTGCAGCTGGATTCAAATATTTCCGGCGCTGTTGGAATCAGCATTTCGGCCGATGCACTGAACAGTATTCTGCTGGAACAGAATGATCAGAACGGCCTTGGCTACAGCGGCGAAGTTTATGTGACCGGTAACGATTATCTGATGCGGAGTCAGTCACGTTTTCAGGAGCAATCCGTCATGAAGACATTGGTGAAAACAAACCCCACTGCCGATGTTTTTGCCAGCAACGAAGGACAAATGCTTGGCAATGATTATCGCGGAATTCCGGTTCTCAGCTCCTACAGCCGGCTGCAGATACCCGGGCTGGACTGGGCCATTCTGGCTGAAATTGATAAACGCGAAGCCCTGCTTCCATTGGAAAATCTGCGAAACACATTGTTGGTTGTAAGTGTCGCCATTGTATTTGTTCTTGTTTTTGTCTCCTTCTGGCTTTCAAACTTTTTTACAAAACCCATTCTCCGGCTGCGCAACGCAGTTTCCGAAATCGGCAAAGGGCGCCTGGGCATTAAGGTTGAACATCAGAGCAGTGATGAAATTGGCGAACTGGCCGACGCCTTCAACGAAATGTCGCAGAAACTCAGCGATCAGCACAATGAAATTCTGGCGCGCGAAAAACAACTCGACGAAGAACGAAAACAACGTTTTGAATCCTTTATTGAAGGCCAGGAGAAAGAACGGCAGCGACTTTCGAGAGAACTGCACGATGGCATCGGACAGATTTTTGTGGCCGCACGTTTTCAGCTTGAAAGCATGGGCCAATATGAAAACATTCAGAATCTGGCTCCATACGTGGCTTCGCAAAAATTAGTCAATCAGGGAATCACTGAATTGCGGAAAATATCAAAAGGACTTGTTCCTTCTGAACTTTCAGAATTTGGCCTCAGCAGCGCCTTACGCAGTCTCTGCACACAAATGGAAGAGAGTGCCGGAATACGAATTCAACAGGCCATTACCGATGTTGATTTAACGCTAAGCGAACTGAATGCAACCCATCTGTACAGAATACTGCAGGAAGCACTGACCAATGCTGTTAAACACAGCAATGCTTCAGAAATTATTGTTGAATTTGTTTTCGAAAACAATGAGCTTTCGTTGCAGATACAGGACAATGGCTGTGGATTTGGCCCGGAAGAACCCATGCGTGGAAAGGGACTCGCCAATATACGGGAAAGGGCTGCATTGCTGGATGCAAAACTTAATATCAATTCACAGCAGAATTGCGGAACCAGAATAGAACTGACTTATCAAGTATAAAAAAACATGACAGACAAAATAAAAATAATGCTTGTGGATGATCACGACATTGTACGTGATGGCGTGAATGCAATCATTGCAGGAACAACCGACATTGAAGTTGTTGCAGAAGCCGGTTCTGTTGCAGAAGCATTGAACATTCTGGAACAATGCGTGCCGGATGTTCTGATTCTCGACATTTCGCTTCCCGACAAGTCGGGCATTGATGCCATTCCTTTGGTTCACCAGATCAGGTCTTCGTTGCCGGTGCTGATTCTGTCCATGCACAATAACGAAGAATATATTATCCGAGCAATAAAGGCCGGTGCAAGAGGATATCTGCCGAAAAATATTCCGGCACGGGAACTCACCGATGCCATACGCCGCATTTTCACTGGTGAAGAATATTTTGGCGAAGCGACGTCGGTGGTGCTGCGCAAAGCGCTGTTGCGCAAACTGGAAAAAGAAGAAAAAGCGGACCCGGCATCAGAACCATTGTCGCAGCGCGAAAACGAAGTGTTGCAGCTGTTTTGTGCAGGTCTTTCGAATCAGGAAATGGCCGACAAACTGTTCATAAGCATCCGCACTGTTGAAACACACAAAACGCATATTATGCAGAAGCTCGGGCTTAAAACAACGGTGGAGCTGATAAAATATGGCATCCGGAATAAAATAATCGAAATCTGATTTTCCTGATTTCGCCATCAGGACACTTTGGTATTAACCGACCTGCAGCGCGGGTCAAATAATAATAGCCCGGCCAGTATGGCCGGGTAAAAGGTAGAACAAGAACGACCTCGGAGAGGTCGAATAAAACGAAAATATTGAAACAATGTTTTTCAAAAACAGGTGGATTGGATCCGCCAGCTGGCGGATCCTGTTTTTGTACTTTTTATACCAAATGGAAATATAAAATAGTCAATTGTAGCAATTTCATTGAACGTTTTGTTGGCTGATGCCTGACAAACAGGCAGGCATCGCATATCTGTAGAAAAACCAATACCGACCACACGATCCGCCGGCTGGCGGATTGCATTTAAACAAGCATTGTCAGAAGACAAAGCTCCTTATATGCGACTCCTCCGGAGTCGTGGTTTTGTTTTATATGGTCTACA
>DAOPKE010000170.1:1638-3293 GCA_035390965.1 Bacteroidales bacterium | reverse complement strand
TGGGCGAACAAATACGAACCCCGATTGCTATTGAAACTACGCCGATGATGCATCAGACTTTTTTGAAATACAGTCTGTGTGCCCGGTCTGAGATAATTTTCTGAAACAATTCTTTCATCGTTTTCGGAAGGAAACCATAGTCAATAAACTGAATTATTTCAGGAACAGCAGCCTCCATTTTATCAACAATGTTTCGCTGTGCTTTTTCTGGGATACCATTACTCGTCATTGCTTTCATGAAATCACTTAGCCGTAACTTTTTCTTTTTCCCGTTTAAAGTAAGCGCTAAATCTTCGGTATCAGACGGTAATACCAATGCCGTAGAAACAAGATCATAAGCCGGAGCCAGCGTATATCCAAGATCAGGATCAGCCAACAATGAGAAATTCTTGAGATGCATATCTGCATTTCCAATCAGAAATGAAAAAAGCACCTGCTCATAAAAATTCACAAGATCGAGACCAGGGTTCTGGGAATACTTTGAGATCGTTTTTCCAATCTGCTCATGCGATCCGTGATATTTGTGCTCGGTCAGACGCTCAGTCAATTGACACATATCTTCCATGTGTATCCGGGCTTTCTTCAGCCGGTCAATCCGTGTTGTTATGTACGCCAGGTTGTTGGACTTCGTTCGGATTAACGTATGAGGCACTGTGGAAATTCCGGCTATTGCAGCCAGATGCATTGATAAATCCTCCACTTCCGGCAAGTGCGGATATAAATCGGTTTGGGGCTTCAAAATATATTTACTATCAAAGCCTACTATAGTAAGACGCATTGGTGCATCTTTGTTCTCTCCTTTTTGTAAGCTCAGCGATATTTTCGGTTGTACGCCAGTCACGGCATAATGACTTCGTATGACCTGCAAACCCAGCTCCGGTAAATCCTTTTCTACATAAGAAAACTCAGGTGCTACAGGCTTGCCGAAATATACCTTGCTGCATGCAAAGTGATAATCACCCACTTCGTCGCCAAGTTCTTTATAACAATACAGACAACGCTTCATTTCATTCTTCGATTAAAGGAACAATACTTACAGCTCCAATACAATCTAAACAACAAACCATCAACAGCCCCATGCGGTCACGTTGATTAATTTTCCAGTTTTTCTGAGCAATATCAAGCAACCACCCTTCCGGAATCAACCCATCAAAAAACGGGAATAATACATTGCTTTTGTATGGAATATCTGTTTTCGGTAATGTGAGACTTATTGCCGGAAATTCTGGTTTTGAAAGATACAATGGCAAATAAGTAAAAGTGTACCCACTGTCATCTTCAGTCAGGATTCCGGCCGGTATATCATGCATTCTGACTTCTGCTTTCCTCATCGCTTAAATTTTTTCGGTTAATTGGTTGTGGTCCCAGCTCCATTCCAAAAAGCGCCAGAACCTGATTTACTTTGTCCATCCGCAAAGTGGTTTTGTTTTGCTCCAATTCCCTTATAAAGCGCAAACCTACACCCGCTTTTGCAGCTATCTGACTTTGCGTGAGCTTCAGCTTTTTTCTTCTGTTCTTTATAAAATCCGATAATGAAAGATTCTCCATTTTATACCCGTTAGGGTACAAATATACAACAAAACAGGAAATTTATACCCGAACGGGTAATATTTCGCCAATAATTAACATTATTGTACCCTATCGGGTGTAATATT
>DAOPKE010000170.1:0-1538 GCA_035390965.1 Bacteroidales bacterium | reverse complement strand
CAAACACATAATCCACCGTGGCGCCGCAGCCGGTGAGGCACGAAATGCATTCTTCAATGATGGCAAAGGGCAGCAAAATCGCGGCGAATAGCATCAGAAAAATAAACAATAAAATGTTGAATGGATTGCGTAATTTCTTTTTGTGGCGCAGCATGTTGAAAAGCACATCACGACGGCTGGTTACAAGATTCATGGCGCTAAGAATAAAGCTCGGAATATTTTGCACCGGATTGAAGTGGCGGGTTTTAATGTGCTTTAAACCGGTTCCAGATGCAAGTTTCAGCAATTGCTGACGCGAAACAAAATGCAGATGAAACTCCGGATCGAGATGCAGCCAGTGTTTCCGGAATATAGAATATTGAATGGAATTGATGTTTGGAATGGCCATGTAAAAAGTGCCACCGGGTTTGAGTAAGGCAACTGCTTTTGTCAGTGTGGGCGCGGGTTGTGGAATATGCTCAAACGAATGAATCATGGAAACCGCATCGAAACTGCCTTCGGTTAGGGGCGCCTTTTCGAATGAATCGGAATACACGGTGATACAGCCACGGTCACGCGCCCGGCGTGCCGCGACATTGTCCATTTCGACACCGGTAACTGCTGCACCTGACAACTGATGAATTTTATGCAGCAGCGCACCATTGCCGCAGCCAATGTCGAGCACAGATGAATCTTTCGGGATTTTTTTTGAAATAAATTTTGCGCGACTGCCCCGCTCTGCATTGAGCAGCCAAACGACAGGTTTCAGCCAGAATTTTTCTTTCGGGCTGTCACCATAATAGTCTTCGTCGTATTGGTGATCAATCGCAACATCGCTGTCGGCGCGGAAAAGCGAATGACATGCGGGACATCTGAAAAAGTGAAAGCCGGAAGCGGTATAAGCAACATCCGGCTTTGCAGTTTCGCAAAAAGGACAAATCATATTTGGGTAAATAGTTGACCCCACTTTTGTCATAATGAATTTACTTTCATCCGAGTCCTGCTGTCATCCTGAGTTTTTTGAAGCGAAGCGAAGAAAAGTATCGAAGGAGACAGCAGGATTAGGCCGTCAAAGAGTCAACAGATTAATTATCGTAACTTTTGCGTTAGCTATTCTGTTTTCGCAGCATCGCCGGCATCAAACAAATCGGGCTGATCGGTAGCTTCTTTTTTCGCTTTGGCTTTGGCCGGCGCTTTTTTTGCTTTGGGTTCTTCGGCAACTGCCTCTACTGGCTTAACCGCTTTTTCTTTCGGCTTTGCAGTTTTTTTCTTTTCTTCGAGTTCTTTTGCAACCGGAGCAAGCTTTTCTGCATGACGCGGACGTTTTTTACCATAGCTGCCACGGTGAATTTTACCGCGTTTTGATTTCATATCTCCTTTTCCCATAACTGTATATTTTTTTACAAACGTACGGGAATATTTTTAATATGCAAAACTTTATTTCATCTATAGGTGCTTCCCTGACATTCTGTAGCTAGCCCAAAAAAGGTTAAGGTTGAGGTTGAGGTTAAGGTTGAGGTTAAGGTTGAGGTTAAGGTTGAGGTTAAGGTTGAGGTTAA
>DAOPKE010000169.1:1779-3306 GCA_035390965.1 Bacteroidales bacterium | reverse complement strand
GGGCACAACGCACAGGGCACAACGCATGAGGCGCAACGCGCAGGGCGCATCCCGGCGCTTATGGTCGGGACTTTCAGACGTACAATGCGCAGAGCTCAACGCAGGCAGCATAAGGCTTAATGCTTAAAGCTTAAGGCTTAATGCATAAAGCTTAAGGTTTTGTGTAATTCGGGCCTGCTGAAAAAGTCTGAGGTGCGCTATACCGTAACTTCGTACGGCACAAGTATTCGAGGCGACAAGACGAAGATGTATAGTAATACTTCGAGTCGATGGCAACGAAGAAGATGGCGCGCCTCAGGCTAACAAACACTCACAGTAATAGTTGAAGTTATTTTGAAATGATGGGCGAAAAATAAAAAATGATTTGTATGATTTCAAAACTGCAGCAGCAGATTCTCTAATGCAAGGTTATTTCGCTAACCGGACAAAAACACTTGCATTTGCAAAGTCCAATGTGATAAATATGTTTCTAATATTGTGAGTGTTACGTGTTTTTCAGCAGACCCTAATTCCGTATTATGCTATTTGCGTATTAACCAGCGATACACTTTGTGCGTCACAACAAAGAACTTTCAACTTCCTCAATAATCTCTTTGGCCCGCATATTCTCAATACTACAGATAGCTGCAACCCGCAGCATATCGTTTTCATTGGGACGTCCGTTGCCCGCAACAGCTGTGCAGTGTTCGCCATTCATTCCAACCGAAGGAAGTAAATCATATGCAGGTGAGCATTTCCATTCACCTTTTTTGTAAATAAAAGAAAAGTTGCGCGCGTGATCATCATTATTTCCAATCAGGACATTGAAAGCCATAAGCCGGTACATTTTCTCGACCTCTACAACACTCCCGGTCAGCGCTCTGGTAGCTTTAATCAACTCGGTATAATCCAGCGACGGCAACCGGAAATCGGCATGCAGCAATCCCGCAGCCGATATCATATGAAACCTCTCATCACCTTCACGGTCGAAACGTTTCACGCCAAAATACTTTCCTTCAAAAAGCCGGGTTTCAGGCATTTCAATTCCGGCTCTGCGTGCGCGCTGCGAGTATTCGAATTCAATTTCACCAACATTGTACGGATCCATTGATGAAGCGAATTTCACCAGCCAGTGCTCACCTTCGTACATAATCAGCACCTTGGGTCTGGCACCAGCAGATGAACCTGCCTGAAAATACAACTCTTCGACAGTTTCGCTATATGCCTGGTCATTCATTATCATCTCAACTTCAGCAGCAATTACGTTGAGATCATCCAATGTCTGCGGCTCAGGTACTACAAATGCGGGTTCATAGGTCAATGCACCCATGCCGTTATTTCCAACAAGCGAAAGCCGCTGAATGGTCGTGAGCAATGCCGGATCCAGTCCGTATTTTCGCAATACACGATCCAACAAAAGATTTCCCCATCCATCCGGAAGACTGTCGGCGAAAACGCCGAAGTTACCATGGAATGGCTCACGCCGGGCAGTCATGGCGCCGGCCTTCAGCGGGAGAAAAAATGGTGAAAGCGCAAAACCATTCTTTA
>DAOPKE010000169.1:0-1679 GCA_035390965.1 Bacteroidales bacterium | reverse complement strand
TTGCCAGTTCCATGGCAATGCTGTTTGGATTGTTACGGTTTAATATTTCCGATATTTCGACCAATATTTTAGTCTTTAATTTGTTTTTTCAGCTTAATTGATAATATTTTACCTTTTACAACAAACAAAGATAATCATTTTTTTCAGTAAAGCAAAATAAACCTTATTCATTTAAAGGTTTGATCATAATCGCTCGAAGGCTGTATTTGGCGGGCGGTCCCGCTCCGCCGCGGCGGACGCTGGGATAAACTCCGGGCATGCGGCTCAACGTCACGCTTGCAGCGTGATAAACTCCACGCACAAGGCACAACGCACAAAGCTTCGCAGCTTAATGTTTAATGCTTAATGCTTAATGCTTAAAGACAACGTTGAATCACTGACCCTTAAGCCTTAAATTTTTAAGCTTTAAGCAACTGAATTTAGCAACGCTTAAGGCTTAAAGACCGGCGAGAATTATATTGTTGTCCAAATAATTCTCGCCTGCGTTTACCAATGTGTGAAATACATGATATCTTTATGGTCTATCGTATATTTCAAGTTGGTATTAGTGGAAGGGTGTTTTTATAGCCATTGAACGTATTTAGCTAATTTCATTCATTTCATTCAATGTTTTTTCGTATATTTGTGCAGTTAAAACAGGAAAATGAATATTACACGAGCAATCACGAGGAAAATTCAGGACAAACTGACATCCGGAAAAGTGTTGGTGATTCTGGGGGCCAGACGCACAGGGAAAACCAGCCTGATCAGAGAAATCATCAAACAAACCGATATTCCATATCTGATGCTGAACGGAGAAGATTTCCGGGTTGCCGCGCAACTTGAAAACAAAGGAATTGAAGAATACCGACAAATAGTTGGCAATAAAAAACTACTGATCATTGATGAGGCGCAAAAAATAAAAAACATTGGAAAAATCCTGAAGCTGATGATTGACGAAATAGAAGGTTTGACGATACTTGCAACCGGATCATCTGCATTTGACATTTCGCAGAAACTAGGCGAACCATTAACAGGAAGGAACATCAGTTACAATCTGTTTCCAATAGCGCAATGTGAGTTGACTGAAACAGAAAACAAAATTGAAACGGCATCGAATCTGGAGCAACGACTAATATTCGGGACCTATCCTGAATTGCTGAATCTGCCGGATTTTGTTTCGAAGCAGGAATATCTTTCTGAACTTGTCAATTCATATTTATTAAAAGACATACTTGAGCTTGATAGCATTAAAAATGCATCGAAGATATTGAATATTCTCAGGTTGCTTGCATTTCAGACCGGGAGTGAAGTTTCGTTTTCTGAAATAGCGCAGAAAGTGGCATTGAGCAGAAATACCGTTGAAAGATATATTGATTTGCTTGAAAAAACATTTATCATTTTCAAAGTCGGCGGGTACAGCCGTAATCTGCGAAAGGAAGTTACAAAAAATTCGAAATACTATTTTGTTGACAATGGAATCCGAAATGCCGTAATCTCAAATTTCAACACACCTGAGCTTCGCAATGATATTGGACAATTATGGGAAAACTACATTATTTCCGAACGCGTTAAATATTTATCCTATAATAAAACTCCACACAACAGTTTTTTCTGGAGAACGTATGATCAACAAGAGATTGACTGGATCGAAGAGAGAGATGGGAAGCTGTTTGCATACGAAATCAAATACAGCAGGT
>DAOPKE010000168.1:0-3330 GCA_035390965.1 Bacteroidales bacterium | reverse complement strand
TTCACCGTCAGAGAAGAATCGGCATCAAGCATTAAAGCCACAACACCTGTTACCAGTGGTCCCGACATGGATGTTCCGCTCAGGCGGACAAATTTGTATGTTCTTCCTCCAAATGAAACAGATGTTACCACGTTGCTGAATGACGTTGTTGTAAAAGATGAAACAGAAGAACAGATATTGTAACCTGGAGCACAGATTTCAGGTTTGATGGTGCCGTCCATCAGCGGACCATAGCTCGAAAAATAGGCAATATTTCCACCAAGCAATGCACCTGTAGTTGGATGATGATACTCGGAATTATGCGCTGCCACAGCGATTGCGGAATGTGCACAAGCCGGTTCACCTATACCGTAATATGGATCACCTGCCGTGTAACCCGCATAGGGAGCCGCAAAATCAGAACCCCAGTTCCCTACTCCATTGTTTAATTCAATCAGATTCCAGGCATGAACCTGACCACTATCAGCATGAATCTGAAGAATAACCTTATTGGCTGTATTGCGGCTGGCTACCCTGATTTGCATAAACGGACGCTGATTCAAAAGATTGGCCGAATCGGCAAGAACATTAAACAACACCGTATCAGCTCCGACAAACAAAGTATCATCAACATAAAAATCAAGTGTATCGGTCAGATAAAAAGGAGTTTCAGCCAACAAGACACCCGAAGAATTCAATACCTGAATACGTGCTTCGAAACTGTTTCCGGGAGTTCCCCACAAAGACAGGCATTGGCCAAACATTTGCGGATAATAGGAATAACTGTCAAATTTCACATGAGTTTTTAATGTATCCGATGCAGACGCGTTATATAGTAAATGAAAATCAGCATCACCATTATTTCCGGCACTTGATACAAAAACAACACCCAAAGCCGAAAGAGAATCAATGGCCTCACTGATCAAAGATGTCCCATCAGGATTTCCTATATAATACAAACCCCAGCTTTGATTGATTACAAGACGTTTTCCTGCATTGACTGCATATTGATGCATCCAACTGTATGCATCCAAAACAGCTGCCGCATCCACCAGAAAAGTAGTGAATAAATAACCGGCCTCAAATGCAACGCCCCGATAGGGTGTTCCAGCTCCGCTACCGCCAGCAATGCCGGCTACATGACTTCCATGATATGCATATCCATACACATTCGATGTATCGCATTGAGCAGAAAGCAATTCTGTTTCTCCCTCAAATTCCGTCCCATACAAAAAACCTGATGGTGCAGGTCCCGACGTTTTCCATTGATCCCAGGCCGCTTCGATACGTGTATGCTGCAAAGCCGTATCGTAAAAATTCGGATTGGTATAATCAAAACCCCAGTCCGTAATACCAATCAATACATCTTTTCCGGTAAACGGTTGTGGCAGATTGATTCCCTGATGCACACTATCGACCCGGGCATCGGGCAAAGCTCTGTCGAGCATTGGAACAACCGGACGGGCCCATTCGGCATAAAGCAAACCTTTAATATTTATTTTTGCATCAAGCAAATCATAACGAATATACAATGAAACAATATTTCCAGCTCTCGATCCTTGTAAAACCCCTTCCGGGAGCTCCTCTGCGGAATAACTACCATTAACTTTTGCCAGCATTGGAAAATAATGTATGCCATTGATTTTACGCCAGCCGGTTTCATTGTCATTTTTGGCTGAAAGCATTTTGTGTTGTGAAACAGCATTGGTTCGTATCTGTGCCAAAAGAAACAAAGGCATCATTAAAACAAAAAATACAATGGTTTTCATATAAAGATATTTGTTCAAAAGTACATATTTTTAAAAAGCCGCCATTGTCCTCCGCCTTAAAAAACCCAAATTGGACATGACGGCCATTTAAAACAAAAAAGCCCGTCAAACGCGGGCTGATTGAATATTCAGAAACATTTTCTAACGTGTTATGATCAGGGGAATATATTTTGTTGACATTTCCGTTCTGAAAACCACAAAATATGTTCCTGTCGGAAGCGTTGAAACATTCATTATTTCATGACCTTCAATGTTTTTCTGCATCACCGACCTACCCTGCAAATCACAAACCGATAAAAGACCTTTTTCAAATGTTTCAATCATCAGCATTTCATTTGCCGGATTCGGATAAACATTGAAAGAAATAGTGTTTTCATTCATGCCGCCAACCGTTTCGACAGAAACCATATCAATTGCAGCTTCAGCGCCATCATATCCACTATACACAAACGCAAGCGCAAATTTTTCTTCACCAATATAAGCCGAAAGATCGACAGAAGCAAAAACCCAGTCAAAACTATTCCATGCTGAAGTATCGGTACTTAATTCCGTCCAAAGGGTATCGGTAAAAGTCTGTGCACTATCGGTGCTGGCAAGCACAATCAAATCATAGTTATCATAAGGCGCTATACCCCAGTATTTCGAAAACTGAAAATAGAAATTGAGCGAAACATTTGCAAAAGTGCTCATATTCATCACATTGGTGATCAGATATTCATTTTGCACACCAGCAAGAGATTCATCATACATGCAATGAACATAAGCGCTTCCCCAGGAAGGATCAAATGTTGCAGTATCCCAGGTTTCGGGAGTAGGTCCTTGTTGCAGCTGCCAAAAAGCCGGAGGCATCAACAGATCTTCAAAATTTTCCCAGATCAGATATCCCTTGGGATCAGCAGGAGCAGAATTTGATGCATGTTTTTTCGTATTTGACTTTTCAATATTCTGAGCCATCAGAAACGAAGAAAGCAACAATGCAAAAAGTAAAAAAAGAGACTTCATAAAGATATTATTTGCAATGCAAAGGTAAGTTAATTATATTTGTGATTTCATATATTTTATAATCCGCTATATGAAAGCACTTGCAGTTGCAATAGCGCAAAAATTATATTATTATTATCCGGAGCTAACAATTATTTCTTCGCGGCATGTTGGCGGAGGAGTCATCAGTTCGGCCATGGAAATCAACACATCAGATGGTCATTTTTTTGTCAAATTCAACCCCAATAATCGTTTTCCAGGCATGTTTGAATCCGAAAAAAAGGGCTTGGAACTTCTGGCATCAGCTCATACTCAATTAATCATTCCTGAACCCATTTTATGTGATATCGACAATGGAGGAACCAGTTTTCTGCTGATGCAATTTCTTGAATCCGACATACCAGAAAAACATTTCTGGCGGAATTTTGGTTTTCGTCTGGCACTGTTGCATCAAAACACATCGAAGCAATTTGGTCTGAAATTCAATAATTATATCGGATCATTGCGGCAAATCAATACATTTCATTCTAACTGGACAGATTTTTTCATTGAAGAAAGATTACAAATTCAATTGAATCATTGTATAAACAATGGATATTTA
>DAOPKE010000167.1:0-3435 GCA_035390965.1 Bacteroidales bacterium | reverse complement strand
TCGTCTTGTCGCCTCAAATCTGGCGCGCCTCAGACTTTTTCAGCAGGCCCTAAATAGGAAGATGCTATCCCAATAAATTTCAATGAACAAAACATCATTGATTTTCAGACAAACGCAATCGGAATACACGCTGAACGCCATCAACCTTTTTAAGTTGGGCAATAAGATTTTTGAGATGTTCGGTATCGTTGACAAAAAGAATAATGCGTCCCTCAAAGGTTTCGCCTTTGCTTTCAAGAAAAATGGAGCTGATATTCAGATTATTTTCTTCGGAAAGGATGCGGCTTATATCTCTCAATATTCCGATTTTATCAATTCCCGACACCTGAATGGCGGTTTTAAAAGTAATGAGTTTTGAATCGTTCCACTGTACTTTTTTAATGCGGTCGCCATATCTGGCGCTGATTCGCACAGCATTTGCGCAATTTGCCCGATGAATTTCGAGGGTGTTTTCCGAGACAACAAATCCAACCACTTCGTCGCCCGGTATTGGATTGCAGCAATCGGCAATGGTGTAAGAGATTTTGGAGTCAACGTTAAGCTCAACGCCTTTTGATTTGCGAATAAAGCGGCTTCGCTCCGTACCGGGTTTTATGCCCGATTTTCCTCTGACAAAAGGCATGCGCAGATACTGAAGCCAGCCAGAACGATCGTGAACTGTGGCAAAGGCCTTGACCATTTTTATGTCAATTTTCCCATGTGAGGCCTCGAAAAACAATTCACTCACGCTCTGCACCCCTGTATATTTGGCAAATTCGAGCAAAACAGGCTCCTCACTCACCAGTTTAACCTGGCCAAACATACGCAAAACAATGTCACGTCCACGGTCAATGGCTTTGCGGCGTTCTTCCTTTACAGCCATTTTTATTTGCGATTTGGCTTTGGCCGTAACGGCACTTTGCAGCCATTCTTCTTTCGGCGACTGTTTGTCGCTGGTAAGCACTTCAACCTGATCGCCACTGTTGAGAACATGACTCAATGGAACAAGCTTGTGGTTGACTTTTGCGCCAATACACCGGTTTCCGAGATCAGTATGAATAGAATAAGCAAAATCAAGAATCGTTGAGTTCTTCGGCAAATTGCGCAGTTCACCGGTTCGTGTGAATACATATATTTCATCGGAGAAAAGAGTCAGTTTGAAATCATCAAGAAAATCAAGCGCATTGGCCTCTGGACGCTGGAGCAATTCGCGAATCTTCTTCAACCAATCGTCGAGCGAATTCTCCATGCCATCTTTGTTTTCCTTGTATTTCCAATGGGCGGCATAGCCCTTTTCAGCAATTTCATTCATCCGGAAAGAACGGATTTGAATTTCGACCCACTTGCCGGCATCGCTCATAACTGTTGTATGCAAGGCCTCGTAGCCATTGGCTTTGGGCACCGAAATCCAATCTCGCAGGCGCTCCGGATTAGGTGTATAAACCTGAGTTACAAGTGAATAAGCTTTCCAGCAATCAATTTTTTCCTTATGTACATCGTCCGAATCAATAATAATTCGGATAGCAAAAATATCATAAACCTCCTCGAACGGAATATTCTTTTTAAGCATTTTCTTCCAGATGGAATTGATGCTTTTTGTACGCCCAATGATATTAAAATTAAGGTCTTCTTTTTTCAGCAGCGCTTCGACCGGTTTAATAAACTGATGGATAAACTTTCTTCGTTCTTCCTCTGTTTCAATGAGTTTTTGAGAAATGGATTCATACACATCGGGCTCCGTATATTTCAGGACGAGATCTTCCATCTCGCTTTTGATGGTATAAAGACCCAGACGATGTGCCAGCGGGGCAAAAAGAAAAGCTGTTTCAGAAGCAATCTTGAGTCTTTTTTCAGGAGGCATATGCTCCAATGTCCGCATATTATGTAAACGATCGGCCAGTTTGATTAAAATGACACGAACATCTTCGGCCATGGTGAGCAAAATTTTCCGAAAATTTTCGGCCTGAATAGAGGGGCCAAAATCGGAATTATCAACCAATCCGGAAATTTTTGTCAGTCCATCTATAATCGAAGCTACTTTTGGTCCAAACAACCCGCTGATATCTTCGAGTGTGTAATCTGTATCCTCCACAACGTCGTGAAGCAGGGCGCAAATGATAGAAGTTGTACCCAGACCAATTTCACCGGCAGAAATAACGGCCACTTCCATCGGATGAAAAATATAGGGTTCTCCACTACGCCGTCGCATGCCTTTGTGAGCTTCGGCAGCCAGATTGAACGCTTTGCGTATTAATCGTTTGTCTTTTGAGTCTGTAATGGGTTTGCACACCTTCAGCAATGCACGGTAACGCTTCAGCAACTCTTTCTTTTCTATCTCCGTAAGGCCAAACTCCATTTTTTTATTGCAAAAATAAGAATTAAAAGAAAGAGTGCAAATAATCTGAAAAATTGATAAATCATTATTATTTTTATAAAGATTGATTATATTTGCAACGCTATCTGTAAACAACCCAATTATGAAAAAAATTACATTGCTCTGTATTGCAGTGCTGATGACAGTATTTACTGCCATTGGCCAGACCATTGTTCTCAATGAAGACTTTGAGTCTGCACCGTATGAACTCTCTTCATCAGGGACTGTTTCCTGGGGAATCAATTCACGGCTGCACGCGTCGGGCTCATTCAGTGATTCCTGCACTGTCGGCTTATCTAGCACCAGTTACCTGACGACCAACTCGTTTTCGACTGTTGGTAACACCAGCGTTTTACTTGAATTCAAGCATATCTGCAAGATTGAAAGCGGAGATGCAGGTCAGGTAGAATATTCTATCGACGGTGGAACTACTTGGACCCTGATAACCAATGCCTATTATCTAGGTACTGGTTCATTTACCACCAACAAATTCAACGAAGGATCCTATGTTGCCGACTGGCAGTTTGGTGTAGGTACAGCCGTTCCACAAAACTCCTGGTGGAAAACCGAACAGTTTGATCTGGGGACATTGATAGGCAATCAGGCCAATGTTATGATCCGCTTCAAACTCAACGATGCCAATAACAACGGCGCCAACCAGCGAACCGGCTGGTATCTGGATGATGTGAAAGTTACTGTTGCACCGTCCGAACTGGTTCCGCCGACCATCACCCTGGTCCCGGTCATTTATCAGGATACGGTATACACAACTGGCCCGTTTGAAATCAAAGCTGCCATTAGCGATGCTTCGGGAATTGATACCGCAACCCTTACTTATTCAATCAACGGCGGCTCCAATATAATTCTCCCGATGACCGTTTTACTGGCCGATACGTTCCATGCCACCATTCCGGCTCAGGCATACAATACCCGCATTGACTATTCCATTTCGGCCACCGATGCCTCACTGGCTGCAAACACAGGAACAACCACAGGCAATTGGTTTTTTATCAAGAAACCAGCACCCGTAGCCATTATCGGTACCGGGACTTCAACAACCTCATACCTGCCGGCCTACGGTT
>DAOPKE010000166.1:0-3437 GCA_035390965.1 Bacteroidales bacterium | reverse complement strand
ACAACTGAGCAGCTTTTTCTTTGGCAGTGAGTTTTTCCCATTTTTCACGTTCAGTACCGGAGAGGTCATCACGTTTTGCATCGGGAACAACAGCCACACCATTTGTCCAGCTGAAACCTTTTTCCGAAACATCGCTGGCCCAGGCAACAGTGTAACCATTGTTGATCGAATACTCGATGATTTCAACAAGCTCATTGACGGCAATATTCCATGACATATCATGGCTCCAGTTATCGGGAACTTCGAGAATGAATTCCTGATAGAAAGGATGATGAGAGAATGATGTAACTTCAACATAGTCATCGAAATTCAGTCCAAGCATATCCTGAAATGATTTCGGTGTATATTTTTTCCCATTGTATTCAAATTCGGTTGGCTCTGGTCCGAGGTATGCATCAAGAATAGCGATGAAGCCGTTTTTCCATGCAGTGGTTGGTACAGCATCTTCGTTTTTGACGATGGCATCCATATAACCTTTGAGTACGGCATCCAGTTCGCTGTGATCGAATTTCTCGGTTCCGTAATTCAGTCCCGGGTATGCTGATTCGGGAACCATTCCATAGGTTTTCATAACATTGGTGACATCGTGAAAAGCGCCACCACCGCCGAAATTCAGCGCGCCATGAAAACGAAGATAGCGCTCGGCTTTGTCAATATAGGCATGACGGATTACAAAAGCTTCGGAAAGATCAAACTCTCCTTTGCCAAGCCGCAGCAGTTCTGCTTCGTAAAAACCCAGTGCTGAAAAACTCCAGCAGGTGCCCGAGCGGTACTGGTCCTTGACGGATGTTGCTTTCACGGTTTTGGTGTCGGTGAATTTATACCCTTCATCCTGGGCAATGGTGGTTGTTGCAAAAACGAAGATGAACAACCAGCTCAATAGAAATAGTTTTCTCATGACATATCATTTATTGATACAAAAATAGTTTTTTTTATCGGGTGACCAATGTTAAAACCGCATATCAGCTTTAACTATATACTTATCGCCCGATTATCCCGACCAAACCGGAAATGAAAAATGCCCGGAGTATTGGCCCCGGGCATCACATTACCCACCATGAGAGCTATCCAAACAAAAGGTTTTTGAAAAGAACAGTTTTTGGAACTCACTCTGCAAATTATAACGGCAGTATTGTGTCAAATATTTTATGGATTGCATTTTTTACTGACAATAATTTTTTTTGCCGTATTTTCGTTGAAAATTTTCGCATGCTTTTCAGAGATATTCCAGGCAACACAAAAGTCATCAACAAGCTGATTACATCAGCTGAAGAACAGCGTATAGCCCATGCGCAGATGTTCATTGGCCCGCCAGGGAGTGGCAAGCTGATGATGGCTCTGGCTTATGCCCAGTTTTTGAATTGCACCGACCGAAAGTATTACAACGATGCCGATGGCCTCAAAGCCGACAGCTGCGGTGAATGTTCGTCGTGCCGGCGCTTCGCTTCGATGGAGCACCCCGATCTGCATTTCCTGTTTCCGGTGGTGAAGGCAGATAAACGTGAGCTGAGCCGCGACTACATGGCCGATTGGCGCACTTTCGTCAAAAACAAGGCGGGCATTGTCAATCTGAATTCATGGTACAAGCATATTCAGGTTGAAAACAAACAGGGCCTAATTTCGGTTGACGACATAAATGATATCATCGGCCGGCTGCAGTACAAAAATCACGAGGCAAAGGTGAAAGTGATCATTGTCTGGATGGCTGAAAAAATTCAGTACAATGCCGCCCCGAAAATTCTGAAGACACTGGAGGAGCCATCAGACAACACTTTGTTTATTCTGATTGCAGAAAATCACGACCTGATTCTGCCGACCATTCTTTCACGGGTACAGACAACCAGAATCGAAGCCCCGACCTCACAGCAGAGTTATAGTTTTTTGCGTGAACATTACTCCGATCGCCCTGAGAATGACATTTTCGATGCCATTTACAACAGTGAGGGGAACCTTGAAAAAGCATATGATTACCTGCAGGACAGCGATGAAATGAAGGATGTTTCTGATTTTTTCCGCAAATGGATGAGGACATGCTTTGCATTGAATGGTAAGAAAATTTTTACTATGTCGGGCGAATTTGCCGAAATGGGCCGCGAAAAACAAAAGCATATTCTTGCTGAAAGCGCCCGCAAACTGACAAATACTTTTCAACTCGGTGCCGACCTGAAAAAAATCAAGTTCTACGACGAGGAGGATGAAAAGTTTTTCAGCAAATTTGCGACGTATGTTCACAAGGACAATCTTGATTTCTTCTGCAATAGCATTGACGAAGCCATTTATCATGTTGAACGCAACGGAAATCCGAAATTAATTTTTACCGATTTGAGCTTTGATATCGGCCGCATGTTCCGGCTTTGATTTACTTCACAGCTTTCAGCCGTCAGTCATCAGCGATCAGCAATATGTGCCGACCGAAGCGTCGGTGCTCTGATTCTCGCTCTGTATTTGGCTTGTGGCAGGCGGCATGCGGTTCGTGGCACAACGTCCCGCCTTCGGCGTGATATACTCCACGCACAACGCAAAGCTCAATGCCTATCGCCTTACACCTTACTCCTTATGACTTACGCCTCTCTCGTATTTCGTATTTCCACATTTGCACATCGCCGGAGGCGCACATTTCCACATCATCGCATTATCGCATCATCGCATCATCGCTGCAGTATTTCATATCTCGTATTTCTGATTTCGTATCTCTTATTACGTATTCCCACATTTCCACATCCGTTCAAGACAAAAGATAAAAGCGCTGCACTGAGCTTGTCGAAGTGGAAAAAGACAAAAGTGACCATCTATATTCCCAAATTCCCACATTTTTTCCAGAATCTCATATTTACACATACACCGATTTATCACAGCTTGTCACGTTTTACGTGATTTCACGTGAAGGTGTCACATGAGCGACTGTGTCACGTTTTACGTGAAGCGACACATCTTCACATTCATTCGTATTTTGTATCTCGTATTTCTGATTTCGTATCTTGTATTTCGTATTTCGTATCTCGTATTCCCACATTCCCACATCCCCTGAAGACAAAAGATAAAAGTATAAAGATAAAAGTATAAAGAAAAAGTGATCATCTAATATTCCCACATTCGCGAACTTGTCACGTTTCACGTGAGCGACACATGGACGACCGTGTCACGTTTCACGTGAAGTCCCACATTTCCACATCATTTCGTATTTCTGATTTCGTGTCTCGTATTTCGTATTTCCACATTATATTGTACATTTGCACCCTTATATTATGAAGATAGATAACTGTCATATTCCGAATTTCGTTGCCCGTGGGCTTTGCGTTCATCAGAAGGACAATGTAAGCGAGATGAATTTTTCATCGGGTTGCTGCAAAGTGTCTGCTGAAACGGCTTTCAACGGCATTAAAAACATGGGAACTGCCTTGCAGTTTGATTGTGTTGAGGTCAGATTTAAAAATAAT
>DAOPKE010000165.1:0-3600 GCA_035390965.1 Bacteroidales bacterium | reverse complement strand
TAGTGAAAAGTTAACAGTTTACAGTGAACAGTGACATTCCCGAAGAATCATCGCGTCGGAATGTCACTTTATTTTTATAGGAGAATCTATATAGTACTAGAAAGCGCATCCGATCAAAATGTTAATTTGGCCATGTTAATAAAGATTTACCCCTTGATGAGCTGCTTATTTTCCGGACAAATCCGGGATAATCGGGGCTTCTTACTGCAATGATGCTGAGTTCCTCACCTGCCGGAATTTCCACCTGAATATCTCCTCTGATATTATCAATCGTAAATTCATCAATGATTGTCCCTTTATTCGTTTCAACATGGTCAAATATCTGTTTCATAATATCCGTTCCGTAGCCTTCAACACAATCTCCCGAAACACTGCTTGCAAACTCAAGATTACATAAGGTATTGCCTTCTGTACCGATGCTTTCAATTACATCAAATAGCATTATTGTATAAGGAGTTCCCCTTGCGGGCAGATTCACCGATCCGCTGTATATCATTTCGCGTTGTTGATCGATCAATGTCGCTTGATTGATCAACTCTGCAAGTTTTTGCTCATTGAAATAAAATTCATTTTCGTATAAGACGATATATTTATTATTATTTAACCTTGTTTGGAAGATGCAAATCTCATCGGCAGATAGAAATAAAATCTCCGTTTCCCCCAGCACATAATGCAGCTTGTTTTTAAGGCTGCGTAATCCTACGTTTAATTGAATAAATCCATCCGGTATTGTTTCAACCACTTTGGCATCGGTCGACTTATCAATCAATTCTAAATATTTGCCTTGATAAATATAGTATTCATTTTCATACACAACAATAAAATCATCATTGGTCAACTCTGATTGATAAATACAAATCTCGTCGGCATCAAAAAATGAGATCTGTGATTCATCGATTGTATAATGCAGACCGCCGTTATAAAGATTGTTTCCCGCAGTGCTCAACTTCACAAATCCCGGCGGTATTCTTTCAACCACCTCTGCAACACTTCTCTCACACGATAACAAGAAAAAAGCGAGCACGACAAGGATGATCCGTAAAAAAACTTTTATGGGTTTCATTGTGCCCTCCTGATGCTTTTTATGCTGATTTTAATATGAGACGTTTATTTTTCGAATGGCATGATCATAATCCGGACTCTTTACAACGATCATATTAATTTTTTCACCGACCGGAACGGTTACCTGAACTTCTGCATCGCCGATAAATGTAAACTCATTGATAATTGTTCCCCGATCAGTTTCAACATGATCAAAGATTTCCTTTCGTTTGTATTCGGTTACATAGGGGCTGATCGAAAATTGAATTGTGTATATAGATCCATCAGTGTCAGCTTTTACTTCGTTAATCTTAATACTATATCCATCTTTATAGTTGACATCACATCCTCGTAATTCAACATCATCTCCTATGGAGTAAATTTTGTTTCGCTTTTCCGAGACAGCATCTGATATTTTTACAATTTCTAAATATTTTTTTTCATTTACATACCATTCATCCTCGTATATCACAAGAAAACTTTGATCATAAATAACCGCTCCATATATACCTATTCTATCAGCATCGAAAAAGGTAATCCCATTTTCAAAGACCATATAATCTATGGCATTTCCATGATTATCCGTCGCTTTGTCTAATTGAATATACCCTTCCGGTTTTGTTTGAACCACTTTAATATTACTGCCATTAATTATTTTTCGGATACACCCCGGATAATCAGGGCTCTTTATAACAATGATTTTTATTTTTTCTTCTACAGGAATCAACACTTCAAATATTCCCGCAGTATATTCATAATCCTTAATAATTGTTCCTTTGTCAGTTTCAATGTAGCTGAAAATTTGCGACTGTTTATTTTCAGGGATGTTTGGGCCCATTATGAATCGGATACGGCATAATTTTATTTTACCATCACTGTATGACAGCACATCGAAAAATTCCACCGTATATGGAATAAGTCCAATCCCGCGAAGCTCTATGGTATCTCCATTGCTGTATTGCGTGTTTCGTTGCACAGTGACCCCTTTTGCCATAGCAACTAATTCCGAATACTTTTTTTCATTGACATAATATTCATTTTCGTGTTTTACAATGAATTGAGTGTCTTTCAATTCCGTTTGATAGGTGCAAATCTCGTCGGCATCCAAAAACGAAATCTGTGATTCGCCGATTGTGTAATGCAGACCGCCGACATCAAGATTGTCTTCTGCGATATTTAATTTTACAAATCCGGACGGTATGTCTTTCACAACATTTACTTTATTTCCGCAAGACATCAGGAAAGAAGAAGCAAATACGAAAAGGACACTCAACACAAGCACGTTTTTCTTTTTCACGTTGTTCTCCATAAATTATATATAATCCAATACATTTTGCATTTCTATACCCGCTTTTTTATCATAACCCTTTATCGCTGAAATGTCAATATATTCCTCGGATAAAAGTAAAGCGCCGTTACTACGACGCTTTGCATTTACGAAAATTCACTTTTCACTTTAAACTGCCAACTGTTCACTTACTCTAAAACCTCCTTACCGGCTGTGCTTCTTCCTTCGCGCGCTCTTCCCGATCCTTTTTAACAAGGATCAAATTGAGCAGCGCAAACACCCACCCGGTAGAGGCAATCATTATCAAAACGGCATAACTCCTATTGCCGTTGGGCGTATATGTCACGGCAAAACCCGACAGAAACGTGAGCGCACCCAAGATCAGCACATACCGGCTGGGTACCAAATAGTTATCGTTGCCGCCGGGAACCAGATAATGATTATATGTATGAAAGCTTTTCATCGCACAAACGAATAACGCGATTGAAGTGAGCAGCACCAACCCGAATATGGCAAAACTCAGGTAGCCCAAAGGGCTCAGCAGCTGCTCTCTCATCTCGCTACGCTTGTTCAGCATAGAAATCAGCGACAGTCCCGAGAACAGCGCAATGGATGATCCAATGAGCGCTTCGATAAACATGACAATCCCCGAAATCTTTAAAATCAACGGCCCTTTTGCCATGATCTTCACCCCCACCGCACTGCATCTTATGAAAACACCGCTGTTTGAATTCACTCAATATCTTTCTATTTATATCATATACCCGATTTTTTCACGCGTCAATATGCTGTTGCAGAAATAAAAAGCGCCGCTATCAAAGCGACGCTTCTTTTGCTGTCTCATAATTCATTTATTGAACTCAGTACAACGGACTCCGGATATGTCGCTGTCCACTTTTCACTACCAACTGCTCACTTTACCACTTACATTTTACACTTTCAACTGACGACATTGATGGGTTTCTCGTCCATAAACGCCTTGATATTGCCCGCGACCATGCCGATTAACCGCTGGCGCGCCTCCTTGGAAGCCCATGCGGTGTGCGGCGTGATCACACAGTTTTTAGCTTTGAGCAGCGGATTGTCGGCTTTCATCGGCTCAACGGTCAGCACGTCAAGACCCGCCGCCGCGATTTTTCCGTCATTGAGCGCATCAGCCAGATCCTGCTCGTTCACAACGCCGCCGCGTGCAGTGTTGATAAGCACGGCGGTCGGCTTCATCAACGCGAGCGTATCCTTGTTGACCAGCTCTTTGGTCTGCGGAGTCAACG
>DAOPKE010000164.1:0-3637 GCA_035390965.1 Bacteroidales bacterium | reverse complement strand
GTCTCGGCAGTTCAGTTTGCTTTACAGAATTGTCAAATTGTGAAGAATACTGGCATTGGAATTTTGGTGATGGCGCCACCAGTTCACAACAAAACCCCTGTCACGATTATGCTCAGGCAGGAAATTATCTGGTAACGCTCGAAGTTGCACCAGGGATTATAGTCTCTCATACAATAACTGTTTATTCACCTGTTCAGCCAATAATTACAGGTGATGAATCAGCATGTGAATCAAGCAGTCATTACCAGGTTACTCCGGCCGGTGCATTTTCGCAAATCGGCTGGGCGGTGAATTCACCTTCCGGCTGGGTATCAACGGTTCCGCCTGACGAATACAATCATTCATGGACAAATGGAACAGGTGGTGTTGTGTATGTTGAAACAACGGATAATAATGGTTGTGTTGCACATGGTGAGATGATGGTGTTTGATTGTTGTGCAAATCCCGAAACAACTATTTCGTTTTTCAACGAGACCCTCACTTCACCGCAAACATATTGGCACGAAGTGATTTCAGTAAACGGCACTTTAACCATTGATGCTAATGGGACTACTTCCTTTTACGATTGTCATTTCTATATGGGTGTAAATGCAAAAATTGTAATTACTTCAAACGACATTGTTAACATTGGATATCACACGAAAAATGCTCCGCAAACTATTATCGAAGCCTGTGATTCATTAATGTGGGATGGAATTTATATTAATGATAATACAGCCAAGCTGTATGTATATTACAGTAAAATTTACGACGCGAAAAATGCTGTTGTTTCATTGCATGGGGGAGTATTTGAAATTAAAACATCTCTTTTTGACAAGAATTACAAGCATCTTGACATCAGAACGTATAACGGCACACATCAGGGTTCAATTACAGAAAGCGTTTTGACTTGTTCAGGTACATTATTGCCACAGTATCCATTTATTCAGGGGGCAACCAAAACCAGATATGCAGTTTCAATTTCCCGTGCTTCGAATGTGACGATCGGAGATCCGCAAAGCATTTCATTGCAAAACACTATTGAGAAATGCGATGTCGGCATATATTGCCTGAATAGTGGAGTAAAAGTTTACAACAATAAATTTCAGAATATTTCAGTGCCTGTAAACTTACCAATCTCGGTTAAAAAAGGGTTTGGTATCTTTGCGGAAAAAGCTGTGAATTATATTTCGCCTGTTTCTTCCCTTACTGTTGGAGGTAGTGGCAACCTGCCGGGAGTAGGTAACTTCAGGAGGAATGTGTTTATTGATGTAACAAATGGCGTGTACACATATCAGTATTCAAATATTGCTATCAACAATAATACGTTCGAAATTCAAAACCCGACAACGGCCGAAAGCAAAGCTTTGATGATATATGATTATGCTCATTTTGCCGGAACAAAAAGCATCACAAACAATACTATTTCCAACTACCGGACCGGTGTTTTTCTGAACGATGTTGAAAGTATGAGTGTTCGCGACAATGATATCAGCGATTTTCAGATATCACAGACCGGCGGATACTCATACGGAATTCGGATGCTGGGCGGAAACGATGTGCTCATTTATGGAAACACTATTGAAAATTCCTCCATCTATGCAAACACCGAAGGCATTCGTGTAAGCACTTCTCCGCTTTCCACAGTGCAATGCAACACGATAAAGAATATGGGAAAATCCATTCACCTGCAAGGCACGATGATGCCGTTCACTTTGAGGCAAAACCGTATGGAAAACGGTATTGATGCTCTTGTGTTTACCAATGCAACCATAGGAACCCAGGGAACATCCAATAACCCGCAGGGAAATACATGGTATGGGAGTTTCTCAAACTCTCAAACATTAATGAATCAGAGTTATGGGAGTAATTCGCAATTCTATATTAAAAATGGAAACCACACTGTTCCTGCTATTAATTTAATTGTATATCCTGGTGATGTGTTTTCACCAATTTTTACTCAGTCAAACACCTGGCCAGGTTGTGTACAGGTTATCCCTGCAGCAGCAAACCCCTCATCGTTGTATAGTATTGCCAACAATCAGATCGGATATGCTCAATTCGAACAGGAAAACAAATGGATGGCTCGCAAGCAGGTGTTGCTGGCCATGAGGAAGGATTCGATTTCCGGAGATCCTTTTCTCAGCCAGTTCTCTCTGAGTCAGCAAAACACAGGCACCGCCATTTCGTTGTTGGTTGAAGATACGCTGAAAGTGGATCCTGCAACTGCCGAAATATTGAATTCGCTGATGCCCGAAACCAATTTCAACGAGACCGCTACAAAACTTGTAAATAATGTCTTTTTCGAAAAAGAAGCTGACACAACCATGCTCCCCGCCGATCTGAATATTTCGTCCTTGTCGGCTGACAGTCTGCGGTGGCTCGCCCAGCAATGCCCCTTTGAATTCGGCAAAGCCGTTTATCAGGCCCGCATGCTTCTCTCGTTGATAGATACAACTGAATACATGAATTTATGCGAAGCAGGTTCGGCCGGATTTTCCGACAAGTCTGTGCAGTCATTTTCAACTGATTCTTTCAATATCAGCGTTTCGCCAAATCCTTTTGCAAATGAGCTGAAAATTGAATTCGAAAATCCGGAAGAGTGTACCGGTTTTGTATGTCTGATGGATTTGACGGGAAAAGTAATTGCAACTTATGAACTCCCTGAAAAAGCATCACAGTTTGTAATTCAGACCGATGAGATTGCCGCAGGAATCTATTATCTGAAAGTGTGGAATGACAACAACCTCCTTAAATACTCAAAAATTGTCAAATACTGATTGTGATATTACATCAGGGGTGCGGATTTTTGCACTCCTGATGTTTATATTTATGCTTTTCCAACCGAGTGGGATTTCTTCTCAGAACCTGGTGTTAAATACATCTTTCGAGGGTTATTGTAGAGATTCACTTTGTGGAGTAATCTACTTTTATAATGATGAATTGCCTTCTGTAATTTATGGATGCAGGGTGACTGATTGGTCAAATCCGACGAATGGATCTCCGGATTATCTACACAGCGAATTAGATCCTCCTCTTGTTATCACTTCTCCGACATCCGGAATTGGTTATCAATATCCTCTTACAGGAGAAGCCTATTGCCATATAGCCTGTTGTAAATATGAGTTTATGGAAGTTCCGCATTTCAGAGAATATATTCAGGGAAAATTCTCGAAACCATTACAATCTGGTTGTAAATACTTATTCGGATTTCATGTTGTATATACGGAGTCAAGTATATTTGCGTCAAAATTAGGCATAGGTTTCACACAAGATTCAGTATATTACAACACCATGGATTGTTTGATGTCGCAAGGGTTTTATCCCGATTTGGAAACGGACGTATTTATTACAGATACGGCAAACTGGACCAAAGTGGAATGGATATACACGGCAACCGGAGGTGAACGGTTTTTTACCATCGGAAATTTCTGGTGCGATACAATAGAAAGTTTTCAGTTTACAGATTCTTCAGGTGTTCTTAGCAATGGTCTGTCAGGTTATTTTTTTGATGATTTTTTCATGTACGAACTTACAGATACCATGAGCATACATAATGTGTATATTCCCAATGTTTTTTCGCCGGATGGCAATGGGCAAAACGATGTGTTCCGCATCAGGGGTGCCGCTATATCAGAAATAAAAACATTTCTCATTT
>DAOPKE010000163.1:0-3757 GCA_035390965.1 Bacteroidales bacterium | reverse complement strand
TAATTAGATTCATTCGCAGAAGAAAGATGTTGTGCTTTCGTGTCTTAGTGGCGAATTTCTCTGCGTCCCTGCGCTCTCTGCGCGACATATTGAATCAGTCTTCATCGCAGATGAAGGCGGATTCGAATTTACGTTCATAAGACCTGCTGAGGGAAACAAGTTTCTTCGCGGAGACTAGCGTCATTCGCGGAAGAGAGTGTGTTAGGGCCTCGAAGGTTTTCCAGGAGATCCCGGTACAGTAGCAGAAGCTACATCGCAATCTGAGACCGGGAACTTTGCAGTTAAAAGTGTATCATGTTCAAAAAGTAGAAAGACACTACACTGTGTTCTGACTTCAGATCAAAAATCAAAAATCTTCAATCGGGAATCGTAAATCATAGAGTCTTGGTGTCTCAGTGGCATAATTCAAAATCCCGAAAAATTGATTCCCAGCAAAAACTCAAAGGTGTTTTCCTGCGTGCGAGGCAGATGGGCATAGCGAAATCCGATGTCAAGCGGAATGAAAAAACGGAACACATGCGTATCGCAGGTCCACTCACAATCCGCAGAGTTCATGATGTGTCTTGAGTTTTGAAATTTATACTTACCGTAATCATAAAACAGATTCAGTTTGAGCCGTTTGAAATACAGCAACGACCCAACATTCATATCGGGATACCACAACGGAAATTTATAATTCAGTCCTATTTTTTGGCTATGTGTTGAAAAAATATTTCTGTATCCGCGCGGATTCAAAAAGTCATCGGTGAATGAATATTCTCCAGGAGTTTTTTCCATGTAAGCCGCATCAATCCTGAATCCATGGTGTTTCATCAATCCTGGGAAAAATATTTTTGCATCAGCATTCCATTGCCGCCCAAGATTGATATCACCGCCAAATGAGCGCTGATAGTGAACTGAAACATCCTGGCCCCATCGTGGCATCAGATCGCGAAGTACTGTTTTTTGTCTGTTTGAAATTCTTAGTTCTGCATCCACTGATTGTGTTGTGCCGCTGGGAAGTGAGTGGGGAAGCACAAGAGCGTTATACGGAGACAATTCGTGTGTTTGTAACCCTGCACTGATTCTGTATTTCTGATAAAAGTCGCGTACTGTTGTTTTTATGGGTAAACTTATTTTCAGTCCTGCTGTTTTGATATGCCAGATATAATGATCTTCAAATTCACTTATATTTCCTATGCCTTCGTTGGCTCCCATCGATGCATGAACAGTAATCTGTGGAAACCATCCGGAGTATGTCCAGTCGGCAAATGTGCGCGCATAGTATTTGTCACTGATCATTTCAAAACCACCTGTGAGTACTGAAGTGGATAAAAGATTTTGTGACGAAAAAGTAATTCCGGGGTAAAGATTGTATCTGTCGGTATTGAATGATACTGGCATCCATGAGTGCAGGTCGAATAATTGAAATCCGCGCCGGTATTTTTTTATTTCATACATCGAGTCCTTCCACAAAGTGTCGGGCATATATGCTTTTTCCTGAAGAACATATGAACTGTCTGGATTTAAAATCATTTTATTGATCAGTCTCATTTCCTGAGCATTATTTTCATTTGTTTGAGCTGTTTTCAAGAAAAAACCTTTATTCTGATAAGAAGAAAAAATAAAGCGTTCTTCGGAAGGACTGAATGAAATATTATATGCCCCGAAGGTGTCGAAAGTGACTTGTGAAACCGCTCCTGTAGATTGATTCAGGTGGTACACGTTGTCGGTTCCACTGAAAGGCGCATTGAAATAAATGCCATCGTTTTTCCAGGTTGGATTTGAAATATCAGCAGCAGACGGAGCCAGAACAGTGCTCCATTTTTTTGTTTCGAGATTGAGAATTTCAATTCCTTTCAGATCGGGTTTTTGTGTGATGCAAACAACTTGTCTAGCGTCAGGTGAAAACTCTGGATTCATAGCGAATGCACCGGGTTCAAGCGGATAAGTGTCAATCAGATTTCCGTTCGCAGCAGCAAGAATGACAATGTTACACGATCCATCTGGTAGAAATTCAACTGCTGTAATCTGTTTCCCGTTGGCTGAAAGAGCAGGGCTGAAATATTTTGATTTATGTGTGAGCTGCTTGGTTTTACCGGTTGTGAGATCATGTTTCATAATCACCGAATAGCTCACATGCTCCCATCGCGGATGCCATTTCTTTTCGGCCCAGACAAAAGTGTTTTGTATCAGACTCAGGTTATCGGTGGTCCATGCACCGGGACTGTTTTTCGAAAGTACCGGAATGACTTCGGTTGCCGGCAGCTCTTCTGAAGCATAAAACCCGGCTTTGCAAATGGTCTTTTCTTCGCCGGTTTTGATGTTGATTGTCACAAAGCGTGCATAATCACCCATACCGCTTTTTTCGGCAATGATTGTTGAATCGTTGATGAATTCAGGAAATTTGTAATGTGTCTGTACCTTGCTTTCAGGCAGGGGAACCATTGCATATTTTGCAGTCGGATTCGCTGCTGCCTATAAGAGCCATTGATCTTTCAGATCCTGAAAAAACAGCTGATACAATTGTTTTTTATTGTATCCTGTCTGTTGTTTGAATGAATGCGAAAGTGGACTTATCTGCCACCAGTTGCGTGCACTGTTGCGTATGGCATTGTCCCAGAGCTGCGGTCCATAATGTTTGCGGCTTTGAGCAATGAAAAAGTATCCGAAATAATACTGATCCGGAACATAATTTTTGTATGAACCCAAGCTTGCTTTTTCAAAATTGTAAAGTCCTTCGGTCAGCAGTTGCGCTTTCATTTTCATCTCAAACGAAGGAATGCGTCCGCGTCCGCTCTCGCTGAAAGCTGTTTCGGTAGTAACGGCATCTCCTTCCATGTACCACATTGGCATGAATAAACCCAAGGTAATTGCTACGGCCTGGTCGCCGATCAGATAACTGAATGTCTTTGTGAGTCCCTGATTGAGTTTGTCCATCTGAACCATGTGCCGGTCTTCGTGTATGATAAGTTGAAGGAGCCAGTTGTGGGCGTAGTTGTTTTGCGATGGTGTCATGAAATATTCGGTGCGCTCCGGTGTCCATAAACTGTACGCGTTGGCAACTACAGACCCTGTGTGAATAAGAACGGGAATTCTTTCATTGGAGTGATTGATGGTTCCGGTGATGGCTCTGTAATATTGTTCGCTTTGATTTGCCAGCGTTTGTGCGCGGTTTAGAAATGATTCGGGAAAAACCAGATGGAAATGTTTTGTGTCGATGCAATACCATCTTTGATTGGCGGCATCTTCGCCAAGCATGTAATACTGGGCACTGACAGCGTTGGACAGAAATAATCCAAAAAGTAAAGCAATAAGTATTTTTATCATTCAGGGATTCAAAAAGATAGACAAAATTAGTGTTTTTTATAGGAAACAGCTATTGCATTTTCAAGTCCGACGCTCACGACGGTCAGCGCGACAGATCGCAGCGCTTCGCAGTTGCGATGCAGAGAGCTCGTGCGGGGCTGACATCGCCGGGTGCGATTTGACATAAATGTATGTGAATATGGCCACATGTCCGCAGCGTGAAAATGGCTCACTCCCAAGCCGAAAACCAGACCGGATGCCGAATGCAGCAGCTCCGCTGCTGTCCCACAGGTCCCGGCGTCCCACAAGACAATCCCGACCGAAGGAGACAGCGGACATCTCAGCCCGCAGCCCAAAGCATTCTATTTTCCGCATCGTTTTCACTTCGTAAAGCTACAGAATTTTTCTGAAGAAATCTTTAATCTGGTTGAAATTAAGAGAGATATCTTCGCTCTCGCTCTGATTTAAG
>DAOPKE010000162.1:0-3949 GCA_035390965.1 Bacteroidales bacterium | reverse complement strand
TGGAACTTCTACATCGGCGGCTACCAACCCGCCCAGAAATGGCTCAAAGACCGCAAAGGCCGCACCCTTTCTTTCGATAATATTCTGCACTATCAGCGTGTTATTGTGGCGCTGAATGAGACGGAGAGGGTGATGGGGGAAGTGGATGAAATTTTGAAAATCTGAATTTTAAAGTGGTCGAAAATGACCACTTTGGGATTGATGTTGTGAGGAAAATGAAATGTGCTTTTCTAAAGACGAAGCACCCGTGAGTTGGAAAGTCACACGTCAATCGCATGCCGTTATTAAAATTTGTACATTAGCAATTTAAATTAAATCAGCAATTATTATTATACTTGACTCCATCTTAATGAAATTGCAGGAAATAATAAAATTACCCGAGGGCCGTCGGCTGGAGTTTAAGCAGAAACTACCGGCCAGCGCCGATCTGACAAAAACCATTGTTGCTTTTGCAAATGATGCCGGGGGTGATGTATATATCGGGGTTCAAAACAATCCCAGAAAGTTGACAGGTATTCCTGAAGATGAGCTACTCAAAACTGAAGAAAAAATTGCATCCATTATTCATGACAACTGCTGTCCTGTTATAGTTCCGGATATCACTTTTCCTGTTGAAAATGGTTGTTATTTAATTCGTGTGCAAATACACCGTGGCAGCGATTTCCCATATCATCTGAAATCTAAAGGCATTCATGGTGGAACGTATATCCGGATCGGTTCAACCAATCGCCTGGCCGATGATTCAATCATTGAAGAATTGCAGCGACGTAAGCGAAATATTTCTTTTGACAGTGAGCCACTGCATGGTAATGCCATTTCAGATTTTGATTTAAGCTCATTTGAAAAACAATTTAAGGAACTTTCCGGCGAAAACCTCACGCAGGCAACTTTAAAGAAACTATTACTGATAAAAGAAAGCCGGGGGAAACAATTACCAACAAATGCGCTGGCCCTTTTCGCTGATTATGAAAGCAGGAAAGACCTCTTCCCATACTCAAAAGTGGAATGTGCGCGCTTTAAAGGCGTTAGCACCGAAACTAAAATGGATGATAAAACCATCACCGATCAAATTGGGCTGCAACCGGCCGAAGCATTGAAATTTGTTGAACGGCATGTCGATAAAGAAAGTGTCATTGATGGTGCATATACAAAAAGCCGTTGGGCTTTTCCAATGAAAGCTATCCGCGAAGTACTTCGTAATGCAGTTGCTCACAGAGATTACAGCCTGACAGGCAAAGATATTAAAGTTGCTGTTTACGACGACATGGTTGAGATTTTAAGTCCCGGAACATTGCTGCCTTCCATCAATTTTGATGATTTAGAGGCTCGTCAGAGCGATATCCGGAATAAAGTAATTGCGCCTGTTTTTAAACATCTTGGAATTATTGACCAATGGGGAAATGGATTGAAGATTATCTCGCAGGAATTAAAATTGTATCCGGAAATTGAATTTAAATGGTTTGAAACCGGGCTGCAATTTCAGGTTCAATTTATTAAAAAAGACAACCAGCCAGCCATTCAACAAAACTCAGTTTTTGATTCAATTGGAAGAGAAATAGCCGTCATATTCGGACTAAGCTGGGACCAGGCCGGGACCAGGTCGGAACCAGGTCGGGACCAAGCTGGCACTAAGCTGGCACTAAGCTGGCACCAGGTTGAGAACCTGCTGGTTTTTTCTCAAACATCAAGAAGTGTAAAGGAATTCATGACTCTGCTGAACTGGAAAAGCAGAACTAAATTCAGGGCAAAATACATCACGCCTTTATTGGGAATGGGCCTTTTACAGATGACTGTCCCTAATAAACCCAGCAGCCCAAATCAACAATATTTCTTAACGCAAAAGGGACACGGTTTTCTTGAGTTTCTTAAAAAGTCGTTGAAAATGTAATTTGAATTCAGCAAATGCGTGTAATGTTGAAATGAAATTTGGTTCTGAAATAATTCAACTTTGCCAGGACGAAAAATGGTTTTTTGAACAGGCTGAGAATTTTAAGAAAAGCAAAAGTCCGTAAATCCGAACAGAGTCTTGAATGCCTGATTCAGACACGCATTCAATCAACCCTACAATCCAAAAATATCATCAAATGATTTTTCAATTTCTCTGATTTCAGTTGCCGTCAAAGCTTCAAATTCTTTTTTCCTTGCTCTTTGTGATAGTTTGCCTTTGTTCTGTTCAAGAAACCGGACCAGTGTTGCAATGAGTTTATCGGGCATTTCGAATCTATTTTCGATGTATCTTTTAAATTCATCATATTGCTGTATATATTTCAGTTCGGCGGGAATGATGTTCTGAATTGTGTCGTTCACACAATCATAAAGAAATTCCGCAAGTTTTGTTGCATCAAAATATCTGTAGTAATCTATTGTATCATTCAAAACTTCAACATTGTGGTCGCTGGTTTCTTTCCATTCAATAAAATCGAGCAAGGGTAAAGAATAGCTTTCCAATGCTTTACGGTAATCATCAATGTGATTCAGAATGGAAGCCGAGACAGGAAATACAAGCCCCTGTGCGGAAAATTGTTTTTTCATCAATACATGATGAATCAGATAACGATGGATACGTCCATTTCCATCAACAAACGGATGTATGAATACAAATCCGAATGCAATTACCGCCGCAGTCAGCACTGCATCCATTTCGTTCTTTAGCAGCAAGTCATTTGACGCTATCAGCCCGTCAATTAATTGTTCCACATCCTGCCATTTAGCTGAAATGTGATCCGGGACAGGCTCTCCGGAAACACGGTCATGTTCTCCCACAAAGCCGCCCTGTTTTCGGAAACCAAGCTTGACAAAGCGTGCATTTTCAATAACAGCCTGTTGCAGCCGGATCAATTCCTCTTTTGTCAGTTCATTGTTGCCCGCCTGCCCGATAATTCTTCCCCATCGTGCCGCACGGCTGCTTTTTGGGCTTTCACCTTCAATACTGAATGACGCTTTGGAATCCTTGAGAAGTAAAAATGCGGAGGTTCGTTGAAGAATATCTTTGTGAATTTTTTTCAGATAGTCTGAATTGTGACCAGAAATATTTTCTTTTATATAATTGTCCAGTTTTGCTGTTTTCCGGATCAAAGGGCAGAAATCCCTGGTCCCCGGCAGATTGTTGATGATTCTGTGTCTTGGCGATTTTGAGCCAGTATATAAGGCAAACTGGAGCGAATCGTCAACAAGAGGCACGTAGTTTTTTATCGCCAGATCATCGATGGGAAGCTCTTTGTTCATCTGCCATTCATATAGAAACCATATTTTTCTTGAGTATTGCCCCGTCGGTTCCTCTTCAAGAACACCTAATATCTCTTTGGTGCTGAGTTTCGCAAAGAGTTTTTTGAAGAACAACAGATTTAGTCCTTCGTATTTAAGGGCAAACACAAGGTGCCGGTATAATGTGTCGTCGAAGGCTGCACGCGAAGAAAAAACGCTCCATTCTCCGGTGCTGTATTGTTTTCTCGTGGTGCATATCAGCGATAATATCGAAGGCATCGGTATTTCCAGACCAAGGGTATCTATTATTGCGGCATAGCCTACTATTACCCCTTGCTCCGGTGCTGTCCGGCCGTGAAATATGCCTGCATGTACAGAAAACCTCTTTTTACTCATGGTGCAAGATTTGAATTTTGCAAATATAGGGATTTTTAGGTAAAATGTGGGAAAAACGGGTAAAAAAATGAATAATTGTGGAAAAGCAGGTAATAATTATGAATACAATGGAATGTCAGGTATAATAATTCAGGAAAATGGCGAAATCGGTATTCCCATGGAAAAACAGGTAGAGCAGGCTTAGAATTTTGAAAAAAGCAAAATATGACGGCCTGAAAAGAGATTTTCAAGTGGGTCAGGCTAATGTCGCGAAAGGCATGGCAGAGATTGTTTCAAGTAAAGCATTGCGATTTCAGGAGGTTACATCAGCAAAAAATCCAATTCACTTCCCAGAATACTTTCCGAAAAT
>DAOPKE010000161.1:0-4036 GCA_035390965.1 Bacteroidales bacterium | reverse complement strand
GAGTAAATCAATCATTGATTCAGCAATGGCTTCACGTAGAACCGCGTAAAACCCGGCAAGCTGTGACAAGTAGAAGGTTATTGAGGGGATCCCGGCTCTTCACAAGCTTTGAACTATTCACATGCTGCTTTCAGCTCCGGCCGGGAACTTAGTAGTTGAATGATCATCAGGTTCTTAAAGTGGAAAGGTGGCGTGACGTACGAAATCCAATTCGTGAAATCACCTTTCATCGCAGATGACTGGTAATTTATTCGCTAAAATCAGAGGTTGCGACGCTGGTGTCTTCATTCGTGTAATTCGTAAAATTCGTGGAAGAAAAAGTGGAGAAGCTTTAAAGGCTTTATAGATGATCCCGACTATTCACCAGCCCTTATAAACTTTTGTCTTTTTCCACTTCGACAGGATCAGTGCAGAGCTATTATCTTTTATCTTGCTTCACATTTTTTGTAAAAACCACCACCTCCAATGCCAGAAACAGCAGATACAAAATCACAAAAAACAAAGAGTCGCTGAGCGAGTCAATGCCAAATCCCATCACGAGGACGAGGATGTAAATCATTCCCAGTAGCATTTTACCGGTGGTGAGTGCCAGAAATATGAGTGCGGAGGCTTTGGAGTCCTGCTTCAGCGATCTCTGGAATACGAGGAATGACAAGGCATTGAGTACAGCCAGCAATCCCAAAGACCATGGCCAGGAAATTCCGTATAATTCCGGAAAAATGGCCGCAATACTCCAGACCAATATATTAATAATACTAAGGAAAATGAAAAATGGTCTCCAGATCAGCTGATTCATTATTTGTTTCGGTTTAAATCCTTTATAATCATCAAAACGGCAATAATTACGGATAGGGGGGAAAGAATAATTGTAAACCATGGGATTTCGGTTCCGGTCTGTTTGTCGAGCCATACGGCGCCCCAGGTCATTCCGCCGATAATCACCAGCATTTCGAAAGCCATGCCCGAAAACCGGGCGAAGTCGTTGCCCTTTTTCTTCAGGTCTTCTTTGTCTTTGGTCATTAAAAATTATTGAATTTCCGGTTGTTGTTCCTGCATGCTGCAATTTCCGGTAAACACAGCGCCCGGTTCGATGCTGATTTTCTGAGTTTGAATGTCTCCGTTGATAGAAGCGGTAGAACGTATGGTCAGCAATTCAGAAACAAAAACCTTTCCTTTCACTTCGCCGCTGAAATCGCCGTTCTGACAGTGAATTTCTCCTTCCACCTGCCCAGAACCTCCAACAACAATTCGTCCCTGAACAATAAGATTTCCAACAACCTGCCCATCTACGCGAATGTCGCCGTTTGCTTTGATGTCACCTTTAATTACTGTTCCGGTTGCAATAATGTTGATGGTTGGTGTTACCGGTTCGCTTGTAATTGTTTTCGCCATATTATTTCCTTTCTGTTTTGCTATTCAACGTAGTATCTGTTGAAGAATTCCAGATATTTCATTTCGTCTTTTGATTTGTAAAACACCGGATAATTCTCGGTGCTGATAATGAAGGTGACCGGATTGCTGCTGAGAATTAAATCTGTCAGATTTTTATCATTTTTCGTAAAACGAAGATAAGTCATTCCGGTGGTTTTGGATTTGAAATGACTTACTGAAATCATCATGCGGCTGTCAGTCAAATACAAACTGCTTACACTTAGGTTTTCCGAGCCGAAATATGTTCCATTGAAGTCTGAAAATGCCGCTTTAAGTTTGTTTAAATTTGTTGTTTTTGCATCAATAAGACATACAAAAATGTGAATGACCTCATTGTCCGATGGCTTGTAGAGCTCTTTTGGGACTTCCGTTGCAGTTGTAGTATTATTATCCGTTGTTTCAACATTGGTATTCCCGCCGAGGTAGGCGAGAATATCATCGGCCCGCTGCTTGATGTCGCCGGTATAATGTGCTGATATTTTATTCATTCGTGCCTTCAGGGTGTCGTTTCCATAGATTTTTCCAAGACTCACCGCCTTTAAAAAATCGAACCTGCCAAGGAGTGAAACTTCTTTAAACACATTCAGGGCTGAATCGCAGCGTTGAATAACTTTCTGATGATTCCCTGACTGATATGTCAGATAAGTGTCTTCGTAATATTGTTCGCCGACATTTTTTTGAGCTGCCACTTTGAGCCAGTAATCCGGATCAGAAAGGATTTTTGCAAATTCGCTGTCAGGAAACTTTGAAAGAATCAGGTTTTTATAAAAGTCAGCTCTTTGCTCATTTTTCAGACTTTTGTTTGAAGAATAAAGCATATAATATGTTTCGAGCTTGTAGTTGGTGGAGTCAAATCTTGAAAGCAGCGTTTCATGTGCTTTTACAGCGTCATTGAATTCTTCCAGTTCTGTTTTGTAAATTCTTCCAAGATCGAAATATGCTTTTTCAATTTTATCATTCGACGCCTCAATTCTTTCAGGGGTTAGTGGAATATCCTTCATGTAGTAACTTCTGTCGCGCGGATTTGTTGCGGCTATAGCAGAGTCGTCCAATGCAACGGTATCAGTACCGTTTTCTTCAAAACCAAAGTCTATAACCTGCTTGTTTTCCAATCGCCAGAGTGGCGCCAGTTCGCGTTCACCCCATTTTTTTCTGAACTCTGTTTTTCCGAAAGCAACTGTTTGTGCATTGTAAAAATACCAGTTTGAGTTTGCGTTGGCAACGTTTGGCAGGTTGCTGTTTTGCGCAGCGGCCATGCGTTCACGTTCTTCACGTTTTTTGCGTTCTTCTTCCTTGATGTATTCCTGAATAAGTTTGTCGATGGCTGCATTTCGGTTGGCTTCCGACATGTTGGCCAGTCGCTGCAATGAGTCTTCGGTTTCGATGGTTGTGAGATTAAACACAAGCTCGTTTAATACGGCATGGCGGCTTTTGATTTTGTCGTATCCTGGATAATCTTTGGGTAAAACAGTCATACATGTATCATAGAATACCTGTGATTTTTTGTAATCGCGTTTGTCGTAATATAATTGACCAAGCTTGAGGTAGGTTGTGGCTTTTTGATAAAAATTTACCGTGCTGTATTTGGCCGAAAGCAGCAGGTAGTCTATCCCTTGTTGTTCTTTATTGTCTTTGAAAGCGATGTTTGCCAGTGCGAAATAAATCTCATCTCTGTAATCGTCATTTTTACTGTCTTTCAGCATTTTTTCGAGTTCCTTGACAATGGCATCACTGCTTCCACTTCCGGCATCGTAGCATTGGGCCGCAAATATTCGCGCATGAAAGGCAATCTCATATTTCGGATTCTTTTTTAACACCTGCTGATACATGGCCAGCGCTTCGCTGTTTCTCTCAAGACGTTGATAAACCTGCGCCAATACGAACATCAGACGTACTTTTGTTTTCTTTGTTTTGTTGAGGGCAATGGCTTTTTTCAGATTTTCAATGGCGGTTTCATAGTTTGCTGAACGAATGTTGTAATCGGCCTGAACCAATGGTAACATTTTTTTTGTCCGCTTAAGTAAACTGCCTTCGTTTTGTGCAATTTCAACAATTGATAAATAGGAACTGGTTTTGCTCAGCTTGTTTTTTGCAATCATTGTTCTGGCCAGCCACAAATAGGCATCGAAACGTTCAGGATTTTTATTGTATTTCTTGGTAACATAATCCAGCGTGCTGCTGGCCTTTTCATAGTCGTGTTTGTAAAAACTGGCTTTGCCAATCATCAGATAGCTGTCGTCAATCCATTTCACATATTCAACGCCCTTGAATTCCATGCTGTGTTTGGCAATCACCTTATAGGCCTTTTCGATGGCTCGGTCCATCTGAGGCGTAATCCCCATTACATCCTTATCGGTTCCTTCCGGAAAAACGGAAATAATCTGTGTGTAGTTGTCAATATGTGCAACCGAAAGATTCATAACCCCTTCTTTCAGGGCTTCGTTGCCGTTGAAATAGGCGTTGAAATGCGATGTGAGATTATGATAACCGCGCCGAATGGCCGTGTTTTTCTTGGTCGAACACGCCGAAGCTGCGATCAGAAGCAGTGTTAGTATCAATAAATGGCTTTTCCTCATGCCGGTATTTTGGTCTGATAACGAATAAA
>DAOPKE010000160.1:0-4037 GCA_035390965.1 Bacteroidales bacterium | reverse complement strand
TAATTATAGTAGTTAAAATTAATCAATGGTCGCCATCCATTTGACGTTGGCATCCAAATTGCCATGGTAACATAGTAGGATCTTTTTCTTCTTCTGCAAGGAATATATCTCGTCTGACCACATTTGATAATACCACTTTTTCATTATTTGCTGTTGACATCCATTTTGATTCAACTGTGAAACAGACATGCTTCATAGCGTAAAGTTATGAAATATTTCAATGGAAAATTTTCCTTCATGGATCACGGATGGAGCTAATACCATCGTGAAATATATTTTAGGTCTGTTTGTTTTAGCAAAAATTGATGGCTGATGCCAGAGGCATCGCATGTCTGTAGAAAAGCGCATATACACACAACGACCTCAGAGAGGTCGAATGTAAACGGCTTCTTGCGCGAAACAGCTTGAAAAACATTCGACTCCGCTGGAGTCGTGTTTTATAATTAGATTTTCTACAGATATGTGACTCCTCCGGAGTCTTCCAAAAATGACTATACTGATTCATAAATCACTTTGGTATAAAATATCATTGCAGGTTTTGTTTTACGATGAAAAAACCCACAAAAAAAGCCGGAATCACTTCCGGCTTTTTTGAAAAATGGCTGCGAAAATTATTTCACAATCTTCATTTCTTCGATAAGATTAGTTGCACCGGCATACTTGTCAATGACAAAAAGTACATATCGGATATCAACAGAAATAGTACGTTGAACAGAAGCTTCATACTTAATGTCGCCGCTCATGCTTTCCCAGTTTCCGTCGAAAGCAATTCCAATCAGTTCGCCGTTTCCGTTAATCACAGGACTTCCGGAATTACCACCGGTAATATCATTGTTTGAAGTGAAACAAACATACAATTCACCATTTTCGGCATAAGGACCAAAATCTTTGGCAGCCCACAATTCTTTTAATCGTTTTTCAACGACAAATTCATCTTTTGTAGAATCTTCTTTTTCCATAACACCATCAAGGGTTGTTCGGAAATCATAATGAACAGCGTCGATGGGATAATAATCCTGAATGGTTCCGTAAGTCATACGAAGCGTGCTATTGGCGTCGGGATAGTACTTGCGGGAAGGATTCATCTTACGCAATCCATCAACAAACAAGCGGGAACCATTATTGATTTTTTCTTCCACAACAGAAAGATCGCCATACAAAGAACGGATAGCATCGACCATGCTGAGAGTTACAGCAAAACCAGGGTCAGCCGAAATCACCTTATAAGACGGAGCTTTGAGGAAAGCGCGTAATTTTGCTTCATCAACAAAAATACTGTTTGCATAGACATATTCACCCCAGGCCTTAAAACTACCTTTGAATTTTTTTCCTTTCACTGTTTTAAAAATGGAAGGGTGCTGTTCTTCTGGAATATCATTGTAATACATTTCGAGCAAAGCAATAAACTGGTCTTTATCAACCTGTTTGTTGTAATCCTTATAAAAATCGGCCAGTTTTTCTTCAAAAGCAGCTGCCTGATTTTTAATAACACCATCATATTTTGCCTTTTCATTCTTGTCGGCATCGGCTTGTTGTTTCAAAGCACCATAGAGCTGAAATGCACCAAAAGAAAAATAAATATAATCGGGACCCTGAAATACAGCTTCGTTGAGATACTGCATAGAAAGGTTGTATTTCACATAATCCTTGTATCCGGCGTCGATATCGGAAAGACATTTTCCATATTTTTTCTCACGGGAAGGATCAGCATTGACCCATTTCTGAAATTCATCTTCGATGGCTTTCTTTTCATTGTAAACATCCCAACGCACAAGCCCTTTGCTCTGACCAATAAAATACTTCCAGTAATTGGCTGTTTGAGCATATTTTGAAGCATACTGGATTTTGATTTTTGGATCAGCATCCATATAACCGCGAAGAATTTCAAGTTTTTTATCACGGATTTTCACCACGGCCGGGTTGCTTTGTTTAAGCTGAACATCGACCCCATGAGAAGTAAGATAGCGATTTGTCGTTCCGGGAAAACCAAAAATCATTGAAAAATCATCCTTCTGAACACCTTTAATGCTTACAGGCAAATAATGTTTTGGTTTGAGCGGAATATTCTTTTCATTGTAGGTAGCAGGTTTACCTTCGGGCGAAGTATAAATTCTGAACATACTGAAGTCGCCGGTATGACGAGGCCACATCCAGTTGTCGGTGTCGCCACCAAATTTTCCGATACTTGAAGGCGGAGCGCCAACCAGGCGGATATCGCTGTATGTTTCATAAACAAAGAGATAAAACTCATTGTTGTCGAACATGCTTTTTACTGTTGCATCGTATTTACCTTTTTCAGAAGCTTCCTTTGCAATTTTAGCACTGGCCTCATCAATAGCACTCTGACGATCGTCATCGCTCATATCATCAGTAACTTTTTCAAGCACCTGAGCCGTAACATCATCCATACGAACGAGAAAAGACATGGTCATATCTTTCACCGGCAATTCCTGATCCATGCTTTTGGCCCAGAATCCATTGGTGAGATAATCGTGTTCCAGTGTACTGTGTGTCTGAATGGCATCATAGCCGCAATGGTGATTGGTAAGCACCAGACCTTTATCAGAAACGATTTCGCCAGTACAGAAATATCCTTCAGGAGCCATTCCTGTGTTTCCAAGACCAACGATTGCATCTTTGACACTAGCATTGTTGATACTGTAAAGCTGCTCAGCCGTCAGTTTCAAACCAAGGCGTTTCATTTCTTCATAATTGTATTTGCCGATGAACATCACCAGCCACATTCCCTCATCGGGTGGAGCTACAGCGTAAGCTCCCTTAAACATCAGACCCACCAGGGCCAGAATTGTAATCAGTCGTTTCATTTGTTATTGTTGTTTTTCAGTTTAAATTCGGGATGACAAAAATATTCATTTTTCGCAATTCAACCGTACGAAAAAGGTTTTCAGGTTATTTGTTGTTGATTAATCGCAGTTTTTCGAGCAATTCAAAAAAAGACTTTCGAAAACTGTCGCCTATCGGAAGCCGCTCGTTGAGCACAACAACGTGACTTTTTTCAATGCTTTGAATTTTTGAAAGATTGATGATGTATGATTTGTGGATACGGCAGAATGCTTCTTCGGGAAGCATATCAAGCATATTTTTGAAATTGGTCAAAGTCATAATCCGTTTTTCAGGGCAAACAATACGCAGATAATCCTTCATGCCTTCTACATAATGAATATCGTTGAACTTCACTTTTTCCATACGATATTCTGTTTTCACAAACATAAAATCCGGTGACGGCGGGTTGTTTGCAGCCAGCTGTTCGTTTTTGACTTCACTTTTCGTTTTATCCGACATTTTATCATAAGCCCTGTTGGCCGATTGCAGAAAACGTTCAAACGAAATGGGTTTCAGCAGATAATCACTTACCTCAAGTTCATAACCCTTCAAAGCGTAGTCACTGTATGCTGTTGTAAAAACCACCTGAGGTTTGTTTTTCAACACTTCGAGCAACTGAATTCCCGTAAGATCATCCATCTGAATATCGAGAAACAATAAGTCTGTTGAGTTATCCTTAAGATACTGCAAAGCATCCATGCCACTGGTAAAAGATGCCTGCAACTCAAGAAAAGGAACACGTGCAATATAAGCGCTCATTTTTTCTACAGCGAGCGGTTCATCATCAACTACAATGCATTTGAGTTTCATAACAGACAGATTTTTGCAGTAAATATTCCGTTTTCAATTTCTGTTGAAAATGAGTGACGTTGCGGATAAAGAAGTTCCAGACGTCGTTTGAGATTAACCATGCCGATTCCGCCTGCAGCATCCTTGTTCACTTCGTGCCGGCTTATATAATTTCTAACCACAAAACAAAGGACATCATTCTTTTCATACAAGTCAATGGTTATTCCGGGCGAAGCAACCTTTTTATTTCCATGCTTGATGGCATTTTCGACCAATGGAATAAACAACATGGGCGCAACAATCTCATTGGTGTTTTTCAAATCATTGTTGAATCTGATAAAATCGGGTCCAAACTTCAATTCATGCAATGAAATATAATTGTTCAGATAATTGATTTCTTTCTG
>DAOPKE010000159.1:0-4055 GCA_035390965.1 Bacteroidales bacterium | reverse complement strand
AAATAAAATGGTGTATTACATTTCGTTCGAAGACGGACCGATGAATAAAATGCTGTATTCAGTTTCGTTTGATGGTGTGAAAAAGAAAATCACATCGACGCTTGGATCACACAGCGTAACCTTCAGCAGCGACTTTGCATACTACATCGATAATTGGTCCGATGCCAATACTGCCCCGAAATATTCCATCTGCAACAATAAAGGAAAAGAGCAGCTGGTGCTCGAGGACAACGCTGACCTGAATAAAAAAATGGAGGAATATGGTTTTTCGAAAGAAGAATTTTTCTCTTTCAAAACCTCTGAAAACGTAGAACTGAACGGCTGGATGATCAAGCCGGCCAACATGAAAAAAGGGAAAAAATATCCGGTGTTTATGTACATGTATGGTGGCCCCGGCGTGAATACTGTCGAAAACAGTTTTGGTTATTTCGATTTTGCTTGGTTTCAGATGCTGGCACAAAAGGGCTACATCGTTGTCTCCGTCGACAACCGCGGCACCGGTGGTCGTGGCGAGGAGTTTAAAAAATGCACATACATGCAGCTTGGGAAGCATGAAGTGGCTGATCAGATTGAAGCAGCAAAATATCTGGGCACACTCGATTACGTTGACAAGAGCCGCATTGGCGTGTTCGGCTGGAGTTTCGGCGGATATCTTTCAACACTCTGTATGACCAAAGGAAATGAATATTTTAAAACAGGAATTGCTGTTGCTCCGGTGACCAACTGGCGCTACTACGACAACATCTACACCGAGCGTTTCATGCGCACTCCGCAGGAAAATGCCGAAGGGTACGACAGCAATTCACCCATCAATTTTGTGAAGAAACTGAAAGGAAAATATTTGCTTGTGCACGGCACCACCGACGACAACGTGCATGTGCAGAACAGCATGGATCTGGTTTCCGCACTGGTGAATGCCAACCGCGAGTTCGATATGTTTTTCTATCCGAACAAGAATCACGGCATCTATGGCGGATATACGAGGTATCATCTGTACAATAAGATGACGAATTTTATTCTTGAAAATCTGTAGAATATTGAACACTGAACAAGGAAGTGTGAAGTAAGAAGGATGTGTGAAGGAACAAGGAAGTGTGAAGTAAGAAGGAAGTTCTGATTTAAGAACCTGTCTGCCGGTTTAACTGCAACAGCCAGCCAGGCAGGCAAGGATTTTTGATTTTTGATTTTTGAGCTGAAGTTTGATTTATACGGATTTTAAAAAATCAACAAAAAAGTTTAATGAAGTTCCCGGCCTCAGAGCCGGGATCTCTTTTTATACTGCAGACTTTTTTTGTTGATTTTCTCCGCTTTTAAGAAGTGCGATCACAAAAACGCAGCATTATTTTTTGATAATCCACCCGATATTCAGCCCCAGGTGCAGGGTTGGGGTTACTTCATATTCAGTACTGTGATAAAAAACCTGATCGTGCGTAATTCCATAGCCGGAGCCTGGTATTATCCTGCCATAGCGCAGTCTGACTCCTGCTCCGGTAAACAGATCAAGAATAAACCGGTTGAAAATAAATACTTTTCCGTATCTGAATTCAAGCGCGTAAATATTTTTGATAAAATCACTGATATCTGCACCTTCACTTGTTGTATCGTAGGTCAACCATTGTAATACCCAGTTATTCCAGTTATCATCCCAACCAAAAGAGAAAGATGTGTGGCGGAATAGAAAGGATGGCTGTATGTACCAGTTGTTTCTGTCGTAATGATTATATGCCAGTCCCAGTGAAAATCCCACAGCAGAATACAAGGCCGTGTCATATTGATCCGTTACCGGATCGCGGTAAATCTGATCGCGGTCATTGTATTTCTGATCATATGGATTAATCCTGTAATCCCTGTAACCAAGCCGCAATTGAAGCGAATTGTTTTTACTGAGCGGATACTCTGCAAATACACGTATATCATCGTAATACCACTGAAAGGGATTGACTTTGATATTGATTCCGGTTGCAGAGCTGTCCCGCTGCGCGAATGCGAACTTTGGCAAGTTGAAGATGATTATTAATGCAATGATCAGTATTGATTGTTTCATGATTATTTATTTTGAATAAACGAATATTGGATGCCCAATGAATAATGATTATCGTATGCAATTTCTTTTGAAAAGTTTCTGGAATACATGCAGAATAATTCAACTTTTTCAGATAGGTGATATCCCAGTTTTCCGCGTATAATGATTGCAGGGAAATGCATATTCCAGACAGCAGTTGAATTGGATATTGAGCGTTCCGAGCTTTTATCAAATCCGTTTTTATGATTGATATTCAGCAGTGGAAATGCAAACCGCGCTTCGATATTCATTCTCCTGAATTCAGCGCTTGCTCCCAAAGACAGAGGAAAATAAATTGTATTGTTTTTTTCAATGAAAAATGAGAACAAGGAATCCATGTTGTGGCGCACGCTGTCTCTGTCTGTAATTATTTCGTCACGAATAGAAACCATTTCTATTCCGGCATTCAGATTCACAAACTTGTTTACCGGAAATGAAAATCCACCGCTAATCTGTCCTGACGTTAATGAGCGGGTTTCTATGCTGAATGGTAATCCTACATAGCAATTGGCGTTGGATAAAGGCTGACTGAAATCGGTGGCCGGATAATATGCCTCTTTGAATGAGTTATTGATCCCACCTTCAATCCACCAATGAAGTGTTTCAGTATTGTTTTTCTGCGCAACAATAACCTCTGAAACACCGCAGCATATCAGGGCTGTAAGAAATAATGAAACAAATAACCGGTTGATCATAATACAATATTAAATAATTAATTCAGCACATCAAACAATCAAATGTAACGACAATTTCTGATAAAAATTGTTTTGATTTAGTTTGATTTGAAAATCAATGGAAGTAGAATCAAGATCCCGGTCGCTGTCTTCCCGCTGTCATTCAAAGTTTTTGAACCAGAGACTTTGTTTTGTTGAAGAAGCTTCAAAAGTATCACCGCCTGCGGCACAGCGGGCAGGGAAGAACGACAGCGGGCTCAGCTGTCTATCCTTCTCCACCAGCTGCGCTGTGGACAGGGATACATCGCAGGTCTATTTCTGTAAAAGTGCTACAGGAGCGAGTCTCAGGATGACAGCAAATGCATCCCCTGACATTCTACCGTCAGCTTGTTGCGGATAACAAACAGACATTGCTGACGTGGAATCGTCAGGGAGAGTTGTTTTTTGCTGCAGGCAGCCATGTGAAGGATGGCATATCTGCGCCATGACAGTTCTCCAACGCACTCAGGTCGCTTTCAGCGACGCAGAGAGGTTGGAGAAGGCCTTGCGCTCCTTGCTTTGTGACTTTGAGCCTTCGTGGCACAATAAAAAAGCCGGAACAAGTCCGGCCTTTCATATGTTAATCAGAATTAGTTGCTGCTGTAGTTGCTCAGGTCTTCCTGATCGGTGTGCATGATGTAATGCGCTGCTGCAATGTTGTGCGAGCGGCCGTGGCGTACATAAATATCTGCTGATTTCGCAAACATATCATCCATGTTGGCATCGTGTACCAGCAGATATCCGGCAATGATGTGACCGGCCATTTCCACCAGACGACGTGCATGGAAATCAAGCAGTTCCGCATGATTGATTTCTTTTACCTTATCAACAGTCTTTACAAACTGATCCTGCATCTTTGCAAGAATATCAATCAGATACTGGTATTCGGATTTCACTTTCACTTTTGCGCGTCCTTCCATCCAGTTCTGGAAAGTACCATTGATAACACCTTTGATGGCGGCAACAACCTGCAATTGCGAAGTTCCTTCGTAAATGTTGGTGATGCGTGCATCGCGGTAGTAGCGCTCAACCGGATAGTCTTTCATGTATCCCGATCCGCCTAAAACCTGAATGGCATCGTAGGCTACCATGTTGCTGTATTCGGTTGCAAACAGCTTGGTGAGCGGTGTCATGACATCGGACCAGCGATTGTAATGTTTCATTTCGTTGCGCTCGTCGGCTGTAAGTGTGTGATGGAGCGCTTTGTGAGCATATCCTTTGTAAACATCCACATAGCGGCTTGTTTCATACAGCAATGTTCGTGAGGCATCGATGCGTGC
>DAOPKE010000158.1:0-4100 GCA_035390965.1 Bacteroidales bacterium | reverse complement strand
GACTCCAGCGGAGTCGAATGTTTTTCAAGCTGTTTCGCACAGGCAGCCATTTACATTCAACCTCTCTGAGGTCGTACTATTGTTTGATCAATATCTACAGACATGCGATGCCTGCCTGTTTGTCAGGTATCGGCTATCAATTTTCGCATAAACACATCAGCATAAGATATATTTCACAATGGTATAAAAACAGGATAAAACTTGAATAGAATGATGACAATTCCAAATCCTTCAGTTTTCCCGTATCATTTATCCTACTCCTTAAAGAAAGCTGAAATTTCAAATTTCGAATCATCGTCTCATTTTTATTCCTATCTTTACCAGATAATTCATTATTATGCGCTGGATATTTTTATTTCTGATGTTTCTCTCTGCAGCTGCACATGCCCAGATGAGTGATGATTTTTCCGACGGTAATTTTACTTCAAATCCCGTATGGAGCGGCGATGCGGCCAATTATATCATTTCGTCTTCAACGGCGATTCCATCTTCAATGCATCCTGGTTTGCAATCGACGAATACAGTAGCTGATACAACATATCTGTCAACTCCCTTCAATGTTACACTTGCCGATAGCATGGAGTGGGTTTTCTGGGCCAAGATGAGTTTTAATCCGAGTGTAAATAATTTTGGACGTGTATATCTGACGTCTAATTCGGCCACTCTTTCTTCTGATTTGTCGGGTTATTATGTCGCATTGTCGCATAATAGCGTCGATCGACTGCATCTGGTGCGGCAGGATGGAAGTACACACACTGTGCTGATTACTGGTAATGTTGCCAATTTCAATAAAACCACCAACGAAGTCCGGGTAAAAGTCAAACGCGATAACAGCGGTAACTGGACTTTGATGAGTGATACTTTGGGGGGTGATAATTTTGCCATCGAAGGTGTTGTGAATGATGTTACATATAATTCGTCCACTGATTTTGGAATTTTTACTCAATATACTGTCTCAAATGCTGGCAAATTCTATTTCGATGATTTTTATGCAGGTCCGGTGCAGGTTGATACAGTACCTCCTACGGTACTGAAAGTTGAGTTTATTGGCCCAACCAGTATTGATGTTTATTTTAGTGAGTTTGTAAGTGCCACGACAGCTTCCACCATTTCGAATTATATCATTGATATCGGAATAGGATCGCCATTGGTGGCCACTCCCGACGCTTCCGATGCTACGCTCGTGCATTTGATTCTCGCTAATTCTGTTTTGGATGGGATTATGTATAATCTTACTGTTTCAGGAGTTGAGGATCTTAGCGGAAATCCGATGTTAACACAGATTATTCCGTTTGCTCACTACACTCCTCATGCGTTTGATGTGGTTATCAATGAAATTATGGCCGATCCTTCTCCCGTTGTTTTGCTTCCGGAATTTGAATACGTTGAATTGTACAACACAACCAGTTTGCCAGTTAATCTTGAAAATTTTGTTTTACGCATAGGTACTACCGACAAAATACTGGGCGATGTTACCATCGATCCGCATGGGTTTGTTATTCTTTGCGATGACGGCGCGCAATCATTGTTTGAGAGTTATGGAAATACGTTTTCATTTACTACTTTTTCCGTTTCAAATACCGGTGTGAATATTACATTGCTTGATCCGCTCGGTTCCGTGATTTCTTTTGCCGAATTCACCGAAGACTGGTATAACAATTCATTTAAAGCCGAAGGTGGTTGGTCGGTCGAACAGATTGATCCGCTGAATCCTTGTCTGGGAAAATATAATTGGACATCATCAAACGATAATAAAGGTGGAACGCCTGGCGCTATTAATAGCGTGAATGCGGTCAACAGCGATGTTGTTAATCCGGAATTATTACGTGCGTCACTCGAAAACGACAGTACCGTGCACCTTTGGTTCAGCGAACCGATGGATAGCAGTACTGTTCTCAATCCGTTCAATTATACCATCAGTAATGGCTTGTCTGTATTTGGCGTGCCAACAGGGTTTGCACCGCAATATCAATCCGTTATTCTGACTCTTGATCAACCGGTTCAATATGGAATTATTTATACGGTTACAATTACCGATACTTTAACGGATTGTGTCGGAAATCCGCTTGCAGTCAGCAGTAGCGTGCGATTTGCCATTGCCGATTCACTCGAAGTTGGTGATGTTGTTATCAACGAAGTTTTATATGATCCCGTGGTCGGTGTTGATGATTATGTTGAATTAATCAACCGTAGTAATAAAATTATTGATTTGCGTTTTGTTACACTCGCCACTCTGGATGATTCATTGTTGATTGACGATCAGGCCTATATTGCACCCAATGGCTTCCTGCTTTTTCCGGGCGAGTACGTTGCTTTCACTGAAACAGTCGATGAGGTGATCAATTATTATAATCCGATTGCACCCAATCAGATTCTTGAAATATCCGATATGCCTGCTTACTCAAACGAAGACGGGATTGTTATTTTGGCTACAGCTGCCGGTGCAACACTTGACATGCTTGAATACAATGTAAATATGCAGGATCCAATACTCGAATCGGTCGATGGTGTTTCACTCGAGCGCATCGACTTCGATCGCCCAGCTGCTGATTCAACCAATTGGCACAGCGCTGCATCAACAGTGAATTACGGAACACCTGGATATAAAAACAGTCAGTACTCGAAATACGAGGGCGGGAGCAATATTACAGTGTCTCCGGAAACTTTTTCACCTGACAACGATGGCTACAACGATGTGCTGAACATCGCATGGCAATTCGATCATACTGGCATTATATGCAATATGAAAATTTTTGACAGCAATGGACGCTTTATAAAAAACATCATGCAGAATGCTCCAATTGGCCCTGAAGGTGTAATTTCGTGGGATGGCAAAGATGAAAATGGAGAAACGGCTCCGATTGGAATTTATCTTATTATTGCTGATATTTTTGCATCGGATGGTTATACCGATAAAATCAAAACGGTCTTTGTGCTGGCTGGAAAATTCTAAGCGATGATTATTGAAAATGTTGTGGTATCGGACGAGTTGAAAGATGTCTTTTTTCGCTGTCCTCTCGATTTGTGTCATGGCGCTTGCTGCGTGGAAGGTGATGCCGGTGCTCCGCTGACCGATGAAGAAATCAGTATTATTGAAGATCTAACCGAAACTATCCTTCCTTTAATGGATGAGGATGGGAAAAATGTGATGCGTAACATTGGTTCGTTCGATTATGACATGTCCGGAAAAATGGTTACACCGCTTAAACCGAACGAAGAATGCATCTATCTGATCTGGGAAAATGGGCATACAGTCTGCGTTTTCGAGAAACTGTTCAATGAAGGGAAAATCGATTTTCAGAAACCCATTTCATGTCATTTATATCCGATCCGTGTGGTCGAGGACGGTGCATTCGAAAAACTTCTTCTCCATCGTTGGCGTATTTGTGAAGATGCTTACATCGTTGCAAAGAAAGAAGGCGTGCGGCTTCTGGAATTTGTAAAAGTTCCGCTGATCCGAAAATACGGCGTTCAATGGTACAACCGTCTGATGATAAAATGTGGATTCGATCCACATAAAACTGAATAGAAATGAAAATACCGTTTCTCAAAACCGGCGACACCATTGCACTTGCAGCTCCTTCACGAAAAGTTGTATCGCTTGATTTTGCTCCGCTTGAAAATCATCTTGTCGAAATTGGTTTTAAAGTCGTTCATGCTGGAAATCTTTGTCTGGCTGATAATCAGTTTGCTGGTACTGATGCGGAGCGTATTTCAGCAATGAATCAGTTGTTTTCCAATCCTGAAGTTAAAGCTGTTATTGCTGTGCGTGGTGGATATGGTGCTGCCCGCATTGTTGATCAGCTCAAATGGAATGCATTGTTGCAGCATCCGAAATGGTTGTGTGGCTTCAGCGATTTTACTGTATTACTCAATCATCAGTTTGCCTGTAATGACCTTCCGGCGCTGCATTCCGATATGGCGGTTCATTTCGGTCAAAACGGATATGAAGACAATTTTTCTTCCTTACTTGATGCGCTAATGGGAAAGTCAATATCCATCAGCGTTTCAAAGCATCCGTTCAACAGACAGGGAAATGCAAAGGGAATTCTTGTGGGTGGCAACCTGAGTGTGTTGTATTCAATGCTAGGCTCTGCCTC
>DAOPKE010000157.1:0-4101 GCA_035390965.1 Bacteroidales bacterium | reverse complement strand
AAACATGGGAACTGCCTTGCAGTTTGATTGTGTTGAGGTCAGATTTAAAAATAATCATAAGGACTTTTTCCGTCTGAGTCAGGGACTGACTGTAACAGCAGGGGATGTGGTTGCCGTTGAAGCATCTCCGGGTCATGATATTGGTGTCATTTCAATGGCAGGGCCTGAGGTTTTGCGTCAGATGAAACGCAAGAAAGCCAATCCCGATGACCCTCAGATGAAGAAGGTTTATCGGAAAGCCAAGCCGGCCGATATCGAAAAATGGTATCAGGCCATAGAGCGCGAATTTTCTACGATGCGCCGGACACTCTCCATTATCAGGGAACTGCGTTTGAATATGAAGCTCAATGATGTTGAATTTCAGGGTGATAATACCAAAGCCATTTTTTATTATACAGCTGAAGACCGGGTCGATTTTCGGGAGCTTATAAAAATTATGGCCGATGAATTCAAAATACGCATTGAAATGCGCCAGATAGGTGCCCGTCAGGAATCAGGAAAGTTGGGCGGTATTGGCACCTGTGGCCGCGAATTGTGTTGCAGCAAATTTATTCATCAGTTTCAATCAGTAACAACAAACGCTGCCCGGATTCAGCAATTATCGCTTAATCCGCAAAAACTGGCCGGCTTATGCGGTAAACTTAAATGCTGTCTGAATTTTGAAACTGCTGTTTATCAGGAAATCCTGAAATCGTTTCCGGATCATAATATTGCTTTGAAGACGAAAAAAGGCCTGGCTACACATGTTAAAAGTGATATTTTCAAAAACCTCATGTGGTATTCATACACCAATTCGCCGGCCAATCTTATGGCGGTGCCTGTTGAGAATGTTGCAAAGGTTCAGAAAATGAATAAAAACAATCAGATTCCCGACAATCTTGAAGATTTTGCCATTAGTCTTGAAAATAAAATGGAAGATGATCGCGTTGTTGGGAAGGATGATATTTCAAAACTGGCTGACTGATGAAGAGGTATCTGTTCATTTTTTCGCTGCTTAGTTTGTTTTTTTTGTTTGGTTGTGATGATTCCTTGTACAACAAAATGAAAGAAATACCCGATGCCCGCTGGGATATGAATTATCCGGCCAAATTTGATGTTGAGGTTTCTGATACCGCAGCTTTGTATGATTTTTATGTGTTGATCAGGCATAATACGGATTATACGCACAGCAACCTTTATACATTCGTAACCACTACAATGCCTGGCGACAGTATTACACGTGATACCATTGAATTTATTCTTGCCGAGCCCGATGGTCGTTGGATTGGTGAGGGCAGTGGATATCTGAGAACAAACGAGGTGCTGATCAGCCGCAAATTTGCTTTTCCCAGAGCCGGTTTGTATTCATTCGAGTTTCAGCAAGCCATGCGCGACACTCTTCTGTCTGGTATAACGGATTTTGGTATCTGTATTTCTCCGACCAATTTATAAATATGAAAACAACGAGCAAAATAGTGTCTAAAATCAAAGGAACAAATGTGCCACCTGATTTTGCAAGGTATATCCGAAGAATGTGGCGTACTTTTTTTGTTTCAGCAATTGTTTTGTATTTGTTTTTTATTGGCGTTTCTTTCGGAATTCTTGGTCCGATACCATCTTTCGAGCAGCTTGAAAATCCAAGCAACAACCTTGCATCTGAAATATATTCCAGCGATCAGCAGCTTTTGGGAAAGTTTTATGTTGAAAACCGCACAAATGTCGAATATCAGCAGCTTTCGCCCTTTTTGGTTCAGGCACTAATTGCAACGGAAGATATTCGATTCGAAAAACATTCCGGAGTTGATGCGCGTGGCATCATCAGGGTTATTGTAAAAACCATTGCAGGTGGCAATCGTAGCAGTGGTGGTGGTAGTACAATTACCCAGCAACTGGCAAAAAACCTCTTCCCACGCGATGTAAACATGTCGAAAATTGAACTGGTAAAGACCAAATTTAAGGAGTGGGTAACAGCTATCAGACTTGAACGGAATTATACCAAGGAGGAAATCATTGCCATGTATCTCAATACGGTCGATTTTGGCAGTCAGTCTTTTGGTATTAAATCTGCAGCTAAAACCTATTTTGATAAAACGCCTGATTCTCTCAGTATTCAGGAAAGTGCCATGCTTGTGGGTATGTTACAGGCCCCGTCCAAATACAATCCTGTGCGTAATCCGAAAAATGCAATGAAACGCCGGTTTGTGGTTCTGGGTCAAATGGCTAAATATGGCTATATTTCCATGGATCAGCTCGATTCATTGAAGGATCTGCCTTTGAGTACGGGTAAGTATAAGCTGCAGGATCATAAGTCAGGAATGGCAACTTATTTTCGTGAATATCTGCGTAAAATCATGAACGAATCTGAGCCAGAACGAAATGATTTTCCAAATGACGAAGAGTTTCAGATTGCAAATAATCAGTGGGATAACAATCCTTTGTATGGGTGGTGTAATAAAAACACCAAGCCCGATGGTACAAAATATAATCTCTATACCGATGGATTGAAAATATATACCACCATTGATTCGCGCATGCAGCTTTATGCAGAGCAAGCTGTTAGTGAACACCTGGGAAAGACCTTGCAGCCGCAGTTTAACAGAGAGGTGAAACATGCACGATATGCTCCGTTTACCAGCTTACACAGCAAGGAAGAAGTTGATAAGCTGCTCGAATTGTCCAAACGACGTTCCGATCGTTATATTCAGTTGAAAAATGATGGGGCTTCGAAAGAGCAAATAGACAAGGTTTTCAATGAAAAAGTTCCCATGCGTCTTTTTAGTTGGAAGGGTGAGTTTGATACTGTAATGACTCCAATGGATTCTATTCGTTATTACAAATGGTTTTTACACGCTGGTTTTATGGCGGTTGAACCTCAGACTGGATATGTAAAAGCATATGTTGGCGGCATCAATTATAAGTATTTTAAATTTGATCATGTTTGTCTGAGCAGGCGTCAGGTGGGTTCTACCTTTAAGCCATTTGTCTATTCTGTTGCCATGGCTGATGGACAGTTTTCGCCGTGCACAAAAATTCCGATGATTCCGGTAACCATTGATTTGGGCGATGGAAAAACGTGGTCGCCAAGAAACTCCGGCAAAGTGAAGGAGGGCGAAATGGTAACTTTGCGTTATGCTTTGGCTGGATCAATAAACTGGGCTTCGGCTTATCTGATTAAACGTTCTTCGCCTGTAGCTGTAATTCGTCTGGCACGCAAAATGGGCGTTACCAGTCCCATTCCGCCGGTTTATGCCATTTGTCTTGGTGTTGCCGAACTCACTGTTTATGAAATGGTGGGTGCTCAGACAACCTATGTAAATAAAGGAATCTATACCGAGCCGATTTTTGTTACCCGCATTGAGGATAAGGATGGAAATGTGCTTTCGGATTTTGTACCCCGTCGTCAGGAAGCCATGAGCGAAGAGGCGGCCTACCTGATGATTGAGCTGATGAAAGGAGTGGTTGATGGTGGTACCTCAGGGCGCATACGTTCAGTATATAACATTAAGCATCCCATTGCCGGAAAAACCGGTACCACCGATGATAACAGCGACGGATGGTTTATGGGTCTCACTCCTGAGTTGGTAGCTGGCTGCTGGGTTGGAGCTGAAGACATGCAGGTGCACTTTATAAGTACAGGACTGGGACAGGGAGCCAATATGGCTTTGCCTATCTGGGCTATTTTTATGCAGAAGGTGTATGCCGATAAAACCATCAATCTTTCAACCGAAGATTTCGATAAACCATCCAAACCTCTTTCTGTCGAAATTGATTGTAAGAAATATGCGGAGGAACACCCCGAAGAAAATGTTGTAAAACACGGATTAAATCCGTTTCAGTAGAATTAAAATTCTGAACCTCTGCAATAATTTCAGAAAAACAGTTCAAAATTTTGATAGTACATTTCATTGCACAAAACCCGACAGATGTATGACATTTGTCTGAAACAGATTTGCCAAATATTCACGGACCCGCCTGCAGTCGGACAGGTAATACCACAATAACAATTATTCATCAATCCAATCATTTTTGGAAGACTCCGGAGGAGTCATATATCTGTAGCCCATAAATAGGGCCTGCTGAAAAAGTCTGAGGCGCGCCAGATTTGAGGCGACAAGACGAAGA
>DAOPKE010000156.1:0-4173 GCA_035390965.1 Bacteroidales bacterium | reverse complement strand
CGCGCCAGCCGACCCACAAAACAAAACTTAGCAAAGAGTGTGTCTGTTCCAGCCCAAGAGAAGAATTTCAAAATTTTTCTCCCACGCTTTAGAAAGAAAAAAATTTAAAACACGCCAAAACACGGGCAACACAGACAGTAAAGGAAAATGAAACGAATGAGAAGTTTAATATGAAAGTGCAATTTGACAGGAACCTACGGACAGACAAGAACCGCCAGTGCATAACAGGCGGTATATTTTATTGCCGAGATAGTGGGTATTTCAGCATTTCTGCATCTAATGAACTTTCGTGTAACTTGACAGGACAGTGCTTCGAAATCGGTGGCGCCGATTGGACCGGAATAGTCACTTTTTTCCAACATTAAGGCTCTTTTTTCGTCTTAATGATGGTTTTTGTCATCTTTTCTTAATGTGTTTTGCATCTTATTCGAATTTATTTTGTATATTTGTTGGAAATTACCAGCGTTAAGTACAAATACAACCCATAATGATGGAATTTACCAACACAAAATGGATTGCCATGAGCGATAAAGCAATTATTGCTTCGATAGGTGACTTTATCAGGCAAAAGCGGCTGCAAGTGAATAAAACGCAATTGCAGTTGGCTACAGATGCCGGATTAAACCGATCGACAGTTGTACAGATTGAGCGCGGAGAATCGGTAACGCTATCTTCGCTGATACAGATTTTGCGGGTTCTTGACTTATTACATCTGCTGAATATTTTTACCACCGACGACACTATAAGTCCGCTGGAGTATGCAAAAATGAAAGAGCAGAAACGGTTACGGGCCACGAAAAAGAATAAGGCGTCCGGATTAAATGAAGAAACAGAATGGTAGATTATGCTTTTGTAAAAATATGGAATACATTGGCAGGTGCTGTAACCTGGGACAGTAAAAGAAATCTGGCCAGCTTTCAGTTCGACAAAAAATTTCTGAACAACAACTGGGATTTGTCGCCATTAATGATGCCCATACACAACGGAGACCGCATTTATAATTTCCCTGAACTATTGCCATCGAAAGACAGCACCGAAGATCCATTTAAAGGATTGCCCGGTTTACTTGCCGATTCTTTGCCCGATAAATACGGGAATTTATTAATCGACCGATGGCTGGCGCAAAACGGAAGAGCTCCGCAAAGCATGAACCCTGTGGAGAAACTTTGTTTCATTGGCTCACGCGGAATGGGCGCATTGGAGTTTGAACCAGCTCAGATTCAAAACAGCAAATATACTTTCTCCTTAGAGATAAAAAGTCTGGTCGATATTGCCCAAAAGATGCTCTCGGATCGTGAACATTTTGAAGCCCGATTAGATGCGGACGAGCAACAAGCCATGGAGCAGATTCTTAAAATCGGTACTTCGGCTGGAGGAGCGAGACCAAAGGCATTGATTGCTTTTAATGAACACAACCATGAAGTCAGGTCGGGACAAACCAGAGTTCCACAGGGCTTTTCGCATTGGTTGCTGAAACTGGATGGAGTGAGCGGCATTCAGTTTGGCAATACACATGGCTGGGGTCGCATCGAATATGCATATCATCTGATGGCTGCTGCATGTGGCATTGAAATGACCGAATGCAGATTGCTCGAAGAAAATGGCCGCGCTCACTTTATGACCAAACGTTTTGACCGCGAAGGCAGTGAAACAAAACATCATATTCTGACATTGTGTGGAATCAATCATTTTGATTATGGAAATATCTTCAGTTATGGATATGAACAGGTGTTCCAGACCATGCGCATGCTTAAACTTCCCTACTCTCAGGCTGAACAAATGTTCCGAAGAATGGTTTTTAATGTACTGGCAACCAATTGCGATGATCATACAAAGAATTTTTCATTTCGCCTGAAAAAGGACGGTGTGTGGGAACTAGCTCCGGCCTATGATGTGTGTTATGCATACGATCCTTCCAATTTGTGGGTAAACCAGCAATCATTAAGCATCAATGGCAAGCACCGGGAAATCAATAAAAATGATCTTATGACAATTGCCCGGGCAAATAACATCAAAAAAGGAGAGCAGATCATAGATGAAATAAATAATATTGTCAAGAACTGGAGCCATTTTGCAGTGGAGGCAAAAGTCAATATTCGTATGCGTAAAGAGATAGAATCGAATCTGCATGTACTGAATGATTGACTTCTTTGCAAAGTATAATCTGCCTTTTACTGGAAAATATTTTCCCATAAAATGATTTATAGTGGAAATTATTTATCTGTATTTGCATTTATAATGGAAATTATTTTCTAAAAAGGTGGTTTTAGTGGAAAATATTTGATATATTTGCAGAAATAAGCTGGTATAATGGAAAATATTTTACCCATACATCTCCAGGAAGTTATTTTTTCTTCCAGCGATTCGCAATTAAGCAAACAAATTTCCGGGCTGGAAAAGGCCGGAAAGCTAAGAAATATTGCGCCCAGGATTTATACGCCGAATTTTACCGACAGCCCCGAAAAAATCATCCGGCGAAATCTGTTTACCATATTAGGAAAATTGTATCCCGGAGCTCTGCTCAGCCACAGATCGGCCCTTGAATTTCAGCCCACATCGGCAGGCCATATTTTTCTCACCTATACTTATACAAAAAAAATAAAACTCCCGGGCATAACGCTGCGGTTTATGGAAGGGCCTGCCCCCATGGATGGTGACAATCGGCTTTCGGGTGAATTATATGCTTCGCAAACCGAAAGGGCATTACTCGAAAACTTACAGATAAGCCGTCAGGTAGGCCCTGAATCTAAAACACTCACCCTGCCCGAAATTGAAGAAAAACTGGAAACTGTCATCCGGGTGAAAAGCGAAACCGGATTAAATGAGCTGAGAGACAGAGCAAGAGTAGTAGCTGAAAAGCTGGAAATGAAAAGAGAGTTTGAGAAATTAAACCAGCTCATCAGTGCATTGCTTACCACACATCCTTCAAAAATACTATCATCGCCGGTAGCTTTGGCAAGGGCATTTGGCAATCCTTACGATCCGGCCAGATTGACCATTTTTGAAAAATTATTTATTGAACTCAAGCAGAAAGAGTTTGCCGATCAGACTGAAAAAAACATCAGCAACCAATCGTTCCGGAACTTCGCTTTTTTTGAAGCGTATTTTTCCAATTACATTGAAGGAACTGAATTTGAGCTTAAGGATGCACGGCAAATTATAGAAAGCGAAACGCCAATGCCCGCCCGTGATGAGGATTCGCACGATATACTGGGCACATACAAACTTGTGAGCAATAAAACTGAAATGAGCATTATTCCGGCAAGCCCCGATGAGCTGCTGGAAATACTTTCATACCGGCACAAAGTATTGCTGAATGCGCGCACATCGATGAATCCGGGACAGTTTAAAGATAAGAACAACCGCGCCGGTGATACTTTTTTTGTTGACCACACGCTGGTAAAAGGTACATTGATTAAGGGTTTTGATTTCTATCAGGCGTTAACGCATCCTTTTGCAAAAGCTGTTTACATGCTGTTTTTAGTGAGCGAAGTTCACCCCTTTGCGGATGGCAACGGGCGTATTGCACGGGTAATGATGAACGCCGAATTTGTGCGAAACGAGCAAACAAAAATCATTATCCCTACCGTTTACAGAGATGATTATATGATTGCATTGAGGCGTCTGTCGCGCCAGCAAGATCCTTCGGCATACATACGCATGATGCAAAGAGCATGGACGTTCAGTGCAACCATTTCCGGAGATCAAATTGACCGTATGGAAAAACACCTCGAGGCAAGCAATGCATTTAAAGAACATGATAAAGCAAAGCTGAAAATTATTTCTCAGGGAAATACTGATTTGGGGAAATAAGCAGCTCACATCGATTCATATTGATTTCGCATCAATTACCGATGGGGAACAAATAAATGCAAAAGCTGTTGCTTCATTCCTCAAACCTGTAAAATCATCCGTTTCATCGTCAATATACCCCACATCAGACACGATATAAAAGCGTTGGTGTATTTATAAAAATAATACAAATATTCGCAACCAATTGTTTTTTATATTTGTCTGATTATTAAATTTTAAAATTATGGAGTACAGGTTTATTTTTCTATGTCTTTTAATTTCCTTTTTTGCAGCCGTAACGCATGCGCAAAACGTATCCGAAGTCAAACAACAACAAGCAACACAAATTTTACAGGACCGGGGCGAAATCATTTTTTCATT
>DAOPKE010000155.1:0-4214 GCA_035390965.1 Bacteroidales bacterium | reverse complement strand
TGCACTGCACCATCCAAGACAATCCCTATACACTCAATGCCATAAAGCGGTAAGGTAAAGCTGCTTGTTTTATTAATCAAAGAAAAAGAAAGAAAATATTTTCGTAGCTCACAAAAAACAGCTTGCCATAGCTCAACCTTGACCTTAATCTCAATCTTACAGCAGCCCCTACTTCTTCGCCCTGATGCGGCTCAGGGTTTCCTGCGTGATGCCAAGAAATGAGGCGATCTGTCCAAGCGGGGCTTTTTGCAGAATGAGCGGATGGCGCTTTATCAGCTCATTATAGCGGTCTTCTGCAGTCAGAAACTTACTGCTGCTGATGTATTCCACCATTTGACGCGCCAGTTCAAATACGATGGCGAAACAAAATTTGCCCAATTCAGGATAATCGTTTAGCAATTGATGGAATTGAGAATAAGTGATTGTGTAAACTACAGAATCCTCATTAAGAACACAGCTTACATCAGATGGGCCAGTGTTGTAAAAAGAATTTATTGATGTCAGAAACGAATAATCCGGGAAAAACCACGTTGTGATTTCCTTGCCGGATTCAGAAATATGAGAAAACCGTACAAATCCTTTTTCTATGTAAAATATTCTGTCGCATATTTCTCCTTCATTGAACAGCGCATGCCCTTTAGGCCAGTCATGCCGTTCAAACAAAGTCACAGCAACATTCACATTTTCCTGTGAAAGTCTGGTTTGCTGAATCAGATGTTCCGGAAGTTCCATGATTTAATTTTTAATCACAACAGCCGATTGCTACTTTTATTGTACAAAAATACACAAAGTGGATGCGAATTTATTGTTTCGACAAGCTGGAATATTCCAAAGCAACAATGGCAAAATATGGCCATTTATCCATATGCCCGCCCGGCACCTGCACCCATTGTTTCATGGGTCTGCCTTTGCCCGAGGGATCGAAAAGGTGAGATTTGGAAAGTTTCAATGCTTCGGAATGCGCTTCATCACTTAGTTTGAAGATCATCTCGTTTTGAAAAAAGCACACAAATGCTTTTCCATTTATTTTGAAACAGGGCTTTCCAAACATTTGACTCTGCACTGCATTTTCAATGCTGAGGCCGATTTCGGCGTATTTCTTTTCTTCGGTGGTCATATTTGATTGCTTCTGTTTCAAAAGTAATGAAAAATTATAAAGTAGTGCGAAGTTTATAAACTTCGCACTACTTTGCATATGGATTTTCCTTAACTTTGACCTGTGAATTCGCAGGAAATACAGTCCAACAAAGAGCTTGAGATGGCGTTTGAGTTTGTGTACCGCACAAACCGCAATGTCTATCTCACTGGTCGTGCCGGAACCGGTAAAACAACTTTTCTGAATCGTTTGCGGAATGAATGTCCCAAGCGGATGGTGATTGTGGCTCCGACAGGAGTTGCCGCCATCAATGCCGGCGGAGTGACCATTCACAGTATGTTTCAACTGCCGTTTGCTCCGTTTTTTCCTGAATCGGCAGGACTTCAGAATAATCCGCTCAACGCCATCCGTTATCGCAAACAAAAGATCAGATTGCTGAAAAGCATCGATCTGCTGGTAATTGATGAAATAAGTATGGTGCGCGCTGATATTCTTGATGCGGTTGATTCACTGCTGCGCCGCTACCGGCATTCCAACCAGGTGTTTGGCGGAGTGCAGGTACTCATGATCGGAGACGTGCATCAGTTGCCGCCTGTTGTGAAGGAAGACGAATGGAAAATGCTGCGGTTGTATTACCGCAACATGTATTTTTTCAGCAGCAAGGTTTTTGCTAGTGCAAGTCCTGTAGTGATTGAGCTGCAACAGATTTTTCGTCAGAGCGACCTTGATTTTATTCTGCTGCTTGAAAAAATCCGTAACAACGGAATGGATGCCAACACCATGCAGTTGCTGAATCAGCGCTATAACAAGCATTTCAATCCATCGGCCCACCCGGGTTATATTATTCTGACCACACATAATTCACAATCAGCTACCATCAACGACAAACGGCTCGGGGAGCTGAGCGGCGAAGAACACAATTTCGAAGCCGAAGTGAAAGGCGACTTTCCCGAATACAACTTTCCGACATTCAAAACACTTGTTCTGAAGGCGGGTGCACAGGTGATGTTTGTCAAAAATGATCTGGCGCCGGAGAAGCGTTATTACAATGGAAAAATCGGAAAGATTGTTCACATCGAAGACGATAATATCGTTGTGCAATGTCCCGAAGATGATGATACCATTGATGTTGGAATGGTGTCATGGAGCAACATCCGTTTCACATTGAACGAGGCAACAAAGGAAATTGAAGAAGAGGAAATCGGCTCCTTCACTCAGTATCCGCTCAAGCTCGCCTGGGCGATAACCATACATAAGAGCCAGGGCCTGACATTTGACAAGGTCGTGGTCGATGCTGCGCAGGCATTTGCGCATGGACAGGTGTATGTGGCGCTCAGCCGCTGCCGTACACTTGAAGGATTGGTGCTGAGTTCGGCCATTGGCTATGGAAGCGTGATAACCGATAACAATGTGGTTGACTTCAATCGCCGGAGCGAGGAACTGGTACCGGATGACAGGGAACTTGAAGTATCGAAGGGTCAATTCAGGAATGAAATACTGGCGCATCTTTTTGATTTCAGTGAGATGCTGAACCGGATGATTCACCTTCGTCGTTTGGCTCTGGATGCGGGAGAGAGTGTGTCATCTGCATTGGTTCCCGACACGGAGCATACTATTGAATTCCTGAGCAAGGAAATTATTGATGTTGCATCAAAATTCCGGAGACAGCTTGATGCTTTGTTCTCATTGGCCGGAACGGAAGATGGGGAGAAGCATTTGAAAGACCGCGTGCTGTCGGCAGCAGCATATTTCAAGGATAAGCTGGCGACGATTTTTGATTATACAGCTTATACAGATTTTGATTCCGACAACATGAGCGAGCAGCAGGAACTGAAGGAGCTGGCTGAAGATTTGCAGAAAATGGCGGTCATTGCCCGTGCCTGTTTCGATGCGCTTTTGAAGGACTTTGATGTTTTTTCGCTGCTGCGTATTCGTTCCGATGCCGATCTTGATTTTCGATTTGTTTCGCGCAGAGAGCGCAGTGTGCGAAAAGATTCAAAGTTGAGCTCCGTCATAGAATATCCTGAATTGTACAACATCCTCAAAGCGTGGAGAGACGATCTGGCCGATAACTCGAACATGGAGCGCTACCGGGTGATGCCTAACAAGGCGCTTGAAGAAATGGCCAACATGCTGCCCACAACGCTTGGAGAACTGAAGAAAGTAAAAGGCCTCGGCAAAAAGAAAATCGAATTTTTCGGAACTGAATTATTGAAAATAATTGCGAAGTATTGCATTGAGCATGATTTGAAAATGGTTGAATTCCCAACAGACGAGCCGGCTCCAAAAGCATCGAAGAAAAAGAAAGGTGCTTCGGCCGAAGTATCTCTCGAAATGCTGCGCGATGGTTACAGTGTTGCGAAGATCGCACTGGAACGCAATCTCACTGAAGGGACCGTCGCAAGTCATTTACTGAAATACATTGAAAGCGGCGAGATAACGGTGCTGCAGTTGCTTCCCCGCGAAAAACTTGATCGCATTGCAACCGCGCTGGTAGACTATAAATTCACGAGTTTAAAGGAAGCCAAAGACTACCTTGGAAGCGACATTGAGTTTCATGAAATTCGTTGGGTGATGGTAGCGATGCAGAAAGAGCTTGATTGATTTATCATAGCAGATTTTAGATTTTTGATTTGATGCAGACATTGCTGTCGTGGAGTTTATCACGCTGGAAGCGTGGCGTTACAAACGTTACATCAAAGCATTCAGTAATTGGCAGAATGCGCCGACCGAAGCGTCGGAATTGGCCTCCCGACATTTTACCTTCTGCTACGACAACCAGGCATTGCTGACGTGGAATCGTCGGGAAGAAGGCTGCTTGCACCCAACGATTCCAGGTCCGCTCCCATTTTATGCATTTGCCTTGCGAACGCTAAAATGTTGGGTGCGCAATGCACTATTCGCCACACCTTGTGTGTTGTACACTGCACTCTGTGCCGCATGCTTCATGAGTAGCACATTATTCTGAAGTCTTCGCAATCTTCTGAATCGAAGTACCATTCAGCATTTCAACACGAACAAAATAAATCCCGTCATCGAGTGCTGAAAGATCAATCTCTGGATTCTGGCTTCTGATGAGGTTTTTGGCAAGTACAATTCTTCCGCTGGCATCAGAAAT
>DAOPKE010000154.1:0-4239 GCA_035390965.1 Bacteroidales bacterium | reverse complement strand
AGTATCAATAAATGGCTTTTCCTCATGCCGGTATTTTGGTCTGATAACGAATAAAGGGCAAATTTATTATTTTTATTAGAATTCCTTTAAAAGAAAAAGAGGTAATACAGGATTTTATGGGGCAAATTTCTCAATTTCGAAAATTAAAATGGTTTGTATGATTATCATGCACATAACATTTACAAATTTGTTTTCGCTTCAGTTTGCCCGGCTTAGAGTACCAAGTCCCCTGGACGGTACCGTCAGGGGGTCTCCTGAAATGTACATTCAGCAATGGCCTCGATGATTTTCATGGCAAATCACGGCACGGAAGCAGAAACTATATCTCATATTTTGACCGGGAACAGGCTCTACCTTTGTAATAGCAGACATACTGCAAACATTTTGAAGTACTCAAGAAAAAACTCTTAGAACCTAATTCTGGAATTCATTCTGCAGAATACAGAACAATTCAAATCACACCTTCCAATAAGGTTTTTCGAAATTCGTCTTTTTGGGAAAATGCCGGAATCTCTTAATTCTAAGCTTCATATCATGTTTTTTTATAGCTTTTTTGCTTCGAAAGAGTAGAAGTAATGCAATCAGTTCTATAATTCCCAAACCCCAATATATCGGAAAGTATAGAATCGTATAAAGCATTTCATAACTGTCAATTATTTCGTTTTCCTTGATGACTGATAATTCCTCAATTTGAGCTGCAATCAAAGGAAAAACGAACCCAAATGAAACAAGCCATCCGGCAAGAATTATGAAATTAAGTTTTTTGACTCTTTTGTCATAGTAGAGCCAAAAATCCAGTATCATTGTGATAATCAGAATAAAAAAACCGAAGAATCCAGACATTTTTTCTGTTTGAATAAGAACACAAAAATAATTTAAATATTTTCCAATCAAGAATTTTAGTCATTGAATCTATCTGTTTAGGGTATAGTTATTAATCTACTTATAACTCATAATTCGTAACTCATAACCACTAACGCATATCGCCTTGATTCGTATTTCTGATTTCGTATCTCGTATTTCTGATTTCGTATTTCTGATTTCGTATTTTTGCATGTTTGAACTCAAATTATTTCCTTGTCCGATTTTTCAGAAAATATAAAACAAAAACTCGCTACGCTGCCATCGCAGCCAGGTGTGTATCAGTATTTCGATGCCGAAGACACCATCATCTATGTCGGTAAGGCACGGAATCTGAAAAAGCGCGTCTCGTCCTATTTTCACAAGGAGCATGACAGTGCCAAACTGAAACTGCTCGTGCGCAAGATTGCGCGTATCGAAACCATGGTGGTCCGAAGCGAATTCGACGCGCTGCTGCTCGAGAATAATCTCATCAAGCAATATCAGCCGCGCTACAATGTATTGCTGAAAGACGATAAAACATATCCCTGGATCTGCGTCACCGACGAGGAATTCCCTCGGATATTTTCCACGCGCTCAAAAGATTTCAGAGGTGAGTATTTTGGACCCTATCCATCCGGGCGCATGGTGAAAGCGTTGACTGATATCATCCGCAGGATTTTTACTTTGCGCACCTGCAGACTGTCACTGACTGAGGAGGGTATTGCAAAAAATCGCTTCAAATCCTGTCTTGAACTGCAGCTGGGCAATTGTCTTGCTCCCTGCATCGGCCAGCAAAGCCGGGCTGAGTACATCGATATGACTATTCAGGCGCGCAATATTCTCAAAGGCAATCTGAATCCGGTTATTCAGACTTTAAAAACTCAAATGAATGAATATTCCGGGTTGCTTGAATTTGAAAAGGCGCATAAAATCAAAGATAAACTTGAAGCATTGACATCATTCCAGGCCCGATCGGGTGTGACTTTCGAGAAGTTGGGCGATGTGGATGTATTTTCCGTTGTTTCGGATGAAGACTACGGATACGTGAATTTTCTGCGCCTGCTCAATGGTAATGTCGTACAGGGCCACACCTATGCACTGAAGAAAAAAATGGATGAAACCGACGTGGATCTTCTTATGATCAGTCTGGGTGAATTTCTTTCGCTCAACGGAAATTTTGCTCCGTTGGTGTTGCTGCCTTTCGAGACTGAGATTGAGATTCCGAAGGTGAAATTCGAGGTTCCGAAAATCAGCGATAAAAAACAGCTGCTCGAATTGTCATTGTCTAATGCTAAACAATTTCGTATTGAACAAGGGAAAAAACGCGACATGATTGATCCGGAGCGGCATTCAAAGCGCATCATGCAGACAATGATGAATGACCTTCATCTGAAAAAACTTCCGGAGCATATTGAATGTTTCGATAATTCCAATTTTCAGGGAACCGATGCGGTGGCTTCCTGTGTGGTTTTCCGCAAGGCGAAGCCGGCCAAAAGCGAATACCGCCATTTCAATATTAAGTCTGTGAGCGGCCCCGACGATTTTGCCAGCATGACCGAAGTGGTAACCCGTCGCCTGAAACGCTTACTGGAAGAAGGCTCCGACCTGCCTGATTTGTTGATTGTTGATGGTGGCAAGGGTCAGCTGAGCGCAGCCGTCGAAGCTTTGGATGCGCTGAATCTGCGCCACGTTGTTCCTGTCATCGGCATTGCAAAACGTCTTGAGGAAATTTATTTTCCGGGCGATACGCTGCCCATTTATATTGATAAGAAAAGTGAGTCACTTCGGTTGATTCAGCGCATGCGCGACGAGGCGCACCGATTCGGAATTACTCATCATCGCAATAAGCGCAGCAAAGGATTGCTGAAAACCGAACTGACCGGAATCCCTGGAATCGGCAAAACACTTGCTGAGAAATTATTGAAGCATTTCGGTTCGGTCGAAGCACTGAAATCGGCTTCTGAAGAGGAAATACAAAAGGTCGTTGGCGTGAAGAAGGCGGAGGGGATATTGAAATGGCGGAATAGTTGATTACAATAAGTTCTTTTAAAAGATTTTCGAATGTCGCGGCGGCGGTTTGAGCTTGCGAATATTTTGCGAATAAAAAGTGCCATATTTGCAAAAAAGCACAAAAAAGCGAATAAAAAATATTATATTTGCATTCATAATCACATTTGCAAAATGAAAGTCAGTGCATTCAAGTCCGGTAAATGGGTGAATCAGTATCAGTACAAAAGCTTTTTGCCTGAGACCATCAATCATGCGTGGACCATCGATGATGACAGAATGAATCTGTTATTGAGTCAGGCTGCAATGCATTTGGGTGAGTTGAATGCCTTTTCTTCGCTGATTCCGGATGTGGACATTTTTATCAAAATGCATGTTCAGAAGGAAGCCATGAACAGCAGTCGCATTGAGGGAACACGTACCAACATTGAGGAATCGTTGAATAAAGAAGAAAACATTGATCCTGAAAAGCGCAACGACTGGCAGGAGGTTCGAAATTATGTCAACGCCATGAATGCGTTTGTTATGTCATTGAATAAACTGCCGCTCAGTGGTCGATTGATGAAGCAGACACATAAAGTACTGATGAAAGGTGTTCGTGGTGAGGCAAAAAATCCAGGCGAATTCAGATCATCGCAAAACTGGATTGGAGGCCGGAGTATAAAAGATGCCGTTTTTGTTCCACCGCATCCGCATGATTTGCCCGACCTGATCAGTGATCTTGAAACTTTTATGAACAACAACAGACTGTCTGTCCCGGAATTGATTAAGGCAGGTATTGCTCATTATCAGTTTGAAACCATCCACCCATTCCTCGATGGAAACGGGCGTGTAGGTCGCTTACTGATTACCTTGCAGCTTGTCAGTCATGGATTATTGCAAAAGCCAACCTTATATCTTTCTGATTATTTCGAAAAAAACCGGAGCGAGTATTATTCCCGGTTGTCGAAAGTGAGGACTGATAACGATTTGAACGGTTGGTTAATGTTTTTTCTGGAAGGTGTCCGGCAAACATCGGCTGATTCGGCGCAGACGTTCAGAAAAATTATTGAGCTGCGCAAAAAGACCGAAAAGAAACTGATGAAACCGAAAAAGGCCTCTAAATCTGCCTTTGCGCTACATGATTTTATGTACCGCATTCCGGTGTTCGAAGCGCAGGATGTAGCCGATGAACTGGGCGTTAACATCTCTACCGCATATCGCATGACGGAGCAGTTTATGAAGTTCGGAATACTTGAGGAATCCACAGGTTTTAAGCGAAACAGGGTATTTGTTTTCAGGCCTTATATCGACTTATTCCGTTAATCTGGTTGCTGATTTCTGTTTTGTTCCTGTTTTACAACGAATTTTTTCCGAAATTTGTCCCGAAATACTTTTCCGATGAAACGA
>DAOPKE010000153.1:0-4270 GCA_035390965.1 Bacteroidales bacterium | reverse complement strand
TTAAGCCATGCCATAAATTTTTTTTGTAAAGGTAGCGATTATCTATGAAATCGTATTTTAATGTTTTTTGTAAAAATGGAAAATTATTTTACTTAAGTGTCAGAAATACAGATGAGTGGACTATACGCGGCGATTAAATTTGTCGCTCGGATGAATAAATAAATTTGTTAATTTTTCTGATTTAGTGTTTCAAATGAAAAAAACATTTACATTTGTGGTAGTTTTGTTGAAAATCGGGTAAAAAGAACCAGAAAACAACAAAATGTCTTTAACATTTTTCATTATGAACATTTACGTAGGAAACCTGAATTACAAAGTTAACGGAGATCGTCTGAAATCTGTATTTTCAGAATTCGGAGAAGTTGAATCTGCAGTTGTTATCACTGACAAATTCACCGGAAAAAGCAAAGGTTTTGGTTTTGTTACCATGACCAACGATGATGATGCACAGCGTGCAATTGCTGAATTGAACGGCAAAGACGTTGACGGTCGTCAGATGGTTGTGAACCAGGCAAGACCAAGAGAAGAAAACCGCTAGTTTTCCCAGAAAATTTTGCTCTTTAATACTGCCGGATTAGTCCGGCAGTATATTTCTTTTTGCCTTATTGACCAGCAATAGGGGTGGATTTGTATTGGCTGAAAGTGTCCACGGATGACATCTCTGGTTTGCGCTTACAGTGCTGCCTGCAAATATGCCAATTACATGCTCCCATTATTTTGGTGAAACAAAGAGCACACCGACCTTCCATAGTCCGCAATGCAATGGAGGTCATGGAAGAGTCGGATGCTGAAACCTCTTACCAACTATTCCATGTTCTGCGATTCTCTCCGAACTAAGGAATGTTGGATTGCTGCTCCTTATTTTTTGAGAAATATTCTACTGAGACTGCGTAATTATACCCGATGGATTTCTTTTCATAAACGTGTGAAAGAATTACCTTTGCAGCATGAAACTGAGCGAAGCCATTCACCCGCTGGTGGCACCGGTATCAGAGACCGGATGCTTTAAACTACTTGCAGAAAAAATATCAGGTGGGCATAGCCGTGTCATTTCACTTGAAGGATTGGCGGGCTCTGCTGCACCATTGCTCTGTGCGTTTAATTCGGTTGTTCAGAATCGCTCTCAGATTATTATTGCGGCTAACCGCGAAGATGCTATGTCGTTTTACGATGATATGGAAAATCTGTTGTCGCAAAAAGATATGCCACCCGGCGACAAATCGGTTGCATTTTTTCCAACACTCTATCGCAAAGAACATGCACCGGCCGAAACGGATTCGCGCCATTTGCTCATGCGGGCCGAAGCGCTCCGGTCGTTGCACGGCAATAAACCGACCTGCCTCATTACCTGGCCGGCAGCTCTTTGCACGCGAGTGCCCAACGCCGGATTCATGCAGCAAAATTCATTGACTCTGAATGCCGGCGAAAAAATTGATCTGGATTTTATTGAAGAAGTGTTAACCGGCTATGATTTTCGCCAGGTTGATTTTGTGTGCGAACCTGGTGAGTTTGCTTTGCGTGGTGGTATATGCGATGTGTTTTCTTTTGCTGATGAAAATCCGTTCAGAATTACCTTTTCCGGCAATACGGCCGAAAGCATCAGGTCTTTCGATCCCGCTTCGCAGCTTACTATTTCGAATCATGATACAATACAGATTCTGCCCGATTTGAGTCGTATGCAAAACGATCATGATCTGGTGCCGGTTTTTGATTTGTTTCCCGAAGATACTTCTATCTGGATCAATGATCCTTCGGCAGCACAGCGCTTTAGAGAAGAATGTGTGCGGCTTGAAAACAGCGGTGCTATTCCTGCCGAAAAAATTCTTGATGCGGATGGCTGGTCTGGTTCAATTGAAAAATTCATTCAGGTGTACACCTGTCCAACGCCGCTTTCAGTCAATGATTCCGATAGAATAGTTTTTTCATTTTCGCCTCAGCCACCAGTCAACCGAAAATTTGATTGGTTTGTTGAAGAAGTATTTTCACGTCTGTCGAATGGGTGGTCAATAAGTATAATTGCTGAAAACGCGCAGCAGATTGAGCGTCTGTATGCAATTTTGAAAGATATTGAATCGCAGAAACGCATCAGTATCACCGACAAAATCAGTATTCTGAAATTTTCGCTGGGTGAAGGGTTTTCGGACAATCTGAGCAAGGTGGCGATTTATACTGATCACCAGCTGTTCAACAGATATCGCCGCAGCAGTCTGCATGATCGTTTCAGCCGTCCGGAGCGACTTTCCATCAACGAGCTTGTCAACCTGCAACCTGGCGATTATGTGGTGCATATCAATCACGGCATCGGACGCTATGCGGGACTGGAGAAGGTGGAGGTCAACGGGCAGATTCAGGAAGCCATCCGTTTATTGTATAAAGACGACGATGAGCTGATGGTGAGCATTCATGCCTTGCACCGTATTTCGAAGTACATTGGTAAAGATGGCTCTCCGCCTTCGATTGACAGAATAGGCAGCGCTTCATGGACTACCAGAAAAAACAAAGCAAAGAAAAAAGTTAAGGATATTGCGCGCGAGTTGATTAAGCTCTATGCCAAGCGTCGTGCGGCAAAAGGGTATGCTTTTTCGCCCGATACTTATCTGCAGCACGAACTTGAAGCTTCGTTCATCTATGAAGACACTCCCGATCAGGCAACAGCCACCGAAGCCATTAAAGCCGATCTGGAAGCTGATTTTCCGATGGATCGGTTGATTTGCGGTGATGTCGGATTCGGCAAAACAGAGCTTGCCGTGCGGGCTGCATTCAAAGCAGTGGCCGACAGTAAACAGGTGGCATTGCTTGTTCCGACAACCATTCTGGCCTATCAGCATTATTGCACGTTTAAAGAACGACTGGATGAATTGCCGGCACGCGTTGAATACATGAACCGATTTCGTTCAACGAAAGAACAGAAAGAAACGCTGAAAAAGCTGAAGGAAGGCCAGGTTGACATACTCATTGGCACGCACAGAATTCTGAGCAAGGATGTTGAATTCAAAAATCTGGGTTTGCTCATCGTCGATGAGGAGCAGAAATTCGGGGTGGGCGCCAAAGAGAAACTGCGCAACCTGAAAGAAAATGTCGATACGCTAACGCTGACTGCGACGCCGATTCCGCGCACCCTGCAGTTTTCGCTCATGGGTGCGCGCGACATGAGTGTGTTGCGAACTCCGCCACCCAACCGCTATCCGGTGCAGACAGAGGTGATGACCTTTGATCCGGAAGTTGTTCGCGATGCTGTTCGGTTTGAGATTCAGCGCGGAGGGCAGGTGTTTTTTGTTCACAACCGGATTCAGAATATTCAGGATATTGCAAACCTTGTTCGCTCCTTGGTTCCCGAAGCCCGCGTGGATATTGGTCACGGACAGATGCCCGGCGACGAGATGGAAAAAGTGATGCTGCGTTTTGTAGCCGGTGAAATAGATGTTTTCATTTCCACTACCATCGTGGAATCCGGTCTTGATGTACCGAATGCAAACACCATGATTCTGAACGATGCACAGAACTTCGGTCTGAGCGACATGCACCAGTTACGCGGACGCGTGGGCCGTTCAAATAAAAAAGCATTCTGTTATTTATTCACGCCGCCCGAAGTGATTCTGAGTGATGAATCGCGCAAACGCCTACGAGCTATCGCGGAATTTTCGGATCTTGGATCCGGCTTCCAGATTGCGATGCGCGACCTTGATATTCGCGGCGCCGGCAATATTCTGGGTGCAGAGCAAAGCGGTTTTATTTCAGAGATTGGCTATGAAATGTACCAGAAAATTCTTGATGAAGCCATTGCCGAATTAAAAGACGATGAGATGCCCGATGCTGCAGGCAAGGACCAGCGCGCTCCTCGAAGATATGTGCATGATGTGGTGATTGAAACCGATGCAAGTATTCTCATTCCGGATAAATATGTTCCTTCCGTTTCTGAGCGGCTTTTACTGTATAAGGAACTCAATGAAATTGAAAACGAGGAATCTCTGTCAACTTTTCGAAGCATGCTCGAAGACAGATTTGGAGCCATTCCCAAAGAAACGGCTGAACTCATTTCGGCGGTCCGTTTGAAGTGGCTGGCAAAAAACATGGCGATCGAAAAACTGATTCTGAAAAAAGGATTGCTCACTTTATATTTCATTTCGCGCAAGGAATCACCATTTTTCAATTCCGCCACATTTCAGTACATTATTGATTTCACGGTGAAAAATCCGCGTCGCTGTTTAATGAAAGAGCACAACGAGCGCCTGATAATGAAAGTGGATAAGATACAATCGGTGGGGGCGGC
>DAOPKE010000152.1:0-4273 GCA_035390965.1 Bacteroidales bacterium | reverse complement strand
ATACCGTGCATATGAAATAAGCATTGAAACGGCATAAGCAAACACTCACAGCAATATTTGTGGTTTTATTGAACTGATGAGCCACCATTCAATAATGTTTTTTCAACTTCAAAAATTTCATCAACAGTTTCTCAAGGGCAAGGTTATTTCATTGACCTGATGAAAACACTTGCATTTGCATTGCTGAATTTGATGAATATATTTCTGTTTTTGTGAGTGTTACGTGTTTTTCAGCAGACCCTAAATACACAAAACAACGACTCCGGAGGAGTCGCATATAAAGAGCTGCGTCCTCTGATAATGCCTGAATATGCGACTTCGCTGAGGTTGTCGTTGCCAGGCCGTTTTGGAAATACTATGTTGATTATGTTTTACGGGTGATGATTAAAATAAAAAAAGCTGTCGGGTTACGACAGCTTTTTTTTGAAAAGAATAACTATTGAAAAATATAGGAATTTCGCACCAATATGTCTTTTGCAATGTTTTTTACAATAGACGAAGCATCCCAGATCATTTGGAAAGTGTTGGGAAAACCAGTTGGAGGATTGCTGAGTTTGCGTTTGGTTTCTTCTTTGAGAATTGATTTGTCTCCGTTGGCTGTTGCAAAAGCATAATCAAAGAAAACTTCTGCGGTGATGGGATCAGATTTTATGAGTGTATTGTCAGCTCCGTAAATGTCAAGATATCCACCAACAATGGCTTGTTTGTGTAGTTGCGTTTCATGTACCTGACATGAAATTTCAATCATTTTCGGTATTTTGATGTCATTGCCCAGACTGTCTTTCATAACATTTCCATTGCTGTCGAGCACATAAGTCCAACCATCCTGCACTTCCTTCGACTCTTCGTAGAAAAATTCACGGGCACTTTCGGGCGATACATCAACTTTAGTCAGGTTCAATACTGTTCTGTAATGATACTGACGTGAAGTATCAAAGGTGTTGAAGAAGCGAACAAACCGGCCTTCGATATCGCCCATTGAAACTTTGAGAATTTCATCAAGAAAACCTTCGGGGAGCATCTGCCCGGAATTGTTGCGCGAAATGAACAGAACATTGGCGGTTCCCATGGCCTGAGCACGAAGAATCTGCTGGTCAACATCTTTGTATGCGGCAAAGAAACGTTTGGTCTGTAACAGATGATCGTATGCCTGTCGTGCTGAAAAACGGTCGCCGCTTTCCATCAGCGTCATGGCTTTCTGATAATAAAATTCGGCGGCATTCCTTTGGGCATTTACGGTTTCATTGGTATAATCAACATATACATAACCGATGGAAGACAAGACGGGTTGTGGGAGATTGTGCACGATGTCCTGACGCCATTTCATGCGGTTATAGATTTGGAATATTTCGTCCCAGATTTCAGGTTGTCCGGTGGTTTTAAGGTAATTGATGCGTTCCATGTCGCGCTGGTTGGCGGCTTTCCACGCCCGGTTAAGAACATCGAGTTGTTTCTCTTTGTCCGGGTTTTTCATGAGTTTTTTGGAACTTTTCTGTATCGCATAATCAAATTGCTGCCGTTCGAGGTATTTTTTCGAGCTTGTGCAGGATGCAGCAAATGCAGCAACTAACAGTAGTAAAAGTATCTTTTTCATGGCTGCAGGTTTTAGTGGGTTCTGGCCAATGGCCTTTCAATTATTTTGCCACAATAATACGAAAAATGCGCCACAGATATAAAGATAATTTGCATATAACTGCTAAATTCATGAATGTCAATTGTATTTTTCTCGAAAAAACGGTGTATTTTTGTATCAAGCTGTTTCTCTCATCGCTCTTTGATTTTTTTAAAGGGAGGAAAGTCCGGACACCACAGAGCACCATGCTTCCTAACGGGAAGGCCCGTTTCGGCGGGACAGCCAGTGCAACAGAAATGATACCGCCACAGCTTTATGCTGCGGTAAGGGTGAAATTGTGAGGCAAGAGCTCACAGCTGTCGGGGGCGACTCCGCAGCAGGTAAACCTCATGGGGTGCAAGGCCACATATACCGGCTCAGGGTTGCTCGCCCATGCCGGGGGGTAGGCTGCTAAAGGTTCATGGCGACATGTACCGCAGATAAATGATGAGAGTCCGCTTCGGTGGATTACAGAATCCGGCTTATGGGACAGCTTGTTTTTTTTGAAATCTGATTCGCATGAAACATATCATTCTTCTTTTGTTTGTTTTTTTCTGTCTTTTTTCCTCGCTGTTGGCTCAGAATCCTTATGTTGAGCAAAGTTTTCCATGGCTCAATCTGCAGGTTGTGAAAGATCAGAAAATTAAAAGTATTATGTTGGCAACAGTCAGCGCCGAAAATGCTTCGGTTGTCAATCAGGTCCTTTTGTCTTTTGATCCATCGGGGCGTTTGGTAAAAGAAGAAACTCAGTCCGGGTTCAGGCATTCGTGTGAAATGTATTATGATCATCATGGATTATTAAAGAAGGTTATTAGTCAATATGGGACTTCGCAGGATTCCGTTGTTTACTCATACGACAAACAAAATAATGCTTTTGTGTCTCAATTTCTCAGCCGTGAAGAGTCAGGTACCTGGTCGGTTACTGAAACCCGTTATGTTTATTCCGGGGAAAATAAACTTTTAGAAATTCAAACATCTGAGGGTTCGGTGAAAGTATTGCAGCCTGCCGGCAAAAACAACCTTGCTTTGGTTTCAACTGAAAAAATCACTCACACAGGTTTTGAAATCTTTTCTTCCGTTGGCGATATTTCCAAAACTTATGTTTATGATGCTTCTGGTCATTTACTCTCTTATTCCTTTACAAATGCGCTGTATGGAATGACTGAAGAATCTGTTTACAGCTACGATCAGCATGACCGTTTGGTCATGATTACCTGGTCTCAGGAAGGTCTGACCAGTAAAACTTTTGTCACTTATGAATTCTATGAATAAACTATTGTTTTCGTTTCTGCTCTTTTTTTTCGCAGGGTTTTATATCAATACTCAGGCGCAAGACAAGCCGGATATGCCGGTGAAAATTTATGTTCTGAAGATATTTGATGAAATAGGCCCATCCTCATGGCGGACAACACAAAATGGATTGAGCGAAGCCCGGGAACTGAATGCCGATATTGTTATTGTGCATTTGAATACTTATGGTGGTTTGGTCGATGCCGCCGATAGCATACGCACAGCTTTGTTAAATTTTCCAAAGCCGGTCTGGGTTTTTATTGATAACAATGCTGCTTCGGCTGGAGCTTTGATCTCCATTGCCTGCGACAGCATTTATATGCGCAAAGGAGCCAATATTGGAGCGGCTACAGTTGTTACAGAAACATCTGAGGCGGCGCCAGATAAATACCAGAGCTATATGTGTTCAATGATGCGCAGCACTGCCCAGGCGCAGGGTCGTGATCCGATGATAGCGGAGGCAATGGTCGATCCGGATGTTTATATTGAAGGTATTGTTGATTCAGGAAAAGTACTGACCTTTACCGCCGAAGAAGCCATGGCTAATGGTTATTGCGAGGCTCAGGCCGAAAATATTGAGGAAATAATTGAAAGAAACGGAATTGATGAATATGACATTGTTCGTCAGGAAATTTCGGCTATGGACAGATTTATTGGTTTTTTAATCAACCCGGCTATCAGCGGATTGCTGATTATGTTGATAATTGGTGGCATTTATTTCGAAATGCAGTCTCCCGGAATTGGATTTGCTCTTTTGGTGGCTGTCCTTGCCGCCCTGCTTTATTTTGCACCCCTTTATATTGAGGGGCTGGCCAATAACTGGGAAATCATCATTTTTGTCATTGGTATAGGGCTTCTGGCTGTGGAAATATTTGTTATTCCCGGTTTTGGAGTGGCCGGCGTTTCAGGAATTATTCTTATTGTTGGAGGTCTTACACTTTCGCTTGTAGGAAATATTGGCCTGAGTATGCCCGATGGTGATTATGCTCCCGTTGCCCGCTCCTTTGCCTTGGTTTCATTTTCTATTCTGTTGGCACTTGTTGGCTCTTTTTATCTTAGTTCAAAGCTGGTTAAAGTTAAAGTTGGAGGTTCTACTCTTGGCTTAAGCGACGAATTGCGCTCGGCGGATGGTTATTCTGCTTCCGAAAGTACTTATAACTTACTGATTGGTAAAAATGGGCTGGCATTGACCATTCTCAGACCTTCCGGAAAAATTGAAGTCGATGGCGAACAATATGATGCCACTGCTCAGATTGGTTATATTGAAAAAGGCGAAAAAGTTCGAATTGTTGCCTACGAAAACATGCAGTTTGTTGTTAGAAAGGTATAAGTTATCTTCTTTTGATTATTGTGTTGTATTTCCTGATTAAA
>DAOPKE010000151.1:0-4279 GCA_035390965.1 Bacteroidales bacterium | reverse complement strand
TTTGCAAAGCGCAATTCGGAGTCTTTCCAATGTCCGATAGTAAAGTGGAAAGTTTATAAAGTTTTTAAAGTTGAAAGGCGACGTAAAAGTAGTCAGTTGTGAATTGTCTGTGGTCAGTGGAGTGAATGTGTCATCGGGGTGGCATTCGGTCCGCTGCGGCGAGTTGGTAAATGATAAAATGTTCTACTGAATTTGGGCTATTGATATTAATAATTGCACATATTTTTTAATTTATCTATCACAATTGACATCCGCTCTTCCAGCATCAACGGATGAATATGAGCACTAATAATCTCGGGGAAATTTTTATTGCTCAGAATTTTTGTGAATTCGTCTTTGAGATATTGTTTAACTGCATCATCGGCATCTGCCACTTCATTAACAATAGTGGTGCGGTTGTCAATGATATAGATTACATCTTCAAAATCGTGACTGGTCCTGTAATCATTGCCTCTGCTGTGAAAAGCTTCAAGTTTGGTGGCAATAAAATAGGGTGCTGAGAGCACACGAATGGTTTGACCATGGATTTTAATTTCCTGCAATGACTCAAAGCCCGGTTCATACCAGCGATTGGAATCGCCCAATGCACCTGGCTCCGATGGCATGATGTCAATTTCTATCTTGTTGTATAAAAAACTGCAAAGCGCATGTCCTTCCGGATTAGGTGCAAACTTCAGTTCCAGCAACCTTTTTTCAAGATTAACCCACTCGGAATAGGTTGCCAGCTTAATGGTCATATCTATATCGGATGTGGGACGAATCTCGTCGGCAGCAGGGTCGTCGGTGTAAACACTTATTACAGCGCCACCCACAAAAACCATTTTCTCATTCAGTTCCTGCAAGGCTTTGGCGACATCGGACACCATCCCGAGATTGATTGTTTTATTTTCCATTCACAATTCTTTTTTCGAGTTCTTTCAGCGCCAGATCTTTTTCGCGTGTGCGGCCTACTCTGACCGCATCGACCAACGCCAGCAGCTCATACAGTGCTCTATCATTCATAGCTGCATCGGGCACCGACGAATAGAGTGGAACAATGCCGTGTCCTCTTACTTTTCCAGCCGCATAAGGCCATACAAATTGTTCTTCGCTTATAATTTTTTTATTCAGCGGTAGTGCCGAGTGCGCAGTAGGCATGCCCCTTACAATGGGTCCGGGCTTTTGCGGAAACACATAGCTGAGCCCATATTTCAGAAAATCGAAAAAAGCAAGCCGCATCACCTTTTTGCCCAACAGTATCCCGGCATATTGCATACGCGATGCTGCCTGGCTTATTTCCGACTGACTCATCTTTAATGAATCGGCCAATGGTTTTTGCTGCCAATTGTCGCTGCGTATAGCGATAATCTTTAGCAGAATGACAACATCCTGCGGCTTCATTTGTATAGTTGCTGATTTCATGTTTTTTAAATATTGCATATTGCGATATGCAATATTACAACAAAAATCATTGATAAACAAATGTTTTTAAATAATTTATCGCATATCGCGATATGCGATATTTCATACAGAGCTATAGGCTCCACTCCAAAACGACTCTTCTTTAACAGCATTCCTCCCTCAACCACTCCACCATCCCCACTTCCGCAGAATTCTTTGCAAAGCGCAGTTCAGAGTCTTTCCAATATCCGATATTAAGCGGGTATGTGGCGGTTTCATCATCTAGTGGGGTGAATGTTCCGTCGGGGTGGCATTCGGTAATTTCGGCGGTCCAGGGATCCTGGTGGCGCCAGTAGAGGAGCAGGATAAAATGCCGGCCCTGGTATTCAATTTTCTTAATGCATTGAGAAGGGCACCAGGAGAGATCGTCGCTCCAGTCCTGCATGACATGGAATTTAATGGTTGAACCAGGCAGGTCACTTTGTTTCTTCATCACTTGCTTTAGATCACTTTCCTCTTCGCAGTTTACAGTTAGCGTTAGTGTTGCTTCTTCAGTCCGGGAGCAAAGGCCGATGGAGATTGAAATAAGGTGTTTGCCTTCTGTTTCCGGATATAAAGGAATTGCATTTTTTGAATCAAGCTCACCATTTTTGAATACGGTGTAATATGTTTCTTCATATTCCGGATAACTCTGTGCAGTAGCTTGCGCGAAAAGATCTGAATAGGAGAGCTGTATCATTATGAAGCCATGTTCGCAACCGGTCAGGTCTGAAATTCGAAGCACTGGCAACATTTCAGGATGTAAGGCAAGCGCCTCTTTATTGAATTTGCGGGTAACGCCAAAGAAATTTATCCGGCGAAAGGTGACAGTCTCTTCGGGTTTCAGCGGCTTGTATGTTTTAATTTTCATCATGTGCTTTTCTGCAAATATGCGAAGGCAAAACGCAGGGAGTTTGCGGTTTGCATTTTCAGTTATGAGTTATGAGTGATAAGTTATGAGTTACGGAACATGCACCCTCTGAATCAGCTTTTGCCGCAGGCGAAAGGGGATTCGCATTTGTCCGTTCGTCTAACACCATCCAAGTCCCCGGACGCCAGATCCGGGGTCTCCTGAAATGTATATTCAGCAAGGGCTTCGAAGGTTTTCGAGGAGATCCCGGCACGGTGGCAGAAGCTGTATCGCAATCTGTGACCGGGAACTCGGTAGTGTAAAAATATTTTGTGTCTTCGTGCCCTTGTGGCCAATCCATGATCAAAACGCAATGTGTTTGCGGTTTGGTTTTTTATTGTAAATTGCAGTAATTTATCGTTTTCGCAAGTATTGAAATATCTGATTCCATGAGAAACAAAGAGGCCTACAGCCGGTATAAAATCATTGACAGTTGCCTAAGCAATCGTTTCCGGCCCTATCCGACCATGCAGGATTTACTGGAAACCTGTGAGGACAAACTCGACAAGCGGTTTTCAGTTTCCACCATTCAGAAAGACATTCAGGCGATGAAGTTTGATCAGTCGCTTGGGTTCAATGCGCCGATTGAGTTCAGCCGCAAGCACAACGGGTATTACTATTCGGAGCAAAACTACAGCATCAGCGGCGTTCCACTTACCGAAGAAGAACTGAGCAATCTGAAATCGGTGGCCGATATGCTTTCGTCGTTTACGGGCAAACGAATCAGCGAGACTTATGATCAAGCTGTGAACAAAATCATGACTTCGTTGCGAGAGGAAGATCTGAATCAGCGGAACCGCCCGAAACTGATTGAAACCGATCCGCACAATACCCAGCGCGGCTTTGAAAATTTCGAAAAACTATTTTATGCTGTTGAGCACCGGATTCCAATCAGTTTTGTTCATTATTCCTATGACAAACGCCGATTCAATGCGGTGATTGCACATCCGGTCCTGCTGAAGGAATTTCAATCGAGGTGGTATCTGATGGCCTGGTCGGAGCAACACAAAGGTCTGATGACATTCGGCTTTGACCGTATTCATGAGCCCTTGCTGCTGAAGCGCAAATACATTAAAACAGATCAGGAGGAGATTGACCGGCACACAAAAAGTATTTACGGAGTGTTTCCGTTTGAAGGAGAATCGGTTCAGAAAATACGTTTCCGTACCGATTCGCTGTTTACCGATTATCTGATGGCAAGCCCGCTGCATCCGTCGCAACAGTTACTGGAGATGTATGAGCATGGATCGGCTTTGTTTAGTGTAGAGCTGATTCCCAGCATGGAGTTGCTGAATTTCTTTCTTGAACACAGCACGCGCATACATTTGGTTGGCCCGGCCACCATGCGCAAACGAATGCTCAAAGCGTTGCAGGAAGCTGTAAACCGTTATAAAATGTTTGAGTATGAAAAGTAAATTATATAATTTGCCCGATTGCAAATGCAAAAACGCACACCCAGTTTTGTTGCGGGTTATTGTGAACAAGAGCTTCACCCGGCTTGATTTCGGATATCAGGCAACTAGTTTATACACCCGCGGCGGATGGGTGACCATTGCACCGGACACTTATTTAAGAACAAGCGAAAGAAGTCCTGGATTGAAAATGATACGAGCCGAAAACATTCCGGTTGGTCCGGAGAAGCACTTCTTTGAAAGTACAACAGACCGGATGTATTTCAGTTTGATATTTGAGCCGCTGCCCGCAGGTACAACAAAGTTTGATCTGATTGAAAAATTGCCGGACACCCCGACTTTATTCAATTTCTTTGGTATCAAACTGAAAGCGGAGGATGCGATTGAATTGCTGGAAGAACAGTTGAATAATGAATAAAGAACAAGGAAATATGAAGGAAGAAGTAAGTTTGAAGTAGATTTCCTTCGTAATTCTCACTTCCTTGCCTGCCTGTTGCAGACAGGTTCGCTGTTCAGAGTTCATGTGACCCGGGATCTC
>DAOPKE010000150.1:0-4332 GCA_035390965.1 Bacteroidales bacterium | reverse complement strand
CCGGTGAAAACAAGCACGCCCACAATGGTGATGATAAAATCCATAGTATCGTTCCGCATGAACATGTTAACCACGCTTCCTATGATAATGGCTACCAGCGCAATCATCAGAATGTTTCCGAATTTCGTCAGATCCATCTTTGTTGTGTAACCCGCAATGGCCATAATGGCAAACATGCCTGAGGTAACAATAAAAGCAAGTCCGATGGTGCCAAGTTGATATGCAATGAAAATGAATCCCAGACTGGCTCCCATCAATGCTGAATACAGAATAAAAACAATGGACATGGTTGTTGCAGACATTTTGTTGTAGCCAAATGACATCAGTATAACAAGTCCGAGAGGAGCAAGCATGACAATCCATCCAAGGATGGTCATTCCGGATTCATTGATCAGCAAACGGATTAAAGATTCCTGTGAGCCGAAAAGAAATGAAACTACGGCAGTAATGAGAAGTGCGGCAAACATCCAGGAAAACACTTTTGCGACAAAACTGTTGCGTACGCCTGCCTCTTCCTTGGTAAATACCTGCGGATCGGAATAATTGGTGTTATGTTCCATATTTGTTGTTTTTTTTGTTGCTTAATGAAGTTGTGCGCTGATGAGAGTCATGAATTCTGCACGGGTTTTATCATTTTTGAAAACACCTGTAAAATCTGAAGTAGTCGTAATGCTGTTTTGTTTTTGAATGCCACGCATCATCATGCATAAATGATGAGCTTCGATGACAACGGCAACACCCAGGGGTTGTAAAACATCCTGCAGACAATCTTTTATCTGGGTTGTAAGTCTTTCTTGAATTTGGAGCCGTCTTGAAAAAGCATCGACAATACGTGGAATTTTACTCAGTCCAACAATATATCCATTGGGAATATAGGCCACATGTGCTTTTCCAAAGAACGGCAGCATATGATGTTCACAAAGGGAATACACTTCAATATCTTTGACAATGACCATTTCGCGGTAATCTTCGCGAAACATGGCTGAACGCAGTATCTGTTCAGGGTTTGCATGATAGCCGTGTGTGAGAAATTGCATGGATTTGGCCACGCGTTCCGGAGTTTTTATAAGGCCTTCACGTTGTGGATCTTCGCCAATGAGTTTCAGCACTTCGTTGTAATGAACTTTGAGTTTGTTCAGATTTTCTTCGTCGTAATGATCAATGCGATAGTAATTGTCATCGGGGTAATTATCTATCCGCTTTTCTTTTTTCATTTTGGTTTTTATAACGTGATATTCATTAGGAATTATGACATGTTTTATCATGGCCGCCACAGCTGCATCCGAGCGATTTACCCGTTTGAGGGTCTTTCACGGAGCATTGCTTTTTGAATTCGCCGCCTTTTTTCAGAAACATTTTGATGGCAATACCGGCAAAGGCCAGTCCAACCAGAGCAATACAAATTCCAATGACAATCAACAATGACATAATTAATCGAGTTTACTGAGTTTAACAGCCAGATCGGCCAAACGTTGCGAATAGCCGAATTCGTTGTCGTACCATGAAACAATTTTTACCATATTTCCACTGATAACCTGTGTGAGCAGTGAATCAAAAATGGAAGAATGTGAGTTGTCAACAATATCGGCACTTACAATGGGATCCGATGTATATTCGAGAACTCCTTTCATGGGGCCGTCTGCTGCTTGTTTCATGGCGCTGTTGATTTCAGCAGCAGTAACGGTTTTTTTCAAAACAACAGTGAGATCAACAACGGATCCATCGGGTGTCGGAACGCGCATCGACATGCCGTCGAGTTTGCCGGTAAGCTCAGGAATTACCAGGCCGATGGCTTTGGCAGCTCCGGTGCTCGTTGGTATAATGGATACAGCTGCAGCCCGCGCACGGCGCAGATCTTTATGTGGCGCATCGAGAATAATCTGGTCGTTGGTGTATGAGTGAATGGTGTTCATCAGGCCATGCTCAATTCCAAAAGTGTCGTTCAGCACTTTTGCCACAGGCGCCAGGCAATTGGTAGTACAACTTGCATTGCTCACAAGAACATGATCCTTGTTCAGCAGGTTGTCGTTTACGCCGATAACAACAGTCAGATCCACATCGTCGCTTTTGTCAGCAGGAACGCTCAGAGCTACGCGTCGGGCACCTGCTGTCAGGTGTTTCTCAAGATCGGCTCTTTTACGGAAACGACCAGTGCATTCAACCACGATATCAACACCAAGGTCTTTCCAGGGAAGATTGGCCGGTTCTTTTTCAGCATAAATAATATATTTTTCCCCATTAACGGTAATGCTGTTGTCATCAGCTTCAACACTTCCTTCGAAACGTCCGTGAACAGAATCGTATTTGAGCAGGTGAGCGAGCGTTTTTGCATTGGTGAGGTCATTAATGGCAACCACGTCAACATCGTTGTTTTTAAGCAGGGCCTGAAAAGTAAGGCGCCCGATTCTGCCAAAACCATTTATGGCAATTTTCTTTTTCATAGCAATTGTTTTTATCAGTGCAAAAGTACAAAATAACTGCATTCGCAAAACCTGTTCTGTTGTTTTTTGGATATGAGAACATGCTTCGGTACCGTGATATTGCTACAGCAACCACTTTGTTGTATTTTACGTGAAGCCCTTACTGACTCTGCATTTCAGGCGACTCTCCGATGGTGCCGCCAGGATAACTTGTTTGTCTCAGCTGTGCGAGTTGAGTGAAAATGAATTAGTGTGATATTTTGAACCTGATAATGACACAAGTTACATGATTATTGAATTTGAGAGATTTACCTCACAAAAATCACTTGATTCAAAACATTAAAGGGCATTTCCGAATAGAAGAATACCAATCAGTTTGACTGTGTTTTTCAGTAAATAATCGTGATGCTGCCGTTTCTAATGTGTACATTCCCGGTTGGGTCGCTGAAAATGAGTCTGTAATTGTAAATAGCATCAGGAACAACTTTGCCGTCAACATAGCCATCCCATTCGAAAGAAGGAACGGAGGAAGAAAACATCAGAGCACCCCAGCGGTCATAAATACGTATTGAAAAATCCTTAATGGGAATATTAAGTCCGCTGATGTGAAAACGGTCGTTAATGCCGTCTCCGTTGGGTGAAATGGCGTTGGGAATATACAGGGTGTAATCTGGTTTGATGGTAATCATTTGTGTTATTGAATCACTGCATCCATCAGCATTTTCAACATACATTAAAACAGGAAATTCTCCCCAGGTGTCCATGGGATATGTATGGGTGAATTCAGGAATGTCGTAAGTTGAGCCATCACTCAGAAGCCAACGCCAGAGAACGGGGTTGCCCTGTGAATTGTCGAAAAACTGTATGGTTGGATTGAATGATGAAGCATAGGGTGGTTGTGTAAAGAATGATGCTACTGGAGCAGGAACAACTGTGATTTTCACCGTAACAGTATCAAAACAGCCGCCAACATTGGTTCCGGTAACATTGTATGTGGTTGTTGATGATGGAGTAATATCCAGCATATTATTCAGTCCGCCGGGTGTTTGATTGAGGGTTGCATCAAAAGGATTGCTTTCCCAAAGGAACATGTCGGCGCCAGTTGCTGTCAGCTGAGCCGATTTTCCTTCGCATATCCTGTCGGGAAAAACCGATGCGGAAATGTCTGGTTGAGGCAATACAAAAACAGTAACGGTATCGCTGCTCATACAATCACCTGAACCGGCTATAATAACATAGGTGGAGTCATGAGGGGGAGAAACTGTAATACTCAGTGTTGTGTCGCCGGTGTTCCAAACAATGGAATTGTCAGAGGCGGCATTGAGTGTGGCGCTTTGCCCTTCGCAGATGGTTTGGTCGGGGCCTGCATCGACAAAGGAGCCGCCGACAGTAATGGTAACATTGTTTGTTGTACTATGATTGCAGTAATCGGTAACAGTAACAACATAGGTAGTGGTAGTGGTTGGTGAAACCAGATGACTGGTGGTTGATGGCAGTCCGTTATTCCATGCATAATTATATGGGGGAACGCCAAGTGTGCCTAAAGCCCAGATATTAACAGTGTCTCCGCATATACTGGTGTCTGGTGACATGAGTGTCGAAACGTGTTCGTAATCAAGAATCATGATTTCAACTGTATCGGAAACGGTGTTGCAGCTGATTTGGTTTTGTAATACCAGCATGATTGTTTCTACGCCTTCAGCCAGATTGTCCATGGTTGGACTGATGGTAATACAAACCGAGTCGGATCCTGCTGGAATTGTGAGTGAAGAAGGAATGGTGGGATAATCAACACCATTGGTTGCGGTGCCCAGAATGGTATAGTTGACTGTAAAATTTGTTGCAGGGGTGCTGGATAATGAAAAACAGGTCGTCACATCATTGCAGCCGGCTTCCATGGCGAAGCTTCCGA
>DAOPKE010000149.1:2071-4347 GCA_035390965.1 Bacteroidales bacterium | reverse complement strand
CAACATATTGGTAGAAAACAGAACAACACAATCCCGTACCGTGAGGTACGGAATGGTTTCCATGAAAAAAAATGAATTTGTATTTGCGCTACCCAAGTGCTATATTTGCTTTTCCAAACCAACCCCCATGAAAAGATTTTTATCCGCACTTGTTTTGATTGGTCTATCACTTGCCACTCTTCATGCTCAAACCGACGAACCAAAGCGCCAGAAAGGGGTTCGCTCGAGCAGTAACAGTTTTTACATCAACGTACTTGGGCCCAGCATTCCGGGATCAATAAACTATGAACGCATCTGGACTAAAAACGGAGTAGTGAATATCGGCACTAAAATCGGCGGTTTTTTTATCAGTCTTCCGAAAGTTGATGAACTGACCATTGCCAACGGCACCGCAGAGTGTACTTTTCTGTTCGGACGTTCGGCGCACATGTTCGAAATGGGCATTGGCTGGGCCGGACACTATGGAAATTACTTTTCGGAAGATGGAGGAAAAACAAAACACTACGCCGTTCCCACCAGTACATTCAGCATGCATTATCGTTATCAGAAACCCAAAGGTGGCGTGTTCTTTCATGTCGGGTTCACAGGATCATCCATTCTTATGTTCGGCTCAACCGACCTGGTAGAATTGGCTGCAGGAAATGCCGCTATTTACGGATTCAAAGGACTGACCGGAGAGAAACCTTCATTCAGTCTGTTTTCGATTGGCATTGGGGCATCTTTCTGATTTTTTCGAAAAATTGAATTTCACTATCTTTGCATCATGCCCACTGCTACAGATATCAAAATATTTCGTTCCCTAAAAGACAAATCTTCGCGTGAAGAGCATGGATTTTTTGTTGCTGAAACACCAAAAGTAGTTTCAGATCTGATTGCAGGAGGATTATCTGTCAAAGTCATTTATTCGCTGCATGATGTTTTATCGGACTGGCAGAAACAATTTCCGCATCTGAAAATCGAAGGCGTTTCAAACAAAGAACTGGAGCGGCTTTCATTCCTGAAACAACCACACGAAGTGTGCGCAGCGTTCAATATTCCGGAAAAGAAAAAATTCGTTCAGCAAGCAGTTACTTTAATACTCGACAACATCAGCGACCCCGGAAACATGGGCACCATCATGCGTACAGCGCATTGGTTCGGAATAAAAAACATTATCTGCACCAAAAACAGTGTCGATATCTATAATCCAAAAGTGGTACAAAGCACCATGGGAAGCCTGGCCAGAGTACATGTGCATTATTGTTCAAAGGAAGAAATTGCATCCATGCTTGAAAAAAACACCACCATCTGCGGAGCTTTTATGGATGGAGAAAATATCTTTACAACGCAGATAAATGCTCCTGTTGCCATTATCATCGGCAACGAAGCGCATGGTGTTCAAAGTCTCGGATCGCTGGTGCAGCGCCGTATTTCGATACCTGCCCATAACGCTGATGATCACGCGGAGTCGCTCAATGCATCAGTTGCAGCAGCCATCATTATGTCAATGGTGTCCAAATTCAGTGAATGATGCGGTTTCTGTACATTCAGCTCCTTTGCGTTCTGTTGTCTTCATGCTCCGTCCGGCTCATGGATAAACATGTTTTGCAATGTGCCAGCGAAACATCCGGTCTGGCAGTTTCTGAGGATACAAGTCAATTGTACACCATTGAAGACAGTGGGAATGGCCCGCATATTTATGAAATAAGCAAAGACGGTAAATACCTTGGACGATGGGATTTTATGCATCGTTCAAACGTTGATTGGGAAGCAATGGCAGATGACACAAACAACTATTTCATTGGCGATATCGGCAACAATCTTCGCAATCGCGACACGCTGACTATATATCAAAAACTGGTTGCTTCCTGTCCTTTCGATGATATGGCAAAGACTCGTTTTATATGCGACCATCCGCTGGCTCCTTTTGATTTCGAAGCCATGTTTTTTTCAAACGACAGCATGTATCTGATTACAAAAAATCACAGAGAAAAATACACGTACCTTTTTAGGGTTGAAGTCAATTTTGAACTGAACAACATCACCCCCATCGACTCAGCCCGCATCCGGGGCCAGATTACAGGAGCTGATTATGATGCTGAAAACAATTTGCTGATAATGACCGGCTACCGCTGGTACATTCCGTTCGTGCTGATTAAAAAAGATGCAACACCTTCAACCGCGCTCTGCAAGCCATTGAAGCGAAAAACATTCTGGTTGCGGCCTGCTGTTCAAACCGAAGCTGTAGTGATTGTAAACCCGGCGGAAATATATGTTTCAGCCGAAGGAAACCCGCT
>DAOPKE010000149.1:0-1971 GCA_035390965.1 Bacteroidales bacterium | reverse complement strand
AATGCATGCTGTTCAATACAAACATGTACATTTGCAAACAATTTCGAAATGCCTTTAAATAAATGGCTGAACTACAGATTTTAAAAACGGGATTACCCCTGATATACATTCACCGGAATCAAAAAATCGGGCATATTGTTATTCATTTCAACCGGGGCTCATCATCAGACCCGGAAAAGCTACAGGGTGCTGTTCATTTATTGGAGCATATGCTGTTTAAAGGCACTACAACCCGTAACTATTTTGATTTGATTTGTGGAATTGAACATTTCGGCGCCGACCTGAATGCCTTCACTACAAAAGAAAACATGATTATTCATGTCTCCTATCCCGATCAGTACATGGATGACATCTGTTTAATTCTTGCCGATATCGTCAATAATTCCATTTTCGATGAAAAAGAACTGAAAAAAGAAAAACAGGTTGTATGTGATGAAATAAAATCATACCGCGACACACCCGAAGAATTCATTTACGATGAGTGGGAACGGCTGATGCTTTCAGGCAATGGGCTCAGCCATCCGATTCTCGGATCAGCGGCCTCTGTAAACCGCATTTCGCTTGATGATCTAAAAAAAACATACAAATCAATACGAAGCGACTATCAGATTTCTGTAGTCAGTAGCCGTACAAAAGATCATGTAAAAAAGATTATTTCAAAACATTTCAAAACAAAAGTAAAAAGTACCCGATCTGTCAATCTCACAAAAATTATCCGTGAAGAAAAACCCAAAATCAAAATCCTCAACGACGACGTTAGTCAGGCACATGTTATTCTGGGTCGGATAGGTCCGCACTATACACACGATGATCAGTTGCCGGCATATCTGCTTTCATCATTTCTTGGTGGCAGCGCAATGAGTTCCGTTTTAAATCTCGAATTGCGCGAAAAAAGAGGAATTTCATATACCATTGAATCCTCGCTGCAGAGTTATCGCGACAAAGGGCTTTTCTTTACATACTTCACATGCGACAAACAACGCACAGGTAAAGCTTTGCAGGTGATTGCCGCCATTTTTGAAAACTATAGAATCAATGGTTTGTCGAAAAAAGAATTCGATACCCTGATTCGAATGACCAAAAGTCAGTACACCATGTTTTTTGAACCGGCACTGAACGAAGCCATGTATCATTCCAAGTTTTATCAATATTACAACCAGATTGTACAAATTCCCGATCTGATGCGCGAACTCGGGAAAATCAAACTCGAAGCCGTAAACACCGTAGCTGCCAAACTTCTGGATTTTGAAAAATTCAGCCGAATCATCATAGAAAAAAAATGAGCACGCTCAATGATTATATCGAAAAATTCTGTTTGCTCAATAGCACCCGGACAAGCCCTGTGCTAAGCGCAGTTTACCGCGACACCTGGGTAAATGTGATGTATCCGCAAATGATTACCAACGAACTGCAGGCTCATTTTCTCAATATGATATCGTTGTTGGTTAAACCAACACAAATTCTCGAAATAGGAACATTTACGGGCTATACGACCATTTGTCTGGCTTCGGGTTTAACTGAAGATGGAAAGATAATCACGATTGAGAAAAACGCCGAACTGGAAACCAGAATCCGCAAGAATCTTGAATCGGCTAAGCTGAATGACAAAACAGAATTGCTTTTGGGCGATGCCACAGAAATTCTTCAAAGCGATTTTTCCAATAATATAGCATCATTTGATATTATCTACATCGATGCCGACAAGGAACATTATCCAACATATCTGAATCTCGCCTATCCGCTTCTGAAGCCAGGTGGCATTATGCTGGCCGATAATGTTTTCTGGGGCGGAAAGATGTTTGATGAGAATTCAAAACATACCAAAGAATCTCTGGGTGTGAAAAAATTTCTCAGCGAAGCCGCTACCCTGCACTGGCAAAGCCACACCATTATGCCGCTTGGTGACGGGTTGTTTTTTGGAATAATGCCAAAAGGGAATTTACAATAGTCCATTGATTTGGATGACTCCAG
>DAOPKE010000148.1:0-4569 GCA_035390965.1 Bacteroidales bacterium | reverse complement strand
TTGATATTGAGATCGTTGAAGCGCATCATAATAAAAAGGTGGACGCGCCCAGCGGTACTGCGCTGATGCTGGCCAAATCCGTGAGTGAGGGATTGAAGGAAACGCCCGTCTATACTTATGATCGGCATTTACAGCGAAAGCCCCGAGACCATGAGGAGATTGGCATCCACAGCATTCGCGGCGGCACAATCATCGGCGAGCACTCGGTCATTTTTGCCGGAGAGGATGAGGTTCTCACTTTTTCTCACAGTGCCGGCAGCCGTAAGATGTTCGCGGCCGGCGCAGTCAATGCCGCTTTGTTTTTGATACACAAAAAGCCTGGAATGTATGATATGAACGATTTAATCGGAGGGAAGATTTAATATGAAAAAATTCATTATGACCACATTAACGATGCTCTTGATTGCTTGCTTTGGATGCTCCTATGTTTCCACCCCTGTGATTTCAGAGGAATCTCAACCGAATTCATCCGTTGCCTCTGAAGTGTCCGATGAGACGTCTTCGGTGGGTTCGGATCTCAATTTACCGTCCTGTGAGTTTTGTTTAACCACGGAGTATACATTTGAAGTCAATGTGATGACAACTTCCGACTGGCAGTCCTATGAGGATTCCGCTGGTTCCGAGACAAAGACCTTTGCATTGACCTTTCCGGAAAACTGGATTCGTGATGCAACTGATGCGCCCACATTCCATGATCAATATACCGACATTAAGATATTCGAATCCATCGCCGCTGTAAAACTCCCCGCCGGATTTGATTTTGCCGGCAGTTTTATCAAAGAAAATTTTGAAGATTCCATGTCCGACACCACGGTTATCGGCGATGTGACAATCGGAACATTGGCGCTTTCAAACGGTGAAAGGACTTATGCACAAGTTGTTCAAAGCGTCGTTCCCGAAGGCGGGGGAGAGATTCAAATCGATCGTTGGTATCCGTATTTTTGTGTGATTGTAGACGGCGATTATGCCTATTGCGTGCAGTTTTACAGCTTGGATGATCCCACATCGGATGATATGAATGCCGGATTATTCAAAGAAATCATGAATACTTTCAGACCAATTTCTTGAAAAAGTTGCACGAATATTTTTTGACAATTTATGCACAATTCATAAAAACTGCCACATTTTTCAATAAAAATGTGCGTTTTTAACAACGGAAAACAGGTTAACTTCACTCGGTTGTTGACAAGGTGAGAGTTTTGTGATACTATGTTTTTATGCCACTGATCGAATGCGAATGTGTTCCCTTGGTGTGTTTCACACGGGTGTCAATGCTGTTGTATCCGCAGGGCAAATTATTTAAAGCGAGGAAAATCCATGTACGAAGACAAAACCCTTATTTGCAAAGATTGTGGCGCTGAGTTCGTGTTCACAGCTGGTGAGCAGGAATTTTATGCAACCAAAGGCTTTGTAAACGAACCGCAGAGATGCAAGTCCTGCCGTGACAACCGCAAGAATGCCGCCAGAGGTGAGCGCGAGATGTATGATTGCGTCTGCGCAGAGTGTGGCGCTCCGTGCAAAGTCCCCTTCAAGCCGCGTGACGATCGTCCCGTGTATTGCAGTGATTGCTTTGCCGCGAGAAAAGGTAACTAATCTAATTACCTGAATCAGCATTCAAGGCTCCGCTATAAGCGGGGCCTTTTGCATTGTACAAAATTTATGATTCGTTTAAAAATGAATAAGCGACACTTTAAATAAGTTAAGCAGAAGGGCATGGATAATTGCGAAAGGAAAGAATAAAAAACCGAAAAAGATCATGCTTATTTCATAGAGAAATCCGCTTCTCGGATCGGGCTTTCCTCTCAGACGGTTGAAAAAGGAACTCCAGGCGATTCCGTATGCATTTCCCATCATAATGGCTCGTGTTGCGCCCAATATTCCTTTTGCGGCAGAAAGGCCGTAAATCTCAACAATTCTCTGCCAGGTATCTTTTGAGGGATATCCTCTTGTATCGGCATAATGCTGTGAAAACAGAACTGCCGGAATTTCATTTTCCGGGACGTCAGCGCTGAGGCCCGAAAGCATGTTTTTAATTTCAACATCGGTCAAACCGGCTTCCAGCGCAATTTTTGTATGCGCATAGGAACAAATGGCGCAGCCGTTCACCTCAGTCACTGCAAGCATGATGCGTTCGATGAATGAATCGTCTAAATCACCCTTCTTTTTGGCGCGTTGCAGTTGCGGCATTGTGCGCAATGCCTGAATCGTAATCAGATATGTTTCAAAAACTGAGTATAATTTTTTGTTTTTATTGATCTTCATTTGACGCTCCCGATAAAAAGATAAGGAAACTATAAATCTATTATAATTCATAAAATGCATTATTTTTGTGACTCTGTTACATTAAAAACAAGGAAAAAGTGTTAAAAAAACTCTAAAAGAGGAGATTTGAATTTTATATAGAAAGACGAAATTAATACAACAAAAAACAGTAAAAATATAAGATTTCAATTGACATTTGTTAAAATTTTATGTATAATTCCCTGAGAAATGGGGAAGCCGCTGCACCCTTTCAAATCACATCTGCAGCGGCATAAAAATTTTAGGAGGAAAAAACAAACATGAGATCAACCCTCAAGAAGATGTCTGCAATGATGCTCGCATTTCTGATGGTCGTGACAATGGCTTCCGTGCTTGCAGTCTCCGCCGAACTTAAAACCGGCGCGAGAACACTCGGTTTACAGGAAGGCACGACTCTTGGTACATCCGCGAACTATGCAACATTGGGGACATCAATGGACGGCGCATTCTTTGCGGATGCAATTGCGGTGTGGGGCTGGAACGGCATCACATCTTATGCGCCTCTGAGCAACCAGAACGGTATTGATATTTTTGTCGGAGAAGGGAATTTTTTTGATAATTCTCTCGATGGCGGCTTTAGCCTCGATTCAATTAAAAATATCTATATTGATCTGAATGCATGGTCCAATCCCACAGATTCATCCAAATGGGCCAAATACGGTACAAAGACCATCACCATCGGCTTCAATGCATGGACTGACGATGACGGTAATCTGGTTTGGGCCAAGGTTCCGGCTTCGGGAGCTGACGGAAGCAAAATGCTTCAGTTCTTCACCTTCCAGGTGGATGCCGGCGTTGCTCAGATTCAATTGTTTGATACCGATACAATCGAGAACATTGAAAACGGCGGCGATAACGGTATCTGGAATGTGTATTTCCAGGAGTGCACCAAGACCTACACAGAAACAAACGGCACAGCCACGACAGCTGACGATTTCGTGATCAGAGGTCAGGTTCTGATCGGACGCGGTTATGTTCGCAATTTCGATGCAGAGACAGCACTTTGGCTTGACTTATTCCATGGCACACATGAATATACAAAACTGTTCGGATATGATTTTAGTCTTGAGGGACAAAAGAGCTATAATACCAGCGGCACCAATGCCTCTGTTGATTTTTGTTTGACAGCCGGCAGCGTTGATGTTACTCAGTGGGATGTTGTTTCATCTCAATATGTAACAACCACAAAGAGCTTGGCAGGCACCTCTTTTGATATCAATTTATTAAAAGAATTACTGACAACGGTTTCAAGTCCAATGTTGACAGATTCAATTGCTGCTGAGTCAAAGGGGTTCTTCTGGGGAACAGATACAAGTATATACAACGCATTTGCGTATATGTTCTTCCTTAATATGAGATACAACTCGCTGGGTTTCAATGCAAATACCGCTGATCCGAGAATCGGTACTTCAACATTGGTTCCGTCCGATGCTAAAGTTTATTATGAGTTTGGGAATCTTCAGGGATATCTGCGTTTGACCTGGACAACTTCCAATGCGGTTTCCGGTCTTCAGACCACCACTGCCTCCGGCGGTGAACTTGGCGGTCAGGTTGAAACGATGTGGCCGGTATCGGATTATCTCGACGGACGCTTGGTTGCCAACCAAACCCAAACTTTGACCGCATCAGAGCTTGAAGCCGGTAAGGTTCTGCTCTGGGAGTATATGACATATACATCCAACTACCAGCCCTTCGGAGATTCTTTCTCTTATCCCGACAACCAGAATGACTATGCTGCCTTTATCTACGAGACCAGCCGTGGCACACAGTCCGACTGGAACTTCGACACCAAGATCGTTGCTCTGGCAGCAGACATGAACTTGGTTGACGCAGGCGGTAAAGTTGACCTCCAGCTGGTTCCGACCATCGGCGGCGCCGATCTGGTTGCGGGCCTGAGCGAAACCGATAAAGCGGGCAAATCGCTGCGCGATTACGGTTACACGCTGAACTACTATGTCGATTACACCACAGACTTCATGACCCAGATGACAATCGACATCCATGACAAGACCCTGAATGACATCACCACCGCTTACGGCACAGCGAATTTCGTCGTCAGCATCGCAAAGGGCGCCATTGTCAGCGCATACAGCTGCACCATCACCCAGTATGACGAGACCTTCGTGATCCCGCTGCAGGATGGCACATTCACACTGATGCGCATCAAGGTCAAGACAAACTATGACGACGCAGTCAGCCCGTTGGCCGACAGCGACATCACCGATTTCAACTACAGCCGTCTGACATTTGTTGAGCAGATCAAGCTGT
>DAOPKE010000147.1:2108-4763 GCA_035390965.1 Bacteroidales bacterium | reverse complement strand
GTCTTTTTATTATAAGTATTATACTATAAGCTTCCTGTTATATATCTAATCAAACTATATGACTGATTATTAATCAAAAGTGAAAATAGCTAAGTATTTATGCAGTTTTTTAAAAATACATTTTTTACCTTTGTCAGGAGAATTTGAACATTATGGAATTAACGAGGCAACAAAACGATATACTGAATGCCACCGGCAATATCAGAATTAATGCTGTGGCTGGCTCTGGAAAAACCACCACCGTCATCGAATACGCCCGTCGCATTCCGAAAAACAAAACCATTCTGTATCTGGCCTTCAACAAATCGGTGAAAATGGAGGCACAGAAACGCTTTAATGAATGCGGTCTGCAGAATGTGCGCATCGAAACTGCTCACTCACTGGCATTCAGCCATGTTGTTGCTTCCAGCCACTACAAAGTGAAAGCTAATGGCTATCAGACATCCGAGCTTGTCCAGCTGCTTCAGATCAGATCCATCGGTGATGCTCTCACTGAATTTATTGTTGCAAATCATGTCGCGCGATTCATGTCATATTATTGCAACAGCGAAAAAAAATCATTGAAAGAGTTGGACTACATTTCCGTCATTACCGACAACAAAGCACGTGATTTCGTCAAAAAACATTATCGTTTAATTGAAGCAAAAACCGCGCTGTTCCTCAATTTGATGAATGACGCGAAAATAGAGGTTACGCACGATTTCTATCTGAAGAAATTTCAACTTTCGCATCCGGTGTTCAGATATGATTATATTCTGTTTGATGAAGGTCAGGATGCGTCGGCCGCCATGCTCGATGTTTTTTTGAGGCAGAAAGCAGTGAAAGTCATTGTCGGTGATACGAATCAGCAGATCTACGGCTGGCGCTATGCGGTGAACTCACTTGAAAAGGTGGACTTTCAGAATTACTATTTATCCGAAAGTTTTCGCTTTGGAAACGATATCGCATTGTTGGCAACCGAAGTGCTGAAATGGAAAAATCACATGATTGATTTTAATCCGGTGGCAATACGCGGTATGGGAAAACAAACTACTGTAAAAACCAGAGCAGTACTGGCGCGAACCAACATTGGCCTGCTTCTGAAAGCCATCGAAATTCTGCGTGGCCCCAAACGGATCAATCATATTTATTTTGAAGGAAATTTCAACAGCTACACATATGCCGATGAAGGTGCTTCATTGTACGATGTGCTTAATTTGCATCTTGGAAAAATCCATCTGGTGCGCGATCCAATGATTGCACGTATGTGTTGTATGGAAGACCTGGAAGATTATATCGAAAAAACCGAGGATAAACAATTGTCCATGATGGTGGACATTGTGAAAAAATACGGGGATGAAATTCCGGCAATCCTGCGCGAAATCAAAGCGAAACATTTGCCTGATCAGCTGCGGCACAAAGCCGATGTGATATTTTCAACAGTGCATCGCTGCAAAGGAATGGAATACGACAGCGTTGAACTGGTGGATGATTTTTACACCGAAGACAAGTTCAAATCCTGCACAATCCCTGAGAAAGAGGAGTTTCGCCGGGAGCTGATGCTCTCCGAAATCAATCTGTTATATGTGGCTGTCACACGTGCACGCTGCGAGCTCCATATCCCTGAATCGCTCATCCCTTCTGGCTTCCCTGTATCAAAAAACATTCACGTCATTGCAAAGAAAACCAAGACCGATGCGATTTCAGTGGATGACTGGCGCAAAATTACATACCGCAAATCCTTTCCACAAACCCAGGATGAAGCTATCGCATGGGTGCGTGCACGCGAGAATCATCATGCTGCGTACCGCTCCTGGACACGCGACATGGATGATGAACTTAGACAAATGTTCAACAACGGCGACACACTTTCTGACATAGCAAAACAAACCGGACGCTCCAAAGGCGCCATCATGGCTCGGATGCGATTGCTTGAACTACTTGATGACTGACTTCCCTGCCCCGCTGCAAAAAGTTTTATTCTGAAAGCCAGAGCGAAGCGAAGCCATGCTCCATGCGTTGTGCGTTAGGCGTCGTGCATAGAACATTGTGCCTTAAACCGCATGCCGCCTGCTCTAACGTCATCTTTATAAACTTGAAACTTTATAAACTTTCAACTTCTTCAGCCCGCTCATTCACCGAATTCAGCACCCGGTACACAACAAACAGCAATCCCAAAAAGACCACTGTCCACATGGCAGCCAGCCAGTAATCAGCATTTACAAAACTCCAGTACGCTAAATAAATCGTGATGCCACGGCCTGCATACAATATCCAGGACAATAATCGGGCGCCGGAAAAAACACGACCTTTTTTGTATTTCGCAGGCCAGAAGCCGCCCGGATGAACCTGTTCCGCAAATCGTTTTATCGTTTCCTCATCGTCGGGCTTGGTCAAAAAAGTGACTGAAAGCCAGATACATGTTACTATTGCCGACAAAAATATTATTGTAAATGAATATTGATCGAGCTCCAAGGCAGCACAGGCCTGCATAATCGCAGCATTGAAATCCGTTGAAATGTACATGAGTAATTCAAACAGATTGGGCAGAACCAGCGCAGCCACCATGGCCGAAAACTGCGACCACGCATTGATGCGCCACCAGTACCAGCGCAATATAAAAACCGGTCCGACTCCCGCTGCAATGGTAAAAAGATAGCGCGCAAATCCAAATAA
>DAOPKE010000147.1:0-2008 GCA_035390965.1 Bacteroidales bacterium | reverse complement strand
AAACCGGTCCGACTCCCGCTGCAATGGTAAAAAGATAGCGCGCAAATCCAAATAAGGTGTCGGAAAAATACGCCACCACTCCTGCGGCTACAGCAGTTGCAATCATAGTTGTCAACCCGGCTCTGCTCAACTGTTCGTCGGTGGCTTTGGGCCGCACATGATAGCGGTAGAAATTCTGAATCAGCAGCGATCCGCCCCAGTTCAGATTATTGAGAATCACGGACAGAAATGCAATCAGAAACATCAGTGCCGCTGCAATCAGCAATGGAAAACCAAGATGATTTGTGAACACCGAAATGTAGGCCAGTTCTGGCTTCAAGCCACTTGCGAAATATCCGTCGGCATAGGCAATGAACGGCAGCATAAACTGAAACAATCCAATAATAACTGCAATAATTCCGGGCAAAACATTGCTTCGTACAACATCTTTCGGGCTGCGTGCCGACATCATTTTCTGCCCGCTCATATCGGGCATATCACATATCGAAGCCATCCACCATTGCAGCAATACAAATACAAGAAATGCATTGAATGCCTGTGTGCCTGTTTCCGGGAACAACGAAAAATCAAGTCCTGCGTTGGCAATAGTGTTTCCGACATGCACCATACCGCCAGCATCGCTGATTAATGCTGACATTACAACAATAAACAACGCAGCAAATATGATCAGAAAAACAAAGTCGAGACGGATGCGTTCACCCAAACTGTTGAAGAATGCTGCAACAATCACAATGCATGTTATGATAAGAATCGCTTCGGCTTTTGTAAGGCCAAATGCGGTAATCATAAAATTCGACAAACCAATGTACGTAAACGCAAGAATAAAAGTAACCAGAAATCCGCCTACATAAACGGCTCTGAAGGCATGCAGAATCCGAGATCCGCGGCCCGAAAAGCGAAACAGTAAAAATTCGTTCTCGGTTTTCACCGGTACTCTGCGCCACAAATGCGCAAAAAACGACAACCCGACAGCACCGCCGAATAGCGTCGACCACATGAGCCACATACCCGACAGATTGCCTTCGGCAAGTGCAGCAGAAATCATCTGTGGTTCAGTAATAATACCGCCGCCCATCATCATCGACACTCCAATGAGCCACCAGGGCAGTTTTCCGGTATTGAAAAGGTTTTTCTTCATATAACAGCAGCCTCGCAAAAGTAGTATTTATCTTTTATTGCATTCTATAAAAAAATACTGATCTCCCCGGCTTTCTGCCCGCTTTCAACGGGCAGATGCAGGGGGAAATCAGAATCGCTTGTGTATAGGAATAAACTATAGTATATATTCTGTCTATAGGGTCATGTATTTAAACGATACAAATATATAGCAACTAACATATATATACAATTGCATTTTATTGCAAATACAATTAACTGTATAACAATAATATAAAGATACTGTTTTGCGCTTAAAACATGTAAATCGTGTAAAATATTCCGGAAGACAATGCTGCAAAAACCGAAAAAGCAACAGGTTTTTTTAATTAAAGGAAAAAATATTTCTATTTAACCTACTCCTCTCCCCCTCTGTGCTTCTTCTTTCTTGTATATACCTTCTTGCTCTTCACTACCCGCTCAATGGGCTTTGCGCCTGATTCGAGCATGGCTTCGCGGTTGAGCTTTTTCACGGTCTTCACGTAATCAAGCAGCAAATTCGGTTTCTTCTTTTTGGTGCGTTTCTTTTTCATTTTTTTTGTCTTTGATGGCGAAAACATCACGATTCCATGTCTGCACCGATCGCACAGAAAGTTGATGTGGCTGACGATGGAATGAGATGTTTCGATATCAGCTCTGGTTCAACCTGAGTGCGTCCGCCGAAGGAGGACCTCTCAGCGTTGAACAGCACTCTATGCATTCCTCTCAATCAGCTCAACAAACTTTTTTGCCAATGCATCGGCATCAGCTTCGGTGCGGCTTTCGGTGTAGATGCGGATGATCGGCTCGGTGTTCGACTTGCGCAGATGCACCCACTCGTGTCCGAATTCCAGCTTCAGTCCATCAACTTTAT
>DAOPKE010000146.1:0-4791 GCA_035390965.1 Bacteroidales bacterium | reverse complement strand
AGCACAACGAGCGCCTGATAATGAAAGTGGATAAGATACAATCGGTGGGGGCGGCTATTGAAATTATGAAAGAGATGATTTCAAGCGATCAGATGTGAATGGAGAATCAAAAGCAATGTGAATAATAGATTTTTCTTTTACACTGTAGAATGCAATTTTCGCAATTATTTATTTCCAATAAAACGATTCAGGAATTTCCGAATTTGCAATTTAATTTTTCAAATAGGTTGCTTGTATTTGTTTTATTATTTCTGATTAATATATAACTGTTGCCTATAGTATCATAATCAAGGGTTTTAAGAAGTTGTTCTTCAATGTAAGTATCGATCAGCAAAATGCGGTTGCTGGATTCTGAATTTTCATATTGCCAGGATCGCCGGTCGCCAGTGATGTTTACCGCTATTGGTTTTTTTGTTTGATGCATCCTGTCAATTACCAATGGATACAATGCATAGCTGTCGAACAGGTTGTTCCAATTCCACCCGTATGACATTCCGAATACAATTAAATCAACATTGTTTTCAGAAATTATTGTTTTTAAATTGACGGCTCTGGAAACAAGATCCTGATTTTTCGCAATGGGAAAACTTGTTTCTTTTACTGTTTTGTCAATAGTTTCCTGAATGGGCATGTTTTTTATAAATACAGAAAAAGAACAGATTGCAATCAGAATGAAGGAGACATAGGATTTTACTTTATAATTTCTAAGAACCATAAAGGCCGATATAATTAGAAGAAGCGGGATCAGCAGATAGAATCGGCTTGATGAGAAAAAGATGCCGGCATTTTCGAGAGGATATGGATCCTGAACTTTTGGGACTGCAAAAGAAATAAGAATAATAAAAATGGCGGAAAAAATAAACAGTAATTCTTTTTTCGCTCCTTTTTTGTATGCTATTATTGCCAGAATCATAAACATCAGGGGATAGTAGAATCCGCCTGCAGTGGTGAATGGGAGCAGGTTCTCAAATGTATTTGAGCTACTGATGCTTTCGATAAATTTTTTGCCATCCAATCTGACTCCGCTGATATTATGCAATACTTTTTCAGGATGAATTTTGTAGTAAAACTTAAAAATAAAATCAAGGACAAAGAAAGGAAATACCCAAAGCGCATTCCGATAGAAGTAAATGCTTTTATAATGGAATGAAGCGACATACATGAATATTGGAAAAATCAGTAATATTGAGCTTTGATTTGCAATGAAACAAATGGATGATGCTATAAACAACAGTGTTATATTTTTTTTGTTTTCCGGATTGAATAAGGGAATGAAAAGAAGCGGGATAAATAAATGTGCCTGTACAAACCCTCTTGATATCGATGTCAGAAAATTGTATTCCAAAGGCAGAAGTACAGGCAGAACCAGACATAAACAGGCCCAGAAAAATTTCCCTTTCTTATGAAGAAAAAGAGCAAGACCAATAAAAGGCAGGGTCGCGATGAGGCTGGTGGCCGCCGGGAGCGCCTGATAAACGGGAACATTCAAGTGTAGAAGAGGTACTGCTATTACAGATTCGAGCATATAGTTATAGGGTTGTCCGTAAAAAAACGGTTCATGAAAGATGCCGTGTGAATAATCAACGGCTCCGTTCCACAAAATCAGCTGGTCAATATCAGTATAGATGAATCCAAAATAGTAAAGGGATATGGCTCTGTCTGCAAGAAGAACCAGGATCAGGATCAGCAGGATAAATCCTTTTGAAAAACCAAGGCTTTTATTGCTTGTTAATAGGTTTGTCATAAAAAAATCAAAGTGCAATATACTAAATTATCTGAGCACCCAGCTCTTTGATTATTATTCAGTCTGCATAGGTTTAGTAAGGTGTAGTCTGTTGTTTTATTTCCAGAATACTATTAGTCATTTCCGAAAAACTGTATCCAGAAATCGTGTTCCGTTTCAATCTGACCGATGATGAATTTGTCGGTATACTGCGCATTGTCATCAATCAGCAGCAGTTTTTCTTCTAAATTGCGGTCGTATGGACTGCTTGAAAACACCCATGATGAATGAAAGAAGCGATGGAAGAAAACATCTTCGAGTGTCTGAATGTCGCGTGGCAGACCGGGTTGCTGCATTTTTACGTGTGCGAGTGACTTATTAAACTGCGGCATGTAAATCCAGAAGATCGCCCTGTATTGACCGTTGCTGTCTTTAACCAGCGGGCACAGGCCAATGATGCGGTTTTCTGTAAGAAATCGCTGGTTGTCGAATATCTCATCCTCTTTAATCAGGAAGCCTGCAATGTTGGTGTTTCCGTTCAGAATCTTCAACGTCTCAGCACCTGAAAGCGGTGTCCGGAATTCATCGTCGCTGTTGGAATAGACAGTAACGGAATCGTTTTTCAGTGCGGTTTTCAGACAGGCCATCAGCGTGTCGGTGCTGAAAAGCATTTTGTTTTTTCCTGCATCAATAAACTGCCATGAACGCTTTGCATAAACGACATGTCTTTTTTCTAATTTAAAGTATGTATTTGCTGCGCCGGAATAATTGCTGGCAGCGTAAACCGGCTCTGAAAGCAGCTTTGCAGGACCTTTGTGATATGGTTTTGGGAAAATTCGTTTGTAGCTATACAGGGACTGATATTTACGGACCACTTGTTTTTTGCCGGTGCTATCATACACAGTCCATTTGCCTGAGCGGTTGTTATCGGAAAATTTTCCCTGCGCCCGTTTGATGCCGTTGGCATAATACGAAACATATTTTCCATGCAGCAATCCATTGCTGACATTATACTGAGCTGAGTATTGTGAGTCACTGTATTCCTGCTTTGTGAGCTGTGCCGGGGCCAATAACGATGCAGCACAAAATGCGGATGTAACTATAAATAATCTGATTGTTTTCATTGGTTGATGATTAATGTTTAACTCCGTACAATTGCATTATTTTGTCATTCAGCACTACAGGCGATGGCTTTCGTCCAGGCACGTTTACATATTCCTTCACCATGCGGAACCCCACGTCGCGATAGCCCTGATCGGAATATCCATACAGGTTTTTTTGGTGGTTGGAGAGAAATGATTTGCCATAGATGCACATCCGCTTTAAAACCTGTGGATCAGATTTGCCTGCCAGATACAAATATTCGAAAGTGTAAGCGTTGTTGAGATTTCCCGGGAAAGAGAGGGCGGATTCATCAAACGACGCCATAATCCATTCGGCATAATGACGGTTGATTTCAAATTTTTTCAGTGCTGAGTCGGCATACTGAGCCATTTGTATCCATTCAGTTTTATATGGAAGCCGGTAGATAAAAACAATTCCGCTGTCGGGATTTTCCTTTTTTGTTCTCCAGATACAGTATTCAATCGCGTTTTTCCATGAAATTCCCAGGGCCGGATACTTCTCATATTTTTTTCCGGACAAGTATTTTTTGTATTTCATCGGAATGCAGATGCTGGTATCGGGCATGAGCGAATCCGGTAATTCTTCGCTTCCGGAAACGGATTTCATGAATTCTTTATATTCGCCAAGCGTAATAAAGGGTGTTGTTTCGAAAGAATGTACAACGACTGACGAATCGGCAGGAATAGAACTGTATCGATGCAGCGCTGGGTAGAAGCGGCTTTCGGGAATAGTGACAGCTGAAGTGTTTTGCGCAGAAATTTTGCCGGCATTCAGGCCGGATATCAGTAAGAACAGCAAAACCAAAGTCCGTATAAATACTCGGTACGTTATCATTTTAAGTTCTGTTATTATTTGGTAATAAAAACGACGAGGGACGAACAATATTGTCTGGTAATGATCGGAATAAATTTTCAGCCGGGATTTTCTGTTTTTGATGAAGGTCGGTTGTAAAACACAATGCCAGCCTTCTGAATATGCTCTGTTAATGCGGGATTGGTTAAAGAACTGAAGTCAATCAGATCGATTTTAAAGGGCAGGGAACTTTCTTCAAAATCGTTAATTAGATTAAGCATTATTCGTGATGGCACAGAATTCATAATGGCAAGATCAATGTCGCTCCCGGGCTTGAAAGAGCCTGTGGCGCGGCTGCCGAAAATCCGGACAGTTTCAATGTCGGTGTATTTCGAAAAAACATCATGGATTGTTTGAATATCTCTGGGCGACAAGCCGAATAATTCTGCAGTGTTTTCCATGACTATGAGATATTATTTTGTGGCATCTTCAAGAATGAAAAACTGATTCAGTTGATTCAGTGCGGGAAACACCGTGTCACGCAAAATGGTTTCGGATTGTTCAAATTTATTTCCGCTGTAATCGTGCGACAAATCGTTGCGTATATCAATCCCGTCAATCAGAGCCTGTCCGAAATCAATCAGTCCGGCGCGCTGTGCTTCCCGGATGGTGTCTTTGGGCGAAGGTTTAAAAACAAAACCTTTTTCTTCGAGATAATCTTTTAAAACTTTCCAGGAAAGGTCGATGGTAAACTCAAACCGTTGGATCAGGCCGTTTCGCTCCAATTCATTCAGTTCGTTTTGCTGCATTGCTTCCTGTAATTTTGAAAAAGCCATTTCAAAATTCTGATAGCGCTGTTTCCATCTGAGTTCTTTGTTTTCCATAAAACAAATTTACAATTTTTCTCTGGTTCGCAACTATCCCAGCCCAATCAGACCAACCCCGATGCTGAACATGACGATATGCAATGCATTGATGTCGCGCACCATGAGGATCTGCACCACAATCCAGCCGCAGAGCAGCAGGCCTTGCAACATCACGAAACGCGCTGCTGCTGCGTGATTGCGAATGGTCAGAATCCCGGCTGAAATATTCAGAACGCCATTTACCACGAACAAAACAATGCCGGGAATGAGGAATGAGCTGAACGG
>DAOPKE010000145.1:0-4952 GCA_035390965.1 Bacteroidales bacterium | reverse complement strand
AGTAAATATATTGATTATTATGAAAACGGAAACACTTCAAAAATTTGGGAAAAAACCACATTCAATAATAACCCGTGTGAAATAACAAGAACGTATGACGGAAACGGAAATATTAAAAATCTCATTTATCAGGATCAGTCAGACACATTGACATATAGCAGTGAACAGGATTTTGAAAAAACTCAAATCAGAAATCAACTGCAAAGTGCTTATAATGATTTCACACAAACAGTATTAAAGGAGCTTAAATCTTCACTGGAAATGAAGGGGTCTATAGATTTTAACAGAAATGTGAAAGGAGAAATCAGTTTTAATCTTTCTATAAAACCGTTAGATAAAAGTATTGATCCTTCAATTACAGATAAGTTTTCATCATGCATCAGTAAAACCATTACCAATAAATCGGTTATTTTACCTGTTTACAATAACGCGTATTCCTTTCAGGAGCAAATTTCAATTCAGGTTGTTGACGGTAAAGAGAAAGTGTTTGTAAAATCAGGTAAGTCTCTTTTATCCTATGGTGAAATCGAAACTGAATCAAATAATCCAAAAAAAGTAAACACGGTTTGTAAAAATGAAATCGCCAGAAAAAAAATTATTACTGATTATTCTTCTAAAAAAGCTGGCGTTTACAAAATAAATTATCGCACCATCACAATCAACGACATTCCTTCTCAAATATATTTGACCGAGGAAAAATACAAAATTCATACTGTTGGCGGAAATATTCTTCGTTATACTGGCTATACAATAGCTCTTGGGGTTTCATTGTTGCTTGCCCTTGCTGCACAATAAAAAATAAAGGCCGGTCAATTTGTTCCGGCCTTTATTTTTCTACAAATGATCCTCAAAATACAAATCAATCATTTTATACAAATGCAGCCGGTCTTTGCCGCGCACATTATGTTCGTGATTGGGATACATGAAGAGCCCATGCCCCGTTTGCGGAGTTCATCCCGACGAAGGGGAGGATTGAGCAGCACATCTTTTGTCTGGGGTGACTCACACATCTTCTGTGAACCACTTATATGCCGGCACTAAATCTACACTCAGGTTTTTTTGTTCTATCACATCCTGCCGATCCCAGGTAATTACCAACAATTTGCTGCATTTTAATTCCTGAGATGCTTCGACAAGAGCATTCAGCTCTCGCTTGATTGTTTTTGGCTGATCCATCGAATAACAAACCTGAATCAGTTGCTCTATCTTATTGCCGTTACGAAGCACAAAATCAACTTCCCGGTCATTCCGGGTTCGATAATAAAACAAAGTTAATTCAGGCAAATAATTCCGACGCAATAATTCAATAAAAACAAGATTTTCAAGCAATCGGCCATAATTGGGCGACAATTCAAATGACCTCGCTTTTATAAATCCATTATCTATTATATATATTTTTCGTGCAGCTTTCTGCTGATGTCTGACTTTGGTATTGTATCGGGTGAGATGCTGAAAAAGATAGGGCTCTTCAAGATAACCGGTAAATTTTTGAACGGTTGCAACACTGTTGAATCCAAGCGATTCCCTAACCTGACTATAAGTGAAACAATTTGTGTAGTTCGATAACATATAATGCGACAAATCATACAATTGCTGTGTTTGGCGAATCCTAAAGCGTTTCAGAATATCCTTGAGCAATATGGAATCAAATAAAGATGAGAGATAATTTTTCAATATATCCTGATTCATTATTACTTCGGGAAAACCCCCATTAAAAAGGTATTTTTCTAGTATTACCATCAATTTTCCACTCTCTGACAGAGTTGCCTGAGGCCTGACTGCGGGCAACATTTCACTGACACGGATGATTTCCGCAAATCCAAACGGCAAAACGGGCAACTGCACAAAACGGCCTGTCAGACCTGATGCCAGCTCATTTGAAAGCAATCTGGAATTTGACCCCGTTATGACCAAATTAACGCCACGACGATACAATTTATTAACCCATAATTCCCAGTCATTGAGATTTTGTATTTCATCGAGCAATAAATAGTCAAATCCCGGATATATCTGATGCAATGCCTGCAACACGGTGTTTTCTGTAAAGTGTCTCAGCAATAAATCATCATCAAAATTCAGGTAAGCAAAATTTGTCTTTCGTAAAAGTTGCAGAGCCATTACCGACTTTCCTGCCCTCCTGGGTCCCGTGATTACTTTGATAAGCTTTGTCTTTAACAATTTTGACTTCTCAGCATCATCAATACGCTCGATATATGGCTGATTCATCAAAAAATGTTTCTCTTCCTGCTGCTGAAGAATGATATTTTTGATCATAAAATGAGTTTTAATGAACAAATATAGTCTTTTTTATTCATTACAGCAATTTTTTTGAACATAAAAGCAAATCCATACTGTCTGATGTCATCGAAAAGTGCTGTCTGATAAAATCATCAGTTTTCTGCGAAAAAGTGGAGTCAAAAGATAGTCAGTTATACCGACGAAGGCGCCACATCCTTTCGCATTTCGTATCTCGTATTTCTGATTTCGTATTTCTACAAATGATCCTCAAAATACAAATCAATCATCTTATACAAATGCAGCCGGTCTTTGCCGCGCACATTGTGCTCGTGATTGGGATACATGAAGAAATCGACCAGCTTGCCGGCTTTGATGGATGCATCTAAGAATGAAAGACAATGCTGCGGAACCACCGTATTATCCTGATATCCCTGAATGATCAGCAGGCGGCCGTCAAGTTTATCGGCATAGTTTGTCAACGCTGCATTCTTGTACCCTTGCGGGTTTGATTCGGGTGTATCCATATAGCGTTCGCCGTACATCACTTCGTAATATTTCCAGTCGATAACCGGACCGCCCGCCACCGCAGCTTTGAAAACGCCCGGTTGTTTCAGCATCATGCTGATGGTCAGGAATCCGCCATAGCTCCAGCCATGAACGCCCATGCGGGTTTGATCGACCCAGGGCTGACTCCTGAGCCACTCAACACCTACCATCTGATCGGCCACTTCTACCGTGCCGCAATTGCGGAAAATGGCGCTTTCGAAATTCAATCCGCGATTGGCTGAACCACGGTTGTCGAGCGTGAACACAACATATCCCTTCGATGCAAGGTAATACAAAAACATGCCTGCTCCACCGGTCCAGCTGTTGGAAACCAGCTGTGCGTGCGGACCTCCGTATACATACACAATGACCGGATATTTTTTCGCCGGATCAAAACCAACAGGCTTCAAAAGCCGCGCGTAGAGCGGTGTTCCGTCTTCGGCTTTTAGTGTAATGAATTCAGGTGTCGGTACAGCGTAGTCTTTAAGAGGGTTTTCGTTCTTCAGCAACGATTTGATTTCTTTCCCTGCTGTTGTTTTAATTTTCTGCGAAGCGCCCATGTCCGTTGCGCTGTAATAATCGCACATTAACGAAAAATCCCTTGTCAGCCAGATACTGTGTGCTCCGGCTTCAGATGTGACTTTCGTGATTTTCCCATCCTTTATGTTCACAATGTAAGCATGATTTTCAAGCGGTGATTCTTTGGTTGCCGTGAACCAGATTTTCTGCGCTTTTGTATCAAAGCCACCAAATTCAGTGACCATCCACGGACCTTTGGTAAGCTGCTTCAGTAGCTGTCCTTCGGTATTGTACAGATACAAATGATTGTATCCGTCGCGCTGACTCTGCCAGATGAATTTATCATCCGATCCCGGCAAAAAAACAAGCGGAGTCTGAGGTTCAACATAGCGGTCGCTTTTTTCTTCAAACATCGTTTTGATGAATTCACCGGTGACAGCATCGTATTTGTTCCACTGCAGGTGATTCTGATCACGGTTGAGCACACCAATGAAAACATACTTTTCATCAGGGCTCCAGCTGATGTTGGTGAGATACTGTTCCTTCGGTTCTCCGGTTTTTACAAAGATGGTTTTACCACTTACAACATCATAAACACCAAGCGTCACCTGGTGACTGGTCATTCCGGCCATGGGATATTTAATATTCTCAACTTCAGCAATCCGTGAATTGATGTTCACCAGCGGATAATCGGTCACCATGGTTTCGTCCATACGGTAAAACGCCATTTTGTTTCCTTTCGGTGACCAGAAAATTCCTTTCGATATTCCGAATTCATTGCGGTGAACCGTCTGTCCGCAAACAACACCTTTGTCTTTCTCGCTGGTGATGGCCTTTTCAGCGCCCGCAACCGAAATAAACAAATTGTTTTCAATGGTATATGCAGCCACGTATTTCTCCGGGCTCAGGTCAATATTTTCCGCTTCTTTGTTCCATGAATTTTTCACTTCTGCTTTTTTCGAAGTTACATCCACTTCCACCCATTTATTGTCCTCAATAATGCGGATTTTCGAATCGTTTACCCACGAATATTCAGGAAAATATTTCACTTCAGCAGCTCCTGCCGATGACAATGCGGTATTCAATTCTGCCAACGTCAGCAACACCACTTCTTTTCCTTTAGCATCCACTTTTTTCAATTCATCGTCATCGCTGATGTACGAAAACCAGTTCTGCGAAAAATGTGGCTGCAGACCCGACACATAGCCGGGATACAAACTGCGGTCAGTGAAAATCTGATCAAGTGTCAATGCCTGTTTTTGAGAAACAGCGACATTAAAAGCCAGCAATGGCAACAGTAGAAAAAGAAATATTCTTTTCATAGAAAACTATAACGTTTGTTAGTGATTTCTGATTTGTTGGGCAATGCGTAAAACCGCATCAGGATTGGTTTCGAAAAGACTTCCGATGACAATGGAGTTCGCTCCGGCACTGAATAGATCCAAAGCTGTTTTTTCATCTCTGATTCCGCCGCCAACGATAACAGGTAAGTTCGTTTTTGATGAAACTGCTTTGACGATATCAGCAGGAACCGCATTCAGTGCGCCCGAGCCGGCTTCGAGATAAATCAGTTTATGTCCAAGAAATTTCCCGGCCAGCGCAGTCGCCACGGCAATATCGGTTTTATCGGCCGGAATCGGCATGGATTG
>DAOPKE010000144.1:0-5246 GCA_035390965.1 Bacteroidales bacterium | reverse complement strand
AGATATACAAAAGTAAACAATTATACATTTTGTTTTTCTGAACCAACGACGGACAATAAATGCAGTAAGAGGAATTGATAACACTGAAGGCCCGAAAACCATCAGTAAGGGAATGCCATACCTGCGCAATTGCAGCTGTTTCCGATATCTTTTCATCCATCCGCTTTTGGGTGGTTTCTGATTTTTCTGCAACAACATTCTGTAAAGATAAATAACCCTGTCAGAGAAAAAATAAAAAACCACAAAACCAATAAAACCACCCAACGCAAGACTGAGTGATATTTCCAGATAATCAAACCCACTGGCTACTGCAACCGGCCCTGCAAACAAAAACCTGTAAGTGCTGATGACAACAACATATGCATATTCATAAAACCTGTGTGTCAAAAGCAATAAACAAGGCATATTATCAGTTTAATCCTTACGTCCATAGGCAAGATCGCCTGCATCACCCAAACCAGGAACAATATAGGCATGAGCTGTAAGCTCCTCATCTACAGCAGCAGCCCAGATATGTAATTTGCGATGCGGCAAATGCTGACGTACATAATCAATTCCCTGAGTGCTGGCAATTACTGTTGCAACATGTATTTCTTCCGGCATTCCAAACTGAAACAACTCCTTGGCGGATAAAACAAGCGAAGAACCTGTAGCCAGCATCGGATCGGCAATTACCAGAGTTTTCCCATCCAGATCAGGACAACTGACATATTCAACCTGAATGGTGAAGCGACCATCCTTGTGATGTTTGCGAAAAGCAGAAATAAAAGCACTTTCGGACTGATCAAAAATATTCAGAAAACCCTGATGAAACGGCAAACCGGCACGCAGAATGGTGGCCAACACTGGCCATTTTGCCACAACAGGCACATCAACTTCACCCAGCTGCGTTGTAACAGGACGAGGTATATACGGGATTTTTTTGCTTATTTCATATGCAAAAATTTCACCGAGTCGCTCCAGGTTTTTTCTGAAACGCAAACTGTCCTGCTGAATTTCAGCATCGCGCAACTCACTGATGAATTGGTTCACAATTGAATTTTCCTTACCCAGATGATGTACCATATGACAAATTTGTTAAAGGGGCTAAAATACTTATTTTTTACTTTTCTTTTACACAAAAAAGAATCCGGCAAAAATCATCTGTTTTACTTCTGAAAATTCAGGTAAAAACGAACGATGGCCTCAATACCATTCAGAAAATTTTCGACCCTGTAATTTTCATTTGGCGAATGAATAGCATCGGATTCAAGTCCAAATCCCATCAAAAGTGATTTTACACCAAGAATTTCCTCAAAGGTTGCAATAATTGGAATACTGCCTCCACTGCGGGTTGGCACAGGTTTTTTCCCGAATATTTCCGTCAGGGCTGCATCGGCCGCCTGATAAGCTTTACCTTCAATCGGCATAACATAGGGCTGTCCACCATGCAATACCTCCACTTTCACTTTGGTTGACGGCGGGGCAATTTTTTCAAGATGTGCCTTAATCAACTCAGCAACTTTATGATGATCCTGATGGGGTACAATGCGTGAAGAAAGTTTTGCATATGCTTTTGAAGGCAAGACCGTTTTCGATCCTTCACCCGTATATCCGCCCCAAATGCCACACATATCTAGAGTCGGGCGAATACCAGTTCTCTCAATGGTTGTGTAACCCTCCTCGCCAAACAATTCTGCTACATCAATGGCAGTCTTGTAATTATCAATACTGAACGGGGCTTTATTCAACGCGGTACGCTCAGCTTCAGAAACAACATCAACATCATCATAAAAACCCGGAATGGTTATTCGGCCCTTTTCATCGGTCAAAGAAGCTATCATTTTCGAAAGCATATTGATGGGATTGGCCACAGCACCACCAAAAAGGCCGGAATGAAGATCCCGGTTCGGACCGGTAAGCTCAATCTGAAGATAAGTAAGACCTCTGAGTCCGACCGTAATACTCGGAATATCAGCAGCAATCATTCCTGTATCTGAAACAAGGATGATATCACCCTTAAGCCGGTCTTTATTATTTTTACACCATTCAACCATAGCCGGACTGCCAATTTCCTCTTCACCCTCAATCATAAATCTCACATTGCATTTGAGCAGATTGTTTTTCATCAGATATTCAAATGCCTTGGCATGCATAAAACCCTGACCCTTGTCATCATCAGCCCCACGCGCATAAATTTTTTCATCAATAATCACCGGCTCAAAAGGGTCGGTTTTCCATTCCGAAAGCGGATCAACCGGCATTACGTCATAATGTGCATAAACGATAACTGTTTGATAAGATGGGTCAATGATTTTTTCTCCATAAACCACCGGATTGCCTGTTGTGGGACATACTTCGGCAAAATCGGCTCCGGCATCTAAAATGGCCTTTTTCCAATATTCAGCAGCCCGCACCATATCGTTTTTATGTGCCGATTCACTAGAAATGGAGGGAATACGTATAAGGTCAAACAGTTCATTCAGAAAGCGTTCCTTATTGTTCTCAATGTAATTGCGTATTTCGTTCATTGTTTTGGATTTTGAAACAAAGATAACAATTTATATGATTGAAATGAACCGATAAAAGCATTCTGATACTTGATTACAATAATTAGATTTTTTGACAAAATGGTACGCGAATCAAATAAAAAAAGCATTTTAGATGCAATCATTTAGATATAAATAATATCTTTGTAAAAATTACAATTATTTCCGCCATGTTTCATAGACCAATCATTGCTTTTTTCTGTTTTTTACTTGCTTTTTTCGGACTAAGGGCTCAGATTTCCGTTGATTATTCTTTAACCCCTACTCAACTGGTACAGAATGTTTTACTTGGAGGAGGTGTTTCGGTTTCCAATGTAATTTTTACTGGTGGAACAGAAATGCGTGGGACATTCGAAGGATTATCCAATCTGGGGATTGACACCGGATTGATTCTGGCCACAGGAGATATTGCCATTTCCATTGGCCCCAACGACGAATCAAGCGCCAGCGATGGCGGCAATGTTTCAGGCGATTCCCAACTAGACGCATTGGTTGGAAGCACCACCTATGATGCAGCAGTTCTTGAATTCGATTTTGTGCCATCATCGGACACCATCCGGTTTTTCTATGTTTTCGGAAGTGAAGAATACCCCGAATATGTTTGTTCTGACTTCAACGATGTTTTTGCATTTTTTCTGTCCGGACCAAACCCACTGGGCGGCAATTATGTAAATGAAAATATTGCAAAAATTCCCGGAACAACCATTCCTGTCGCCATCAACTCCATCAATCCGGGGGTAACCGGGGCTTATGGCACAGCAGGCGGATGCACTTCGCTCGCATATTCTTCGCTTTATACCGATAACACATCAGGTACAACCATTCAATACGATGGATTTACGCACGTTTTGGAGGCCTCGGCCAACGTCGTTGCCTGTTCCAACTATCATATCAAAATTGCCATAGCCGATGTAACCGATGGGGCATATGATTCCGGGGTTTTTCTTAAAGCAAAGAGTTTCAGTTCTCCCGCCGTAAATATCTCTGCCGTCGGGAGTTCTTTCGACTCAACCATGGTGGAAGGTTGTGGTTACGCAACTTATACTTTCACAAGAGGTGGTGACCTGTCAAACCCATTCACCATCAATTATCTGATTGAAGGCGATGCCATCAACGGGATTGATTATACCGACCTTGCCGGAAATCCCATTCCCAGCTCGGTTACATTTGCTGCAGGCCAGAACAGCGTTGATCTGAATATTGACCCTGTTAACGACGCGCTATCAGAATTTACCGAACAAATTAAACTTTCCGTCCCTCAGGTAATCTCATGTGTAGATGACACTCTTTCTGCCACCATTTACATCATTAATGTTGACCCAATGACCATTGAGCTGACCGGCGACACACTGATTTGCGTTGAAGAAGGCGAATTCACCACCCTGAACGTTGATTTCACCGGTGGTTATGGACCCTTCGATTTTGCCTGGGACAACGGACTTGGCAACAGCAATCAGGTTATTGTTGCTCCGGAACATCCCACAACATATACTGTTTCCATTCTCGATTCATGCGGCAACGAATCAGCCGTAAAATCAATCACCATCCACAACGAATGCGAAATCCGCCTCACAAATGTAGTTACACCCAATTCAGATGGGTTCAACGATTTTGTACACTTTGCCAATCTCGAAATGTATCCGAATTCCGAATTGCTGATTTTCAACCGTTGGGGCAAAATCGTTTATAAAAACGACTGCTACAACAACGACTGGTCTCCAACTGACTTTTCTGAAGGTACATACTACTATGTTCTGAAAAAAACGGCAGGTATCGAACATCCTGCAAAAGAATATCATGGCACTCTGACCATCCTAAAATAAACGAAATGAAAGCTTTCATTAACCGGCTGGCTGTAATTCTGATTTTAACAGTTTCGGGTTTTAACAGTTTCGGACAACTTACCGTCACGTCCGGGCTTACAGCTTCGCAGTATGTCGATTTTCTGGTTGGATCTGGAATCACCTACAGCAATGCTGTATACACGGGCGACCCAGCAGCAATCGGTAAGTTTGTGACCGGAGCAACACCAACCAATTTAGGTCTTTCCTCCGGGGTAATCATGTCATCCGGCTATGTGAACGGCACAGGAACAGAGGCAATTGGTAGTGCGGCTATCAATTTTGTAAGCACACCGTTTACAAATACGTATACAGATGCCAACCTGCAATCACTTATTCCGTCCTACACTGTTGAAGATGCCACCAAAATAGAATTCGATTTTATTCCGGTTTCCGACACCATCAAATTCCGCTATGTATTTGGATCGGAGGAATATCTCGAATGGGTCAGCAGCAGCTTCAACGATGTTTTCGGATTTTTTATTTCAGGTCCCAATCCTGCAGGAGGCGCCTATTCAAGTAATAATATTGCCCGTATACCCGGAACAGCACTGCCTGTTACCATCGACAATATAAACACGGGTTCCTACAGTCAGTATTATGTAGATAACGAAGGTTTAGGCGGCACCACCATCGTATTTGATGGATTCACAACTGTGCTTACTGCATGGGCACTCGTTACTCCCTGTGTTCAATACCATATCAAACTGGCTGTCGGCGATGCCGGCGATCAGTCTTACGACTCCGGTGTTTTTCTCGAAGCCAACAGCTTTTCAAGTCCTACGCTGAATGTTTCGACAACCTATGTGAACGAAACAACCATCGGAAGCTTCGCCATGGAAGCCGGCTGCAATGATGTGACGACCTGTTTTTCATT
>DAOPKE010000143.1:0-5276 GCA_035390965.1 Bacteroidales bacterium | reverse complement strand
AGTTAGTCTACTCTTAACAACTTACTCAAAGACCATTTTTATTGCATGGATACTTCATTCGTATTTCCCGCTCCATTTACCCGTGAAATGGTATCGAATTTTTCTCCGTCTTCTGACCGTTCAATGGTGAAAAAATGATTGTTTGTCTCACTGGCAGTGTACCACGTAAGTATTGGTTTATTATAATTGCAATCTGCTTTAATATCCATCATTTCAACCGGCAGAGGGATACTGATGGGGCAGAAATACTGCTGATTGGTGTAACCACCGGTAGCACCCGTAAATCCCCAGTAAACATTAGGGTTTCCGCCAAACACCGAGTTGATGAAATCGTGATTGCAGCACAGTCGCTGACTTCCGTCAACATATACACACAAATCCTTGGTGGCCGGATCCCAGGTGACACGCAAAGCATGCATAAGACCATCATCAATATATGCATCCAGCGGATCTGCCTGTACAGGACCGCATAATGGGGCGGCATTCGCGGGCAGATTTGCAGGATCATCGGGCAAATCTCCATCAATTTCAATGGCCACATGGTCAACCGCAAGATCATTGCTTTCCGTTCCGTCATTATCATAAGTATCAAATTCAATAATCAGGGAATTGGGAATTCCACCTGCACCCAACTGAGATCCATTGTTTCCACAGGTCGAAATACCCTGGGGCGAATTCTGAAATACAAAGGCACAACCATCAGCACCACCGGTATTATTTCCAAAATACATATTAATTGTATAGTCAAAAGCTGATGCAAAAGAAATGGTTCCTCGATTCCAGACACATCCATTCTGAGCATTGAGTTCGTCAGTCATTTGCGCACAGTTTGTTCCTCCTCCCGGATAATTGATGGCGCTGCCATAGAGGCAATATGCGGGGTTTGGCGAACTGCTGGTGGAAAAACTCCAGGTTGAACAACCGGTGGCACTGCCAAGACTGTTCTTCGGAACAATTTTCCAATAATAGGTGGTATTATCGGAAAGAGCATAAGGAAATACAAAAGAGGTTCCACTGATATTTATTAAAAAGGCCGGACTGGCAGTAGTTCCAAAATATATATCGTAAGAAGATGCACCTTCACAACCCGAAGCCGCTGGCGCTGTCCAGGCCAGATCAACAGAACAGGGATTCACAAGGGACTCGCCATTAACCGGAACCGGAACCGAAGCACAACCTGGAACTACCAAAGGACAACAACCCGTAATATCAGTGCCGGGAGCAACCAAAGGATTGGTTGTGGCCAGTAAGATTGTTCCGCCTCCACTCAATATTTCAACCTGCATTTCGGAAGGAAAAGAACCGTCTGCCGTTCGGGTAACATTAATTATGTCGCCTGAAGCAGCATTAAAAGTAAAGTCTTCGGGACCGCTCAATCCTGCCAGCGAAATATTTGTCAAAACCGGGGTTCCGTTAACAGTAACAGTAATAGTTCCGCCATTCCAGCCGTCTCCGTAAGTGTCGGTCAATCGGATGGTATGCATACAGGCCGCACATATTGTCGCTCCGGTTGTAAAAGAATATGTTGATGCACCAATCGCGCTTCCAACGCCATTTTTCGGAATAATTTTCCAGTAATATACTGTGGAAGAACTTAATACTCCTGTGGCATAATCGGTATTGGTTGTGTTTCCAACCAGGGGCGGCATAGCCGAGGTTCCGAAATATACATCGTACGATGAAACAGCATTGCATCCATTACTGGCCGGCGCATCCCAATCCAAAATAACCCCACATACACTCTGGTTTACAGCAGCATTTAGCGGACTGACATAATTGGCCAGATTGGGAACAGTTGGTGCACAGCAGCCCATAACAGTTGTTCCTGCTGCCACCGGCTCCTGCTGTGCAAGCAAGGTGTTGGCTGATCCGCCCGTAATTTCAACCCGCATTTCTGCAGGGTAAGTCCCGTCATCCGTTCTTGTAATCACAATCACATCGCCATTGTCGGCATTAAAGGTATGGTTTTCCGGACCAGCGCCGGCAGCCAGTGTAATACCTGATAAAACTGTTACGCCGTTCACAGTAACATCCACAGTGCCACCGTTCCAGCCATCACCATAGGTATCAGTTAGGGTAATGGTATGGGTACAGCCGGATAATAATGACGATGATAAATTGGCCAAGACTGTTCCATTGTTAAGGCCGTTAATTATTTCCGAAGAAGCTGATTTTGTTGCCGTTTGAGTTGCCGGCCCTGTAATTGCCCGCACCTGAAGACCGGAAATTGTAATAATGTCATCATCATTGGATCTCTGAGTTACATTTGATCCATCACTACTATATGTTACAACAATTTGTGTTGCTGAAAGATTCATTGAACATGACGTTATATCTCCAGCAATGGCCGAAATTATACCCGAAGTAGCAAGAAATTCAAAATTGGCAGGAGCATGTATTGTGAAAGAATAATTTGTGTTTTGTGCCGCAAAACTAAAATCACCATTAGCTCCTTCATCAATCACAATATCGCCCAGCGTAAAATAGGCAGAAGGAAATGATGCCGTTGAAATATTGAGTGTGGGAGCGGTAATACTCACAGCTGCCTGTGCGCTCCTGACTCCAGCCATCAACAGGCAGAACAACATCATTGCTGTAACTATTTTAATGGCAATGCTGGTCCATTTGGTTTTCGATACACGTACATTCATAGTGGGGGTGCTTAAATTTACGGTTCGACATTAATTTGTCGATTGCAAATATATTTTAATCGATTAATACCCCTCGATTGTATTTTACAAGATACATCAAAAAATGACAAATGGGTTATGGTTTTGACAAGAAGGACATTTTATCTTTTCAAAAGCCATCTTTAAACTTACGAATGACCTCCATAACATTTTTCTGAAAATTCCTGGAAACCGGAACCGGATCTGCATCAACATTAAAATGAACAAGATATCCACGTGAGTTTCCGGTAACTTTTTCTATATGCTGAATGTTTATCATATATGACTTATGACAACGAACAATAAATTCATATTCGGCCAAACTTTCTTCAATAGCCTTCATCGTTATATGCAATATTTTACGGTTAACAAGATTATTTTGCAAAAGAACAAACATTGAATAATTACCCTGTGCTTCAACCGACATAAGTTCAGATATTTCAAAAGTAAGGCGGCCACTTGTTTTTTCGCTTTGCAGGGTTACCATTTTCTTATCCGGACCCGGATTCAGTTTCATTTGCCCGATATGCTGATTCAATAACTCAGAGATGGATTCAACATGTCTGATAATCAGTTTCTCAACAATAAGAATAAAAAGATACAACGGAACAATGAACGAAGCCAGAACAATAAGAGAAAGCGAAATTAGAAAGTTGAATCCTCCAAACCCTCTGATATTGAAATGAATAAATTCAAAAAACAACACACTCAAAAAAGCAAAAGAAAAGAAATAGAGAGAATAAACATACCAGTTTTTCACTTTTTTCTGAAAAGAAAACGGCGAATAAAACACTAAAACCAGCAAAAATGTAACCCCATAAGCAATCAAACCAGGCAAAACCCTCTGAAAACTGCTCAGATTGTGCAATCTGGCAGCGTTTTCAACCGGAACAAAGAAATAATAAAAAGCAACAAAATAGACACCCAGCAACAACAATAAATACACTTTTTCCTGCCTTGAATAGGATCGTACATGATCAACAAGCATCTGCACACGTACATCAAAACCCTTGGCTGTATAAAGCATAACAAGAAGTAATAACGCAATAATGACCAAAAAAACCGATAAACTTTGCTGATTTGACTTCTCCAGAAGAATCCGATCGCTGTTTACCCGCATGGTTTTCAATTCCTGACTAATGGCGATCCGCTCCATTTTTTTGTTGTACTCATTCACAAAATTCTCAATCTCGCGGTTGTTCAGCTGCATGATTCCTTCGTGATAGGCCTCGAAATGAAACAACGCTTTTGAAATATCGCCGGAAGACTTGTACAAACGATACAACAACTGATTGACACTGGTTAACAATGTCAGATGATGCCGGTCCTTAAGCAATTCATAGCTTCTGGCAGTATATTCCATCGCTTTTTGTTTGTCCCCCATTTCATCATAAAAAACACCCAAACGGCTAAGGGTGATGGCTTTGTAATAAATAGCCGATTCATCATGTGCCTCTTCAATCAGCTGCTCATATATTTGTATTCCTTTTAAGGTATCGCCAAATAAAATATAGGTTTCTCCCATCTGAAGTTTTCTATAATCTTCGAGATGCAGATGATCCCTGTCAAGCTCATAATCGGTTAAACTATTTAAAACAGCAATGGCATCATCAAACCGATGAAGTTCTTTCAGAGAAATGGAAATATAGATACTGGAAGAAAAAATACGGGGAACGTCATTAATCTGGCGGGAAAAGGCAAGCGTTTTTCTGAACAAAGGCAGGGCGGCACCAGGCTTATTCAGATTCAAACGGCATAAACCAATATTATTCAACGATGTTATAAGACCGAGTTTATCCGATGTTTTGCTGAAATACTGGGCAGCTATTCTATACGCATTTTCGGCTAACTGATAATCATGAAGACGATAAAACGAATTGCCTACTTCAATCACCTGCCACGCAACCGAAGATTTATTCTGATTGCCTGATGCAAGTCCCATCTGCCGCATTATGATGGATCGCATGTAGAGATAAATGGCTTTGGGATAATCCTCGTTGGCCGAATACAGATCTCCAAGCTGAGTCATAATGCTGGCCAACGATTCGTAGCTAGATGGCTGGCGCTGCATTTCATCAATAATGGTCTCATACGTTCTGATTTGCAACGACAAACTATCCTGTTGTTTTACCTTCTTTGTTCTTAAATCAAACTCCAGCGTTTGTGCCTGAAGAAAAAGAGGAAAAAAGAAAACAAAAAAACAGACAAACCAGCGTATAAAAACCTTTGAAAAAGGCATAAAAAAATAATTTATAAATGGTGTTTGCGCAAAGATATATAAAAACCATCCTTACAGAATTAAGAATTCTATGAATAGACATCATTGTGTTTGTTAATGATTTTGTAAGGCCTTTTCCATGCGCAAAAACAACCATTCCCTTTTGTCAAAAAATATTGTCTGGTTATCAAAGAACCATGAAATTCATTTAAAATCAAAACAAACATCCACCAAAACAGTTTAAACAAAGAGAATAAAAAAGAGGAAATATTACAAATCTTATTACCTTTGCAGGCGCTTTTAGGCCCCGGTGGTGGAATGGTAGACACGCCGGACTTAAAATCCTGTGACTTTCGGGTCGTGCGGGTTCAAGTCCCGCCCGGGGTACA
>DAOPKE010000142.1:0-5413 GCA_035390965.1 Bacteroidales bacterium | reverse complement strand
CAGACTACAACTATTGATGGTCAGAGCGGAAAGAATTCGGTGAATGTCGATCTCAGCAATCTTGGTCAGGGCATTTATGTATATACACTCGAATACAAGGATGTGATGCTGACGAGGAGGTTGTCGGTGATTAAATAATTTCTGTCACGGATTATTCACTCATTATACAACCTTTAAAGGTGTTCATGAGCTCAGCGTTTCCAACGCTTCGGTTACAAATCCGCGCCAGAAGAATAGAAGAATTAATGAAAAGGGAGCACGTTTTTGCTCCCTTTTTTTTAGGGATGATAATCACCGTATATCCATATATTCGGGACATATAATCCCCGAAATTCATCCTTTATGAAATGTTCAAAAATGAACACAATAAACAAATCCGTATAACATATAGAAATCATTCGACCCCATCAGGGTCGGATTTTGTTTTGCTATGAATCATCCGCCAGCCGGCGGACACTATTAATATTTGACATCCTCCGGATGTCATTTGCTGCGAAGAGATTTGAGTGGCTGCAAAGGTTTTCCAGGATATCCCGGCGCAAATGAACTCTGTACAGCGAACCTGTCTGCAACAGGCAGGCAAGGAAGTAAGAATTTCGAAGGATATCTACTTCAAACTTACTTCTTCCTTCACACTTCCTTGTTCAGTGTTCAATATTCTATTCCGCCAGCTTCCAGACCGTATCAATAACAGTCCCATCGACCCATTTGATAACGGCGACAGCTTCGTCGGTGAATTTCGGACGCTCCGGTTTTCCGCAGATGGCCTCAGCTTCAGCTTTTAATTCCTGAATGGTCTTGATCGGAAGCTTGCTGTTCTTCATCTTTTCGATGAGGTCGGTGCGTTTCGGATTGATGGCAATGCCGCGCTCAGTCACGATTACATCGATCATTTCGCCGGGGCCGCAGATGGTGGTCACTTCGTCAACCAGCACCGGAATGCGGTCGCGGAAAAGCGGAATGGGAATGATGACGGTCTTCGCGTGCAGACAGTTCTGCCAGCCACCAATACCGTGCAGCAGCAATCCATCGGAGTGCGTAACCACGTTGCCGTTGAAATTCATATCAATTTCAGTTGCACCGAGAATCATAATGTCGGTCATCGAGGTGTAATTACCTTTACTATGATAATTGTAGGCCTGAAATACAGAAAGGTCAATGTGATTCGGGTTTTCGCGTGCCGAGCGCACAGCTTCGAGATCGAATGCCTGCGCATCGAGAATATAATCGAGCGAGCCGTTTTCGAGCATCTGCACCATGTATTTGGTACTTCCGCCAAACGCAAAGCGGGCTTTTTCGCCACGCGATTTTAATATCTGCTCCATGTAAATGCCCACTGCGAGCGATGTTCCGCCAGCACCCGACTGCATGCCGCAACCATCGCGCAACAAACCGGCTTCGTCGCAGAACTGTGCTGTCCATTCGGCCAGCAGCAAACGATCCGGGCTGCGGGTAACCTGCGTGGTTCCGGAAACAATTTTTTCGGGAATACCGATCTGGTCAACCACCACAACATAGTCAACATAATTTCCCTGCACCTGCATAGGCATACATGGGAACGGAATCAGGTTGTCGGTGACAATAATGACTTTGTCGGCATACATGTAATCAGCGAGCGAGTATCCCAAAATACCGCATGCAGACTTGCCGCTGAGGGCATTGGCATTGCCGAACGGATCGGCTACCGGAGCTGCAACAACAGCAATATCGATGTGTACTTCGCCATCCTGAATGGCCTGAACGCGGCCGCCATGCGAACGAAGCACAGCGCAACCGGTCATGCCGCCTTTGGTTGTGAATTTCCCGAGCGGGCCGTTCATCGAGCCCTCAATGCGGTTGATGGTGCCGTCTTCGAGATATTTGATCAAAGGATCGTTACATGGAAATGAGGCTGAAGGCAGCCATACAAGGTCTTTTACACCCATGTCGTGTGCAATGTCGAAAATGGTATTGCTCACCAGATCTCCATCGCGCAGATGGTGATGGGTACTGATGGTCATGCCGTCTTTCAGACCGCATTTTTTCAATGCTTCGGCCAGTGATGAAACGACTTTGTTTCCATCGTCGGGATAATCAATACAGGTCGGAATCGGCGGCGCATACTTGCGTCCCGTTGGACGGTGCTGACGCAGACCTTTGAAAGGCACCACTTCCTTACCGTTTACAATGGTGGGGACTTTGCGTCCTATAGCATTTACTACGAAATTATCGCACTTTTTCATGACTAAGCGTTTTCGGTTAACATTTGTTCTTTCCAGTCTGCAGCCAGTTTGCCGAGTTTCACTGCCATGTCGATGGTGTGAATGGCTCGTTTTACCACCGGCGGATCAATCATTTTACTGCCAAGCGAAACTACGCCAAGACCTTTGGCAGTGGCATCGTCGAATGCAAGCACGATCTTTTTCGCTTTGGTGATTTCAGCTTCATCGGGGCCATACAGTTCGTGAATCGGCCTGATCTGGCGCGGGTGAATGCAGCCCATACCTACAAAACCAAGCGATTTCGATACTCTGATGGTGTTCTGCAATCCTTCAACATCGTCAACATCGCTGAACACCGAGTCGATGGCCTGCACGCCGGCCGATTTACAGGCCAGGGTGAGCAGGTTGCGCGCCATGAGCGATTCGTGGCCTTCGCGGGTGCGCTGCACGCCCATGTCGGCGGTGAAATCTTCGAGTCCGATGGCCAGAGCCACCACATTGGGAGCAGCAGATGCAATTTCTTTTGCACGCAAAACGCCATCGGCACTTTCGATAATCGGCATCAGCCAGATGTTGCGGTTTTTGTCGGTGGCGATTTCTGCAATTTTATCATTCACCATGTGAATCTGTTCTGCACTCTCGCACTTCGGAACAAGAATGAGATTCACACCATGATTGACAATGAATTTCAGATCGTCGAGACCGCGCGGAATCTGATTGATACGCACCATTTTTTCAGCACCATAGAAATTGATGTTGCGCAGTGCATTGCGCACCATGAATGCCGCTTCGAATTTTTTATCGGGCGCAACCGCATCTTCGAGGTCGAGGATCAGCCCATCGGGATGATGAATGCCGGCATTCAGAAACATCGCCGGCGAATTGCCCGGCAGATACAGACGCGAAATCCGGTTGCGTTCTTTTTCAGTCTCATAGTGATTTTGCGGGATCACCGGCAGGAGATACTCCTTGTCGGTATCAACCAACTGCCGGATGGCCGCTTCAAGGCGTGCTGCCAGCACCGGAGTGACTGCGCCCGAATCCTCGATGGAAATCTGACAGTTTTCAATTCCATAAAAACCGGCGACTTCTTTGGTCACACGGATAATATCGTTGCCATACAGCACTTTGACCTTGCTTTTCAGTTCAATCTGAATGCCCCCCTGGTCGGTAATCTGCATTTCAATCCGGCAGTCAGAGCGGACTTTGGGGCCTGAGTTCCCGCAAGAGACAACCACATTTTTTTTCATATTGAGTAGTGTTGAATTGTGGGGTCAAAACTACAAAAAATACGAATGTGCCGCTCAAAACTCCATAATTGAGAAATAACTCTTTCGATAGTTCGAAGAGTATCCAACATTTTGGTCCTGCCGCAACAGGATAAACTCCCGCGGGTGATTTTCTTGTTGAATGGTGCGGTCCCCGGATCGTTGATTACGGGATTCCCAATCTTTCCGACGATTCCAGAGGGGCGTCACAAAATTCAATTTAGTTTCAGTCCCGGTAATTGAAAAAACGCGACAGCGTTTATAAATATTTAAACAATTTAAACCAACCTAAACACTCGCACAGAATATAAATATCTATAACAGTCATTAAAATCGCCTTATACGAACACAAATATCATTTATTAAGCCATGAAAAATCGAATTAATATTTTTTTAATACTTTTGCAATCAAATCCAAAATACCATGAAAAAAACTTTCATTACATCAATTGCAGTTTTTCTATCTTTCTTTGCTTTGGCACAAAGTGAAAAGGATCCTCAGGCTAGCAATAATTCGTTTCTGAATCACCAATCAACCTCCTGTCCTCTCAAAGCACAGTGGGATATACAAATGTCATTCAATGCCTCAGACTCTATCGGTGGGTCAACCGGAATGGCAGCCATCGCATTGGTTAACAGTGAAATATGGGCATCCAAATGGGGCAGCGACACACTGATTCGCTTTGATATTGACGGCACAATGATTGAAAAATTTATTATTGCCGGACTAACAGGAACCCGCAGCATCACTACTGATGGCACCTATCTGTATATCGGGAACAATACCAATACGATTTATCGTGTAGATCCGGTTACAGCAACTCTTGCACCTCCGCACATTACCAGTGCATCGGTCAGCACAAGCCGTTTTCTGACCTATGATGCAACTCTCAACAGTGGAGCCGGCGGATTCTGGACAGGAAACTTCAATACAGATATTGATGCCATCAGCATGTCAGGGGCTGTGCTTACTACAATTCCTGCTGCAACGCATACGCTCAGCGGTATGTATGGTGCTGCTGTTGACAATTATTCGACCGGTGGTCCCTTTCTCTGGGTTTTTCATCAGGATGGAGCCAATTTAAGTCAGGTATCAGCCATAAATCTGACAACGGGCTTGCCAACAGCGTTCACCTATGATATGTTTCCTCCGCTTCAAACGTTGTATGGTATTACTTCAGGTCTGGCCGGTGGTTGCTTTATTACAAACCAACTTATACCCGGAGAAATTTCGTTTATGGGCATGCTGCAAGGAACACCTGACAATATTGCTTTTGCAATTGAACTTGATCCCACAACAATAGTCGATGATATTATTGCTTTATCAATAAAGCCAATTCATGGTTATACTCAGATTCCGGAATCACAGGTATTTGCGGAAACCTTTGAAGCAACTTTCAGGACTGAAGGACTGAATAATCCTGACACCGTTTTCGGCGATGTTAATTATTATTTCAACGGCAACCTTCTCAGCAGCGAGCAAGTGCAGGTGACAAATCTTACTTTCAGTGCAACCGATACTTTAGTTTCATCCGCGTTCACCCCTCCCAATGGGAAAGGCACTTACATGATTGAATTGATTCTGTCAGGAAATGCAGCTTTTACCGACGGAAATGCATCGAACGATACGATCAGATTCAACATTGAGGTTACAGATTCTGTGTATGCCCGCGACAACGGAGTCTCTACCGGAACACCATATAATGTTTCTTCTTCTGATTGGGCATATGCGGCTTCCATGTTTGAACTTTTTCAGACTGACACCATTGAAGCCATCTGGATTCAACTCGAAACGCCTGTTAATGGAGACACAACCTTTGGCGTTATTTATTCCATGTTGGGTGGTATGCCTTCAACATTTGTTGCGACAAGCGACACAACCATCATTGACAGTACAATCAATGCATACATGTTAACTTTCAGCAGCCCGGTTATTCTTCCTGC
>DAOPKE010000141.1:0-5445 GCA_035390965.1 Bacteroidales bacterium | reverse complement strand
CATCAGTGTGCCGTTCCATACAAACGGGGTTTGAACAATGCCATCAAGTTCCCAGTTGAGGGTGGCGCTTGTGAGTGTGTCAGATCCGATGTTTATAATTTTCACTTTAACATCATAAGGTGTTCCTATGGCAGGATTCGGAGTGATTAACGGTTCTGCTATTTCAACCGCTGCCACATCATGCACTGCAGTGCTTAAGGCAAAAGTGATTTTAATGTTGGAGCGGTATGTAGTTGACAACGAACCTGTTGATGTTGGGAAAACAAGGTTGTAGGTATTGCTGTATTTATATGCGGCCTGATAATCGGGTGAAGTAGATGTGTATGTAAATTCAGGATAACCTGTAGCATTAGATCCATCGCGGTTCAGCCAATAAATCAGCAGGTGATCAGTTCCATTATAATAAAAAGGTGTAGTTAGTTTAATTCCATGGAAATTATTTCCATTCCAGGTCACTGAACCTTCAAAGACAGCCGTCATTACCGATGTGTCTGGCATAGCGCCGTCCGCAAATACAGAATCGGGGATACTGGCAATAAAAACTTTCTGATCAGTCATTAAGAAATTGGCAGGAGAATTTCCCGGTTTAAAAGACAATGAGTCAATAATTCCGGAAGTACCAATTTCGCTTGCTGTATATAATAATTTGCTCCATCCATAATTGTAAGAGCCATAGGTTGGAGTATAGCCGTAATCGCTTGTTCCGGTTCCGATAATAACCACAGGTGCAGCTTTCTTCGTATAAAACCATTTGGCCGCAGAAGAGTCAGCGTTGGCAGCAATGGAGCCGTCAACAGCAACAACAAAATAATCGATGCGTGTATTATAGGCCTGAGCTGGAATGGTGGCTGCAAAGGTGTCAACATTCAGCATATTCATGCCCACGTAGTTATTGGCGCCGCCGTTTATAGTGTAAACCACATAGGCCGTATCAATACCGGACAGGTCGTTGATTTTTGCTTTCACTTCAAACGGGCCGGTCTGATAAAGAGTATCTTGCCAGATGGTTGGCAATTGAGTGATAGAAGGAGGCGTGCTTTCGGATAAAGCCATGGTAATAAGCACATTGTCGAGTGCCCAGCCATAATGAGTATTTGCTCCGTTATTGTTAAGGTCCGATAAACGGAAACGCAGCATTACGTTGGCCTGATTGCCCACCAGACTCCCCAGTTCAAAAGTTTCGTGTTTCCACCAGGTGTTGTTTGGAATAGTATCGAAATCAGATGCCACCCAGGTTGAGGTATAGGAGTTTGCGGTGAATTTATTGCTGGCCATGCTGCCACTACCCTGATAGTAGGTGCTGGTAACAACAATCCAGGTGGTGCCGCCATCGAGCGAATACTCGATATATCCGCCGTCGAAAAGCTCTATTTTACAAATCTGGTCGAATTCGAGGCGTACCATGTAATTTCCGAGTGTCGAAAACGAGGGTGTTGTCAGGTAACTGTGTCCTGAAAGCACTGCTGTAGCGGTATCGCTGTAGGTTCCGCCGGCAGCCAGCAGCGTTGTTCGCTCCCAGTTGCCGCTGCCGGAGCTGGTCAAATCCAGCGGCAGGGTTTCGAAGTCTTCAGATAAGACTGTCGTCTGTGCTTGCAATGAGAAAGTACTTATCAGCACCCCCCAAATAATCATCAGTAATTTTGATTTCATATGCTTGTTGTTTTTCTTATTTTTCAAAACGAAAAAAGACTTACGAATTTACGATTAAAAAGCCCCTTTTTTTTATGCCTTTGCATTGTCTTTAAGAAATTAACACCTTTTATGCTTATCGGATACTTAACGACACTGTTAAAAATAAGTAAATCAGTTAAATACGCTGATTTGTTGCGAGAGATATACAATTTTATATATTTAAAAAAAAATATAATTAAGCGCTAAATACATTGTTCTTAAATGTGAATATATGTCATTAGGGGGAAATACTATTATGAATTACATAAAATGGTGTATAATATCGATAAACAATAATTTTATGAGGGTTTAAAAATGACGTTGCAGTAAATGTAAACCTTGATTGAGATCAATCTGAAAGAATCCGAAGTGTTGATTTCTGAAAAATCGGACATCAGGAGAGTTCATGCATGCAAAACCGAATGGCAAGCAAGAATCTGAAATATTGTTTTGATTCTGTTTAATGTAAGCTGAATGGATTTCTTTTATGCATTATTGATTGAATTAATGAATGCATGTTATTGTTTTTTTTGAAAAAAAACCTGATTGTTTTTATCTTTCGGCACCTGTGAAAGGTCTAAAAAATATTAATTTTGCGTATGAACATTTTCAGCCCCCGAAGGTTTTCAAGGTTTTTATTGGTCATAGCCATATTTTCCCCGTCTTTATTGTTTTCGCAGCAGTCATCAGATCATGTCAGAAAAGAAAAGACTGAAATCAGGAATTTGCTTGATTCTGCATCTATGTATGCCGAGAATGATCCTGCTATTTCCGAGCCCATGGCAATAGCTGCTTATCAGCTGGCTGAAAGCATCGGTGATACGTTGTCCATGTCGGAGGCATTGCGGCTTTATGCAGTTGGAAGTCAGTTTTTGCATGGGCGGGATACGACGGAGCATGTTTTTTATCAATCAATGGAGCTGGCAGGTCAGTCTTTTTCGTGTCAACGCGCAAAATCTATTTTGTGGTATGCCGATTTTTTACGTAAAAGTGATGGTGCAGAGAAAGCTCTTTCACTGCTTAAGCCAAATGCAGGAAAGCTTTTATCGTGTGGTATGATGTATGAATTCATGTACAATATATATGTTATCGGATTGTGTTATGAAAAACTGGGACAGGATACCAACGCGGTTTTCGTGTTCAATAATTTATTGAAAACAGCAAAATATCAGAATGATTATTTCTTTCAGTTCAAGGCCTATAACAGTTTGCTGATTGTTTTTCTCAAGCTCAACAAAAACCCTGAATATCTTTTTCAGGCCATGATGCTTTCGGCCGAAAAAAGCAAAAACCCTGATTTTCAGGCCGTCGGGTGGAATAATATTGCCAAGTTTTACATTAAAAGTGGCGATACCACAAAGGCGGAATATTGTTTTGACAAATCAATCATCAAATCGCTGGAGACCAGAAATGACGAGAATATTGCACATATTAGTCTGAATATCAGTATGCATTATATCCGGCGAGGCAATTTCCCAAAAGCGATTCGATTGTTTCGCATGGCGGAGGAGCGCAAGCAATATATTATTCAGGATAATTGGGTTGGTGTTTATTATGGAATCCGGGCCCGTATTCATATGCACCATGGCAATCTGTCTGCTGCCGAAGAAGATATTACAATTGCCATGCGTTATTTCGAATCGGTGAATAATTATCCGATGCTGATTGAATTCAATTCCATTGCAGCTGAAATTTTCGGAGCGCTGAATAAATTCGATCAGGCCTATTATTATCAATCACAGGTTTTGAAATATCAGCAGTTGTTTGATTCAAAAAAAGACAATTCAGTTGAAAACAATTTATATTATAAAGTTTTGCTTGATCTCGAAAAAGCCAAAGCTAAAACCATTGTACTTGAAAACGAAAACCTCGTTAAGCAGCGGCGTATTTCTTATCTGCTGACATCCATATTTGTTATACTGCTGGTTTTGGTTGTTTTGTTTATCTATTTTTTGTCGAGCCGTTACAAACGTCGTATTCTGAATTCAGAACAGCAGAAAGAAACATTGCTTGCCGCCCGTATAAGACTTACAGCTGAGTTGAATACAAAAAACAAGGAAATAGCCAGTTTTGTATTGAATCAGGCCATGGTGAATGAAACGGCTGGCGATGTGATAACTCAGTTGCGGCAGCTTGGCAGTAAAAGCCCTCGTGAGACACAGAAAAAATTGTATGAGCTGGCATCGGTGTTGTCAACTTCTCAAAACAAAAATATCTGGAAAGAATTCGATCACTATTTTTCGCTGGTGAATCCCGATTTTTTCTCAAGATTAACTCAGGCGCACAGCGGGCTCACTTCGCGCGATCTGCGGTATTGCGCGTTGATTAGTCTGCAGCTTAGTTCAAAGGAAATGGCTTTGATAACAGGCATGACTTTGCAAAGCATTCATGTTTTGCGTTCGCGTTTGCGTCAGAAATTGTCTGTTGACCGCGATGAAGATCTGGGTGTTTATCTGTCTCAGTTTTCAGAGGCGGCTGTATAAAAAAAGACCGTTCCGGAGAACAGTCTTTTGAAAATATCTTTTGCTTATTTCACTAATGTTACTTTGCCCCAGAATTTTCGCCAGAGTTTGTCGGCATATTGTACTTCGACAAAATAGGTGTAAACACCCGGCTGAACGAATTCGCCATCGTATCTTCCATCCCATCCCGAGAAAAAGTCTTTTGAGCTAAACACCAGTTTCCCCCAACGATCGTAAATATACATGGCAAAGGTATTATCACCCATTCCCGCACCAATCCCTGATGGAGCAAAAATGTCGTTGACCCCGTCTTCGTTGTATGGCGAAAAGGCATTGGGCATGTAGAAAGCTATATCCTGAACAACATTGATAATGGTGTAGGTTGAATCAGAACAGTAGCCATTATCTACTACCATCCAGACAATGAATTCGCCGGTTGATCCATAGGTATGGGTTGGATTTGTCAGATTCGAGAAATTCGAATAAGAGGAGGGTTCGCCAAAATCCCAGTACCAGTTGAGCGCACCGGTTGACATATCGGTAAAGTTGACTACAGGGTTCATCAGGTTCAGTGTTGTTGAGTCTGTAAGAAATGCTGCAACAGGCACATCGTAAGCGGTTATCATAGATGGGAAAGTGGCTGTGCCGGGGCATCCGTGAACCGATATAACACTGAGGGAAATATCATATTGTCCTGCATTCGAAAACACATGAATGGGAGAATCGGAAGTGCTGTTGTTCTGAGATCCTGAAGCTGGGTCTCCAAAGTCCCAGCTATAGGCAGTGGCAGCTGGCGAAACGGATGCGCTGAAATCAACCACATGCGGAATACAACCATTGGAAGGAACCGGAGTAACAGAAATGGTGGGTTCGGGATAAATATCGACGGTTACACTGGCAGAGCCGGTACACCCTTCAATGCTGGTTCCGGTAACGGTATAGGTTGTTGTAGTGGTTGGAGTGGCGGTAACCAAAGCTGTACTGTCTGAGTTGAGGGTGGGGTCTGCTGCCCATGAATAGGTAGCTCCACCTGAAGCTGTGAGAGTTATGCTGCTGTCGGGGCACACCGAAGGTGCAGCCGGCGAAATCGATACAGTGATGTTTGAATTGACGGTTACAGTTTGGGTTTCGGTGTTGGTGCAGGATCCTTCTGAAGTTGTAAGTGTAACAGTATAAGTGCCGGCAGCAGGCCACGAAACCTCGTAGGGACCTGATCCGGAGCCGGAAATCACTGTTCCACCGTTAAAATCATAAGTATAAGTAACACCGGGATTGTTTGAACCCGTGAAATTGATGGTTGACGGTTGATTGA
>DAOPKE010000140.1:0-5489 GCA_035390965.1 Bacteroidales bacterium | reverse complement strand
AAACAATTTTGAATAATTGTGGTTACAACCATAAAAAAGTCTGAAATTTGCACAACGAAAAGTCTGAAATTTGCACAATGGCAATTTTAACCCACACATTTATAAGGGGTTTAGAAACGAATCCGTATAAGACTTTCATCGACAAAATCCGGCTCATGATACCAATTCGTGGTAAACTTTAAATTAGTCAAGACGTTCAAAAAAGTCAAAATATTTTGATTCATCGGAACATATTTGTCTCAGGTATTTACCTTCCTTTTATTAAAAAGCGGCATTCAATATCATTTAGTTTAAATATGTTCGTATATTTGTACTATGAGTACTAATAATGAAACAAAAATAAACCGTTTGTTACAAATGATTCCCACGGGAGTTGTCCTGGCGAGTTCATGGCTAACACAGCAGGGATATTCCAGAGACCTCCAGCAGCGATACATCAAAGGCGGTTGGTTAAGCCCCATTGGCAGAGGCGCATTTATTCGCAAGGGCGATGAGGTTGATGTGTTTGGAGCATTGTATTGTATACAGACGCAACTCAAAAAAAATATGCACATAGGAGGGCGGAGTGCATTGGGATTACAAGGATTGTCGCACTATGTCGAAATCTATCAGAAGGAATATATCCTATTTGCCCACCGGGGAACCCGGGTGCCGCAATGGTTTTTGAATAACGTGTGGAACAGCAAACCGCAACTGATATTTACCGAAATACTGCCCCCGGAATCAGGGCTGATTGCCTACAACACCGGCTCATTTCCTATTTTGATTTCTTCGCCTGCAAGGGCTCTTCTTGAGTGCCTGTATCTTGCGCCCGCCCGCTTTGATTTACTTGAAGCTTATCAGATTATGGAAGGACTTGCATCGTTGCAACCGAAACCAGTACAGGATTTACTCGAACAATGCTCCTCGGTGAAAACAGTACGATTGTTTTTATATCTCGCCGAAAAAACTGCTCATCCCTGGTTCAGACATATTGATGCATCCAAACTGAAGCTGGGAAATGGCAAAAGAAGTATTGTTGAAAACGGCATCTATGTGCCCAAATATAAAATAACCATTCCGTCCGATATTGCTACGTTGTGAACCATTATAATAATCAGGTTGGATTACTGCTGCGTTTACTGCCTTTCATTGCACGTGAACAGATTTTTGCATTACACGGTGGGTCTGCCATCAATCTTTTTCACTTTGAAATGACCCGGTTATCAGTTGATATTGACTTGACTTATATTCCGTTTTCGGATCGAGACAATGATTTGTCTCAAATTCAACTTGGTTTGGAGCGTATAAAAATGCGCCTGCTGAATGCGATTCCCGGAATTAATGTACGTGAGCCATTACAAAATCAAAACGAATACAAATTGTTTTGTTCCTTGAATGGTGCGGAAGTGAAAATTGAGGTGAACACAATTAACAGAGGTGTGTTTCAACCTGTCGAAATGAGGCTTTTATGCAGTGCTGCTCAAAATGCATTCAGTACTTTCTGTGAAATGCCGGTGGTTTCTGTCGGACAGCTGTTTGGTGGAAAAATAGTGGCAGCCCTCGACCGACAGCATCCGCGCGATTTATTTGATGTAAATAATATTCTGAAAACTTTCGGATGGAGTAAGGAAATTTCGGATGGATTTGTGTTTTGTTTATTAAGTAGCAAAAGGCCAATTCATGAATTACTGAATCCTTCTTTTATTGATCAACATTCCTGTTTTCAAAGCCAGTTCAGCGGCATGACCAATGAAACTTTTTCTTACGAGATGTTTGAAACCGTTAGGACGAAGTTGATTGAAACCATTTTGTCAAATATTTCTCCAGCCGATTCAGATTTTATAATAAGCTTTGCTGATGCGAAACCGAATTGGGAATTCAAAAATTACAGCCGGTTTCCCGGAATTCAGTGGAAGCTGCAAAATTTGCAAAAGCTAAAAAGTCAAAACCCGGATAAGTTTCAGAGTCAGCATACTGAATTGAAACGAATATTATTTTCTTCATTAAACAGTCCTGATATCCAACAATTATGTTAAACCGCCCGCGTGTCGTGCCCCGCTTTCAGCGGGATGAACTCCGCGCCATAATAAATCTCCCGCGCGAACTTGTCACAGCTTGTCACGTTTTACGTGATTTCACGTGAGCGCCACACATTTTCACATCTCCACATTCGTTCGCATTTCAAATTTCGTCTTTCGTCTTTCGTATTTATTACAGCTCATAACTTAGCGCAGCCCAATTATAAATTTCTCTGATTGGAAACAATAGACAAAATAAAAGATTTAATATTTCAGGGCGAATCTGAAATATTGGAATTAAAATCATCTTTCACCAAAGATGTGATATTGACTATTGTTGCATTTTCGAATACAAAAGGTGGTACTATCATTATTGGTTGTAACGATAAACGGGAAATTACCGGAGTTGACCTGTCTGATGAAAGCATTCAGAAATGGACAAACGAAATTAAGCAAAACACCGAACCGGCGGTATTTCCATCATTTGAAGTGTTTAAAGTGGACGGAAAATCAATTGTGACAATTATTGTTGACGAATTTCCCATAAAGCCGGTGTCTTACAGAAATCGTTTTTATTGTCGCAGACAAAATTCCAATCATTTATTGTCGACCGACGAGATTGTTGAATTGCGGTTTATTAGTCTAAATTATTCCTTTGACTCATTTCCTGTACCCGATAAAATTGATCAGTTAGATAAAGGCGCGCTGGCTTATTTTTAAAAAATTGTTTCTCAAACCGGACGCTATAATCCGGGTGCTGACTTGAAAACTGATTTTGAAAAACTCGGATTAATCACTCATTCAAAACTGACAAGGGCAACCCAATTATTGTTTGGCACTCATCATACAGCCATACACATTGGCCGGTTTAAAGCCGAGGACACGATCATTGATGATTTGATTATCCGTAGTCCGCTGATATTAGCGGTGGATGAGGCCATGAATTTTATAAAAAGAAATATCTCGATCAGCTATGAGTTCACCGGTGAATTGAAAAGAACTGAACACTGGCAATATCCTTTGCAAGCCATTAGGGAATTATTACTGAATGCCGTAGTGCACAAAGACTACACTAATCCAACAGATGTTATTGTAAAGATTTTTGATGACCGTATTGAAATCAGCAATCCCGGAAGGTTGATAAATGGATTGACTCTTGCAGATTTGGGAACAGACCATTACCAACCAAGACACAGAAATAAGCTGCTGGCTGAGATTTTCTACCTTACCGGCGATATTGAAAAATACGGCACCGGTTTCATCCGTTTGCGAAAATTGTTGAGCGATTCTTCTGATATTAATTTTCAGATACTGGATATCAACGGCTTCATAAAGGTTATTCTATCCACTTCAAAAAGTGAAGGTCGTACCCCAATCGGTACCCCAATTGGTACCCCAATTGGTGGTGCAATAGGTGGTCAAATAGGTGGTGCAATTGGTGGTGCAATAGGTGGTGCAATAGGTGGTGCAATCCTTACAGAACGCCAGTTGGAAATTGTTGCATTAATGAAAGAAAACAATCAAATTACATATAGGAAAATTGCCAAGGTGCTGAAAATCAACGATTCGGCTGTGCTAAAACATATCAAAGCACTGAAGCTGAATGGCACAATCGAACGAATTGGAGGAACCCGCGGCTACTGGCTTATTAAAACCATCAGGAGCGATTAATACCTTGCCTGCTAAAATATCCAACATTTATGTTAAACCGCCCCCGCTCAGCACCCCGCTTCCAGCGGGATAAACTCCGCGCCCACATCAATCCTTCCCGAAGGGAACCAATGAAACCTCTCTCCAGTAGCCAGTAGCCAGTTAGATTTTACTCACAACTGACCACTCACAACTGACCACTTCAAACCGTTCACCGCTAAAAGAGTTTCGCATCTCGTATTTCGTATCTCGTATTTCATATTTCGCATCTCGTATTTCGTATTTCGTATTTCATATTTCGTATTTCTGAACTCGTGTTTCAAATTCTTATTTTAGCGTTAATTTCCTTACATAAATTGTTCATTGCAAATAAACACTATTGTTCATTCAGAATAAACACTTATCTTTGTGTTGGTAATAATTCACCCCAATGATTAAGAAATCGACACTGGCTGAAGTTGTTGAGCAACAGCATTTGCTGCAGTTAAATACGGATATAGGTTATCGCCGGGATTTGCTTTCTGAGATAAATATCAATCTGAACGATTTCGCATTGATTATTTCTGGTATCAGACGCTGCGGAAAAAGCACTTTGCTTAAGCAGTTGATGGAGAAAACAAAGAAAAAATATTTTTTCCTGAATTTTGACACAGCCAGATTATACACATTTGCTTCTGATGACTTCGCATTGTTGGATGAACTCATTGCCGAAAAGGATTACAAAATTTTGTTTTTCGACGAAATTCAGGTGGTCGATGGTTGGGAATTATTTGTCAGACAGAAATTGGATGAAGGCTATCGGGTGGTTCTTACCGGGTCAAACGCAACATTGCTGAGCAAAGAATTAGGGACCAAACTGACCGGACGTCATATAACAAAAGAGCTTTTCCCTTTTTCATACGGTGAATTCTGTGCATTTAAAACGCTGAAAACCGGGGCCGCCTCGTTTTCCGATTATTTAAATTCCGGCGGTTTTCCGGCCTTTCTTAAAGAACAGAATATAGATCTGCACTCAGCATTGCTCGACGATATTATTTACCGCGATGTGGCTGTCCGTCATAACATAAAGGATGTTCATTCGCTTAAACATTTGGTTTTATTTCTGGCATCGAATGTCGGAAATCTGATTTCGGCCACAAAACTCAAACAGTTGATTGGAATAAAAAGTACGGCCACTATCCTCGAATATCTCAGTTTTTTTGAGCAATCGTATTTGATTCAGTTGGTTCCCAAATTCTCGTATTCGTACAAAGTTCAGGTTGCAAATCCCCGCAAGGTGTATTTTATCGACAGTGGTTTGCAAAATGCAGTAACAGGATCGTTTAATAATGACAATGGACGAAAACTCGAAAATGTTGTTTTTTGGGAATTAAGACGGCTGCAGAAAGAACTTTTTTATTATAACGAAAATGGAAAAGAATGTGATTTTGTAGTTTGCCGCAACAAAGCTGTTGAACAAGTAATGCAGGTTTGCTATGAACTTAATACAGACAATGAAAGACGTGAAATCGATGGCCTTATTGATGCAATGGATTTTTTTAAAACCGCTGAAGGCCTTATTTTGACGTATGCTCAGGAAGATGTGATATCTCATGGCAACAAACGTATTAAGGTTATTCCGGCATTTCGGTATTTTGGCAGCTAAGGACAAGCATGCCGCATGCCTAACGCCTGGAGTTTATCCCGACGAAGGCGGGACCTAACGCCTGTCGCCTCTCTCGCATTTCATATTTCGTATTTCGTATTTCTTAAAGTTCAGCGCAACGCGCCCACATAAATCTCCCTTCGCGAAGCGAATAATAAAACATCTCGTATTTCATATCTCGTATTTCTGATTTC
>DAOPKE010000139.1:0-5529 GCA_035390965.1 Bacteroidales bacterium | reverse complement strand
CCGGGCTATTATTGTTTGACCCGCCAGCTGGCGGGTCAGGAAAAATTCATAATAAACATTTACTCGCTTCTATTTGTCTCATTGAATACCCCTCCTCAAAAATTTCAGAAAAAACATGGGTGTCCCAGTGGCGAAGTCGGGAAAAATAAAAAAGAACAAGAAAGTGGATTTTACTTCAAACTTCGCACTTCCTTGTTCGCTGTTCAGAGTTCATTACTCTTTCATATTCAGATACCGTTCGGCCTCGATGGCGGCCATGCAGCCGGAACCGGCAGCAGTAATGGCCTGGCGGTAGTGCAGATCCTGAACATCGCCGGCTGCAAAAACGCCCGGAATATTGGTCTGCGTGGTGCCAGGAATGGTTTTGATATATCCGTTGTCGTGCAATTCAACCTGACCTTTGAAAATATCGGTGTTGGGGGTGTGCCCGATGGCAATGAATACGCCATCTACAGGAATGGTGCGGTCTTCGCCGGTTTTGGAATCGGAAACGATAATGCCGTTGACCGCTTTTGCAAAGCCTTTGGTCTCACCAACAATTTCTTTCGGAATGGCATTCCAGACCATTTCGATATTCGGCGTATTGAACACCTTTTGCTGCATGGCTTTCGAGGCGCGCAGCTCATCGCGGCGATGAATCAGATATACTTTGGAACAAAGGTTCGATAAGTAGGCAGCTTCTTCGGTGGCGGTATCCCCTCCTCCGATGACGGCAACGGTTTTCCCTTTGTAGAAAAATCCGTCGCAGGTAGCACAGGCCGATACGCCATAGCCGTTGTATTCCTGCTCGCTCGGCATACCAAGCCAGCGCGCCGAAGCGCCGGTAGCAATAATCACCGTTTCGGCTTCAATTTCTTTTCCGCTGTCATCGGTAAGGATATGAGGACTTTGCGAAAAATCGACCTTGTCAATAAATCCAAAACGTATTTCAGTGCCAAATCGCTCTGCCTGTTTTTTCAGGTCTTCCATCAGCACAGGTCCGGTCACACCTTGCGGATAGCCCGGGAAATTCTCGACTTCGGTTGTAATTGTCAATTGTCCGCCCGGCTGCATGCCTTCGTATAAAAGCGGTTTCAGATCAGCTCTGGAGGTATAAATGGCTGCAGTGTATCCTGCAGGGCCGGAGCCGATTATCACACATTTTCTTTTTTCTCTGTCGTTCATTATATTTTGCGTTTTATTGAATTACAATTGTGTCACAAACACTGCCGTAGCCGCCAAATACGCCCAACGCACCATCAACGGTGTGCCGGATGGTCACCGGGTTTGTAAAGGGATTTCCGCCGGCCATTACATCTTCTTCGAGTGTTCGCCAGAAATCGTAATGAGCTTTGTTGATGGCAGAAAGTTTCACAACTACAGTGTCACCTTTTGTATAATTGCCAAATTCAGGATCTTCAAACAATTCTTCATCCTCGTAATTCAGCTCTCCGCGCATGATTTCGTATTCAAACGTAAGTCCGTTGAAATAAATATCATCGTAAATACTCTCCATGATAGGGATAAAATTGTAGTCACGGCCAAGGCGCTTTGAAAAAATGCGGTAATAGTTTTTCTCGGCACCGTTATCCGTCACCATGGCATGAATATAACCGAGCGAGTCGCCGGTTCCGGCTTCAGCTTCCCACCATAAACTGTCGAATGCAACCAGTGACGGAATCTCTGCCTGCCCGGTGATTACTTCGCCTTCGGCTTCAATATACAGAGAATACAATCCATGCTCAGCGCCAAGAATTTTTGATCCTTTATAATAAAAAATCGGCCAGGCACCATTTTGATAGGCGCCCACATCAAGCATCGGCTGCAAAGTATCGTTTTGAAAACCATCAGAAACAATAACAAGCGCGTCCGTGATAAACAATGAGTCCATTAAAAAATTCGTATCGATGGGCGCAAAATAGCTGCTATTGCGGGTTACGATAACTACCGGATACTCTCCGCTTTCAACCCATCCTTCCACAACCAGCTTTGCATCAGGCTGCGGCAGATCTAAATCAAGTTCCTTTTCGCACGATGCAAAAAAGGAAAGGGCAATGATAACAAACAAAAACTTTTTCATAACTCAGAACTTAAAATTCCATGTAATTGATGGAAGAATGGAGAAAATGGAAACCTGCTTTGCAGTAACAGATGCGCTTCCAGCCAGGATATCGCCCTCAACATCGAAGTAAATGAAATAAGGATTTTTGCGATTGTATAAATTATAAATCGAAAAATTCCAGCTTTCTTCAATCTTACGTGTTTTCTTTTTGCTTTTCGGATACCAGGTCAGACTCAGGTCGGCACGATGATAGGCCGGCATGCGGAAACCGTTTCTGGGGCCATATTCACTAACGACATTTCCACCGATAATATAACGTGAAACTGGCATAGTTGCGCTATTTCCGGTAGCATAGACCCACACACCCGAAATGGTGATCTGCTCTGTAATCTGATGCGTCAATACAAATGATATATCGTGCCGTCGATCGTATTTGGCCGGATAGACATCCCCATTGTTGATGTCATCAAACTGTCTGGTGCTGCGGGCAAGCGTGTATCCAATCCATCCTGTTGTGCTGCCGAATTTTTTATTGATGAAAAACTCAATACCATACGCCTGTCCGGTTCCGAAAACAAAATTATTATCAGTGTTATTGTTTATGTTGTCTTCAATCAGAGCTCCTTCGGCATATTCAATCTGATTTTTCATGAGTTTGTAATATACTTCAACACTCGTTTCAATCAGATTATCCTTGAGATTTCTGTAATAACCAAGCGAATACTGTGTGCCAAATTGTGGTTTTACAATTTCAGTACTTGGGAACCATATGTCGGTCGGCATGCTCACAGTGGTTGGCGAAGCCAGATGAATGTATTGATAGTTTTGAGTGAAGGATGCCTTTAAAGAGCTTTTTGAATTAAGTGTGTAGCGGACACTTGCGCGTGGTTCGAGATGCCAGTAGGGTTTTACTAATTCCCCATTACCATACTTGATGGTGTCGATAACCTGACTGGTGATGGAGTCTTTAATATAGCGGTCAAAGGGTCCGACGTGCGCAAAAAAGCTTCCACGGAGACCAACATTGAATTTCAATTTTTTGCCCACACTGAATTCATCGTTAATGTAAACTGAAGCTTCGTGCGAATACAGTTTAACAGCATCACCAACCATCAGATCCACATCGCCCGAGCGGGCCGAAGCATTGTTGGGAGTAAATACATGAAAGATATAGTCAGCACCGAATTTCAAAACATGACTCGAGGCCGGCAAATACGTAAAATCAAGCCGCGCATTGTAGTCATTGACGCCCGACAAAAGACTGATATCATACATGTCCATGGTAGTACCGAATTCGAAGCGGTAATCACTAAAAATAAAAGAAGCGTTTGAAAAGAGTTTCTGGCTGAACAGATGATTCCATCTTGCGGTTACCGTGCCATTGCCCCAATACATATTCATTTTCAGATCATCATTTTCGATGTCCATATTGAAAAGGTCGCGGCCAAAATAGGCACTGGCAAAAATGCGGTCTTTATCGCTGATCTTATAATTAATCTTTGCATTGAGGTCGTAGAAATAATACCCGGTGTGTTTAAAATCACTGGTTTTACGGATAAAAGGGCGCATGACCAAATCGGCATAGGTTCTACGTCCGCTGATAATAAAGGACGATGTGTCTTTTTTGATGGGACCTTGTACGGTAAGACGCGACGAAATAAGCCCAAGACCACCATCGACCTGATATTTTTTCATGTTGCCGTCTTTCATACTGATATCAAGCACCGAAGCCAGACGTCCGCCATAATTGGCTGGCATCCCCGATTTTGTCAGTTCGATATGCTGCAGTGCATCGGCATTGAAAACGCTGAAAAACCCAAAAAGATGACTGGCATTATACACAACCGCTTCGTCAAGTAAAACGAGATTCTGATCGGGACCTCCACCCCTGACATAAAATGCGCTGTTGCCTTCACCACCCGATTGCACGCCAGGTGTAAGAGTGATTGTTTTCAACACATCCACTTCACCAAATAAAACAGGGATTGATTTAATTTTTTCAACAGGAATATCAAAAGTTCCCATTTCAGTATTCTGCAGATTTTCGTCGGGACGGTCGCCGGTAATAACAACTTCTTTTGTAGTAATCATCTGCGAAGAAAGCTCAATATCCATGACGATATTTTTATTGAGCGAAATGTTTTTTCTATATTCTTTATATCCAATAAAAGAGCTTACCAATGTGTAATTACCAGCATCGGCCGTGATGGAATAAAAGCCATAAGTATTGGTGGTTCCGCCTTTCATCAGCTCCTTCAGATAAACGCTGGCTCCGATGAGTGATTCACCGGTAGCCGAATCCTTTACGTGCCCGCTGATAGTGAATTTCTGTCCATGTACATTTAGTACAAACAACAAGAGTAGCAATAAAATAGTTGGTCTCATACAAAAAAGTTGGTAAGCGTAGTCATTAATTGTGCCATGCAAAATAACTGACAAATAGACATATTATTACCTGAAAAAGTTACATTTTGTCGAAAAAAAAGATTTGTTTTTAAATTTATGATAGCTGACTTTCACAAAATTGCCTGCTGTCCGATTAAAAAAATTACAGAATCAAAATTTTTGTATCTTTGCACTCCAAAATCGGGGCGTAGCGCAGTTGGTTAGCGTACTTGGCTGGGGGCCAAGTGGTCGTCCGTTCGAGTCGGACCGCTCCGACAGACAGGTTGTCAGCAATGGCAACCTGTTTTTGTTCAATTAAATTAACATGTTTACGACATACATTTTGTATTCTGAAAAAGCCCGGCAATATTACATCGGGCAAAGCGGCAATTTTGAAAACAGATTCAGGGAACATCTGCGCTTAAAATGCAAATCAACCTGTTTTGCTGATGATTGGACTTGCGTTTTTAAAACTGATTTTGCAACGAGAACTGAAGCTGTGGCAATGGAAAGAAAAATCAAAAGCCGTGGTGTAATCAGATTTTTAGAAGACCAGAATAGTAGCGCAGTGGGTTAGTTCCGCCTCCGGCGGAATAAACTCCCTTGGCTGGGGAAGCCATTGATTCCAACGTTAAATTCGAGTCGGGGAGTTTAGTCCGCTGGAAGCGGAACTCCGACAGACAGGTTGTCAGCAATGGCAACCTGTTTTTGTTACACAAGAGAATGTCTCAAAACAACGTCTTCTTCAAAAACAATATTCCATCGTCCGATAGCGACAAAGGAGCGAAAGGATATGGAATCGTTGTTTTTGCTATTGTTACGACGATTCCATGATCCGGCAGCAATATCATTTTTCAACTCAGATGTTTGCCGGAACGGTGGAATGTCGTAACAATAAGCTGTTTTGAGACTATCTCTGTTGTTTTCACAGGCTCTATCTCACCCAAAACACATAAATACCAACAAATTTCTACGTAATTTCTGCATTCATCTATGATCAAAATCCCTTGGTCTGTTTAATATTTCTATCCTATTTATGGTAATTGATTTATTTAGGGTCTGCTGAAAAAATCAAAAAACGTTGCTGCAAGCGATATTTCTGC
>DAOPKE010000138.1:0-5816 GCA_035390965.1 Bacteroidales bacterium | reverse complement strand
GTATTACTATACATCTTCGTCTTGTCGCCTCAAATCTGGCGCGCCTCAGACTTTTGGGACACATAAAATATTTGGGGACTAAGCAAATAATTTGTGCAATCTGAAGAGGAAAAAACTTGTATCAACAACACCTCTTTGGTTAGCTCTGAATAATTTGATTTTGGAATTGAAAGACTCTGCAAAAGCATTTGTGCTTCTATTGATAAAGAAGTTTAAGATGTTGTCGAAATTAATCTTGACGGTATTTGCAACCGTATAGAACTCTTTAATCAGCAGAGAATGGGTTTTTTCAATCCAGTCAAGGAACCTTTTCTTTGCATATTTTTCAATTTTACATTCATATATGGACCTAAACTCCATGGTGTGCTCATAGGCTGTTTTCAAGAGCGGATATTCTCTGAAAAGAATTGCAGCCCTTTGTTTTTGAGAGTCGGTCCAGTCCGTAGGTTTTCTGGTCAGAATATACCTGCTTCTAGCCAGAATTTGTTTTGGCGTGTCCTCATTTTCAAACACTACCGGTTCGTATTTTTGGTTAAGTTTTTTTGCCTCAGCTATTGCATTGTTTTCCTTGTCCAACTCAGTCCATCTAAGATTTATACGAACATGCTGCAATGCATCAATGACTAATTTTACAACATGAAAGCGATCTGTAACCAATTTGCTTTTTGGAAACATTTGCCTTGCTGATGATTCCATATTTTTTGCCATATCCAGCGTCACTTCCTTCACCATCTCACGTTTTTCTAAAGGCAGCTTTTCTAATACACTGATGATATCTTTGGAAAGAGTTCCTTTGATGCTGGCTATAAGTGACCCATTTCTGCCATGTCCGTTTTTATTTGTAACAAAGGTGTAAAGCTCTCCTTGCGATAGCGAGACCTCATCAATGCTTATATATTCTCCAATGTTCTCTGGAAATATCATGTATTGAGTAGCATGAGTTTTCTGATCCCATTCCTGAAAACCGCTACCGTGCTTCTTGTATTGCCTGCGCAAAGTATCAGCATTTACTCCAAAATAGCTGCTGATATTACTTATCGTGTCCTCGCGCGTATCTACCTGTATATTTTAAAAAATCAGACAACTCTTTTGTAATCCTCGAGCCCTCTGCTATAAACGTATAATCGCTGTGTATCACTTCTTCCTTTCGCTCTTTGTGCCGCCATCTGCGTCGCGTTATTATCAGAAACACGGCCTTGCCCCGTATCGGGAAATCCTGTACCGTTTTCGCCGGATAAAATCCTTTCGATTCGTATTCCTTTTCATTATATCCTTCCGGTATCTTATTGTGCTCCTCCAATAAAATGTGATAACACATCTTTTTTGTGGCATTATCAAACACTTCTTTCACTTCTGTTATAGTGAAATGATCCAGCAATTTCTCTGGTAAAACCAACCGCAGTAAATCCTTTTCCATTCAATGTATTTTTGAACCCAAAAATACACTTTCTCCCCAAGTTTTTAATTTGCCCCAGACTTTTTCAGCAGACCCTATGTAGTTTGTAAAGTTTCTAAAGGCGTGAGGCATCAGGCGTTAGGCGTAAGAAAGTACTCTCTGCACCTCTACGAATTCTACGGTATGAATTTTTAAAATCTCTCTGCGTCTCAGGTTCGCCTTCGTCGGACTAAACTCCCTCTGCGCGACACTATCAGCAACCTTACATGCCAGTAACAAGAAACTCCGTACGGCGGTTCATGGCGCGACCGGCTTCGGTATCATTCGTATCAACCGGTTGTGTTTCGCCAAAACCTTTGTAGCTAAGTCTCGACGAAGAAACACCTCTCGATACAAGATACTCATACACACTGTGAGCACGGTTTTCTGAAAGAGTAAGATTAAATGCATCACCTCCGATATTGTCAGTATGACCCTGAATCTTGACTTTAATATTCGGGTTTTCATTCAGAAATTCAATAAATTCATCCAGCACCTTTTTCGATTCAGCTGTAAGATCAGCAGAATTGCTTTCATAATAAATATCTTTCATCCTGTAGGCCTTACCCAGCTGAACCGGCTCCAGATCGACATCTACGCTGGTCGGCTCGGCAAACGAAGAATCTTCTTTTGAAATATAAGTGCTTTCATAAACAAAATCCGGCTTTTTCACTGTGAGCATAAAATCCGATTCAAACTTAATGGCAGCAACATATTCGCCTGTTTCATGATCAACAGGAATTTCCCTGATTTCTTTAGTGGTAAGATTCTTGATTTCAATTTTCGCTTCCACCGGCTTATCATCCTGTTCATTTTTCACGGTTCCTTTAACAAACAAAACCTTCTCCGGGCGCGCCTCTTCGTATAACTCAAACGAATAAAAATCCCAACCGCCAAGTCCTTCACTCATATTGTTTGAACCGAAGTATCCATATTTCCCATCGGTGCTGACAAAAAATCCGACATCATCGTATTTTGAATTGATGGGATATCCTATGTTTACTGGTTTTTGCCAGGTTCCATTATCATCCATGCGTGCATAATAAATGTCGTAGCCACCCATACCTGGCCGGCCTTCAGAGCTGAAATACAAAGTTTGGCTGTCGGTGTGAATAAAAGGACTTTTTTCATTTCCTTCGGAATTCACAATCTTACCCATATTCTGCGGAGCGCTCCACGAGCCACTTTCATCGCGAGTGCTGGTATAAATATCATACCCGCCAATACCACCAGGACGGTCGCTGATAAAGTACAAAGTCTTTCCATCGCTTGAAATCGAAGGTTGACTTTCCCAATGATCAGACGTATTTACCGCATCGATAGGAATAATATCGCTCCAACCACCAAACTCAAAACGGGTATAATAAAGGTCACAATTGATATATTGGTTCGGATCTGTCCGCTCAGGCATATGGCAAATTGTATATATCAGTTCCTTGTTATCAATGGTCACGGTAGCACCGCCTTCATTCAGTTTCATATTAAACGGATCCGGCATTGGCTGCCCGGAATCGAATGGAATTTCCGATAAGGGCTTCCCCAATTGTGGTTTCCGGTTACTGACAAAAAATTTCTCTTTAAGTTCCATTTCACTTGCCCAGGAACTCATATCTTTTACTTCAATCCGGCGCGTATAAAATGCCTTTTCATTATCGGGACTGATAATGACAAGATACTCATCAAACTTACTGCTGATACCAGGAACAATTTCCGGGTCGAATGACACTGGTTTAGAAAGCAGTTCCATGGCCGTTTTAGCCCAATCATACATTTCTGCAGCTTCAATCTGTATTGAATCGTCCGTTATTTCTTCCGGCTTATCAAGGTATTTTTTCAGATTAAGTTCGGCCTGATCGTATTTATCGAGTCCAAAATAAATTTTTCCAAGCTGGAAATAAGCGTCGTGCATACCATCGGGACAAAACTCTATCGCTTTTTTGAAATATTTTTCAGCCGCAGTCAGATTATTTTCTTTTTTAAAAACATTGATGCAACCCAGATAATAATATGCAGGGGCAAATTCAGCATCCACTTCAATTACTTCTTTCAATAAACGATTGGCTTCAAGATAGTAGCGATCGGCACTGGCCGGCAGTTTAGCCGCCATTTTCCGGGCCTGCGCATAATTCGACATGGCTTCATCGAATTGCTTTGCAACCTTTTTACTCACCTTCCCACAAGGTTCTTCATCCTGTGCATGAATCACAGAAACAGAAAAAAACAGAAAAAACAAAAAAGTAAATTTCAGATATTTCATATTCCAAACTTCCGTTCAAACGATTTAAACTGCAGCCATAAATCCATGACAGCAAGCGCCGTCATCGATGTAACCACAATTGCGGCGCGCGGCACAAAGCAAGCATCATGCCGTCCACCAACAATAATTGTTTTTTCATTGCCTTCAATGTCCACTGTATTCTGATGAATACCTATCGAAGAAGCCGGTCTGAACACCGTATTCATCACCATCAGATTGCCGTTGGAAATCCCGGCCTGAATACCTCCGCTGTGATTCGATTCAAAACGTGTTACCCCTTTTTCCGCTTGCATCGCATCATTGTATTGACTTCCGCGCAAATGAATGCCGGAAAACCCCTCACCAAAATCAACACCCTTTGCCCCGGGAATGCTCATAACCGCCTGACTCAACACTGCGTTCAGCTTACCGAAAACCGGTTCACCCACTCCTGCCGGAAGCCCTTTTACCACAGTTGTAATCAGACCTCCAATTGAATCCCTTGCAGCTGCTACATCATCAATTACTTTCTGCATGGCTGCTTCAGCACTTTTGTCAGGACAATGCAATGCAGCATCAAACACAGCTTTCTCGTTAAACCACTGACCGCTGTTTTTCATGCGGGCCGCTCCTATAGCCGAAACATAACTAATGATATTTATTTTCTGCTTTCGCAAAAAGTCAAGAGCAAAAGCGCCTGCAACAACACGGGCTACTGTTTCACGGCCCGAAGCACGCCCGCCACCTGGCTGCGGAAGATTTCCATACTTTTTAAAACCTACATAATCAGCATGACCCGGCCGAAAAACATCTTTCAGATAATCATAATCTGCTGAACGGGCATCTGAATTCCGGATGAAAAAAGCCACAGGCGCTCCTGTTGTTACACCTTTCTGTACTCCACTCAGAAACTCAACAGAATCATCTTCCCTGCGTTTTGTTTCGAAGTGAGCTGAGGGAGCGCGTTGTTTAAGCATCATGTCAATCAAATCATGATTGATTTTTATCCCGGCAGGAAAACCATCGATAACCGCTCCCGTTGCGGGTCCGTGCGACTCACCAAAGAGTGTAATGCTGAGCAATTTCCCAAATGTATTTCCTGACGGCATGATACAAAACTACTAAATATGTCGTTGTAAATCCAACAGCCGGTTTACGAGTATCAACAGCCGATTGTTACTAAATATGAATAATTCTCGTAAAACAGAATACAGATTATTCAATGGAAAATTCCTTTTCAACAGCAGTGAAATTATCCATATCCAGATCGATTGTCACTTTGTATTTACCAAGTGGCCATCCATCATACGGGGCTGACAGGTAAGAATACACCGGCGTGTCGAGCATGTCTTCGTCCGTTTTCAAAGTAACATCATCAATCTCGGTTTCGCCACCTTCAAGATAAAACCATGTAATGGTCATTGCAGTATTTTGAGGAACATGACTCATAGTGGCTGTAACATAGATCTTGTCCGTTTCTTCAGCATCGAGCACACTGTGGTCCGAAGGACATGTGATATCATAATCCGGATTGTTGCAAACACGCAAATGATCAATGCTGGGCTCCATGTTACATGATGTGGCAAATAATGCCAAGACGGCAATCAGTAAAATTTGTCTTTTCATATTTATTCGATTTTGAATTTCTTTTCAACAGGTTCCGATTCACTGTCTGCAATTTTAATATTCACCGAATACTCTCCCGAAGGCCATCCCGGAGTATTCAGATAAAGCATGGCATGTATGGTCGAACTTTCGTTGCCATCAAAACTGCCTCGCATGATTTCTTCTTTGTCCTTATCAACGGCCTGATAAAACCAGGTGACTTCGACTTTCACATTTTCCGGCGCATCGGTCAATGAAGCAAACAAGTGAATGGTGTCGGTTTCAACACCAAAAAAATCTGTCATGTCTTCAACACACTGATCTCCCGAAGGATTGTTGCACAGCTTCACCTCCCTGATGGAAGCGTCCTTGCTGCATGAAGAAAAAAACATTGCAATAATTGCCAAAAAGTAAAAAACAAAGTTGACTTTTTTCATATTTTGATTTTTTACAAACCTAATTAAATATTTATTATAAACACAAAACCGGACAAAAATATTGTTTAAACAGCCCTCGAAGGAAGTTATCAGCCCTCGAAGG
>DAOPKE010000137.1:0-5972 GCA_035390965.1 Bacteroidales bacterium | reverse complement strand
TATTAAGCATTCATCTGAAGACGTTGTTCCGCAAGCAGCTCGCCGCATGCGTTATACCTGAAGTTTATTCCAACGAAGGCGCGACGTTGTGCAAATATTCCTACCTTTGTCTTTTAAACCTATATGCGCATTGATATTCTCACATTGTTTCCCGAAATGTTCACCGGCCCATTTACCGAGTCGATTGTAAAGCGAGCTGTTGTCAAAGGTCTTATAGAAATTCACATTCATAATATCCGCGATTTTTCGAAAGACAAACATCAACGGGTCGATGATTATCAGTTTGGTGGCGGTGCCGGAATGGTCATGATGGCCGAACCCGTCATTGATGCTATTGAATCACTTACTTCGGTCAGACAATACGATGACATCATTTTTATGACGCCGGACGGTGAAAAATTTTCACAGCCATTGGCCAACCAGCTGAGTATGTGCGAAAACATTATTCTGCTTTGTGGTCACTACAAAGGGCTCGACGAGCGGGTTCGCGAACATTTCATCACGCGCGAAATTTCAATTGGCGACTATGTACTCAGCGGCGGCGAATTGGCTGCATGTGTGGTGGCCGATGCCATCATCCGCCTGATTCCTGGCGCACTCAACGATGAGACCTCAGCCCTCAGTGATTCATTCCAGGATGGACTGCTCTCAGCACCCGTTTATACGCGCCCGGCCGAATTCCGCGGATGGAAAGTACCCGACATTCTTTTATCGGGACACGAAAAAAACATCCATGAATGGCGTCAGCAGCAATCACTCGAACGAACAAAAAAGCGGCGGCCGGATCTGATGGATTGATATAAACCCCTCGAAAGGTTTGAAACCCTTCAAGGGGTTACCAAATAATACTAATTTTGTATTGAACTTATTATGGCAAAGACAGAAAGCAAACGAGGTGGATTTATGGAACGCATTCTCTGGATTGCTGTTGTTTCTTTTTCTGTTTTATTATTGATTTCAATAATATCGCCACTTTGCAATCCTGACCGGTTCTGGGTCCCTGCTTTTTTTGGACTCGCCTACCCTTACATCGCACTGCTAACAGTAATTTCAGCGATTGTTATGGCATTATTCAATTTCAAAAAAGCTATTTTTCCCTTATTGATTTTTTTAATTGGATTGGGTCCCTGCAAACACACAATGAATGTCAGTGGTCAGAAAAACAACTTTTCAGAAGAAGAAACAGATATTGAAATTTTATCTCAAAATGTGCATCTGATGGGCATTTACGACACAAGCGGGATTATTACCATTGACTCGCTGCTGAATGTAATTACAAATGAAAGTCCAGATATAGCATGTTTTCAGGAGTTTTATCTTCGTGAAAAATACACTGGAAAAAACTGTGAACCATTTATGCAGGCAGGCCAGTTCAGTGATTACACCACTTCGTTGTATGCTGATTCAACCAGCGATACATATCTGAGTTTAATTACTTTCACCCGATTTCCTGTCATTAATCAAGGTGTAGTAAGAACTCCAGATCACTCCGAAAGAAATATCTTTTCTCTGTGGACTGATTTAAAAATAAATGAAGATACAATCAGAATATATAATATTCACCTTCAATCGATCGGATTTACAGAAAACGAAGAAAGTCTGTTTGATGAAAAAGAAGAAGAAAACGGAGAGCTTGAGCGAAAATCGAAATCGACTGCACGCAAATTGAAACGGGCATTTGTAGCCCGTTCACAGCAAGTCAGAATTCTTGCGACCCATATAGATTCATGTCGGCATCCGGTATTTCTTGCTGGTGATTTCAATGATACACCTGTTTCCTATGCATACCGGAAACTGCGCGGAGAGCTGAACGACGCCTTTACTGACAGCGGCACCAGAGGAATGGGGAAAACATACAACGGTCGTTTTCCATCGTTTCGGATTGATTATATTTTTTATCCGAAAGAATTTGAAGCAGCTGAATTTAAGGTGATCGGACGACGCTACAGTGATCATTTTCCAATCAGTTGTCGTTTCAAAAAAAAAGCGGAATGAAAAAATTTGAACTCATAAGTGATTTTGTTCCAACAGGTGACCAACCTGAAGCCATCCGTCAGCTGACCAATGGAATCAAAGACGGGGAGCTGTTTCAGACATTGTTGGGCGTTACCGGCTCTGGTAAGACTTTTACCGTTGCCAATGTGATTGCCAATACAAACCGACCAACATTGGTGCTCAGCCACAATAAAACACTGGCTGCACAACTTTATTCAGAGTTCAGACAGTTTTTTCCGGATAACGCTGTTGAATATTTTGTATCGTACTACGATTACTATCAGCCCGAAGCATATCTTCCCATCAGCGATACGTATATTGAAAAGGATTTATCCATCAACGAAGAAATTGAAAAATTCAGACTCAGTGCAACTTCATCGTTGCTGAGCGGACGACGTGATGTAATCGTTGTTTCATCGGTATCGTGCATTTATGGTATTGGCAACCCACAGGATTTTACAACACATGTTATTGAGCTTGAAGTCAATGAAAAGAAAACGGCAAAATTTGTTGTAAATGCGCTTGTAGATGCATTGTACTCGCGCAACGACATTGAGTTGAAACGCGGTACATTCCGATTAAAAGGGGACACCCTGGATGTTTATCCTGCGTATGCGGACACGGCATACCGCATCATTTTTTTTGACAAGGAAATTGAAAGCATCGCATCGTTTGATCCGGTTACTGGGCGCAGTATTGAAAAAATGGAGATGCTGCGGATTTATCCGGCCAGCATATTTATGACAACCAAAGACAAACTATCCTCGGCTCTGAATGAAATATATGTTGATCTTGGCGCTCAGTGTGATTTTCTGAGACAAATAGGAAAAGACATTGAAGCAAAAAGACTGGAAGACCGCGTGAATTATGACCTGGAAATGATGAAGGAATTGGGCTATTGTTCAGGCATTGAAAACTATTCAAGATATTTTGATAGCCGCAAACCCGGATCCAGACCTTTTTGTCTGATTGATTATTTTCCAGATGATTTTCTGCTGGTCGTCGATGAAAGTCATGCAACTATTCCGCAGGTGCGCGGCATGTATGGCGGTGACCGCTCACGCAAGCAGGTACTTGTTGATTTCGGATTTCGCCTGCCATCGGCGATGGACAACCGTCCGCTAAAGTTTGATGAATTTGAGGCTTTGCTCAATCAAACGATATTTGTGTCGGCCACACCGGCTGATTATGAATTTATGAAATGCGAAGGCGCTTATGTGGAACAGGTAATCCGCCCGACTGGTATTCCAGATCCTGAAGTGTTGGTACGTCCATCGAACAATCAGGTAGATGATCTACTGAATGAAATAAAACTTCAGATTGAAAAAGATGAGCGCACTCTGGTTACAACGCTCACCAAGCGCATGGCAGAAGAGTTGACAAAATATCTGTTTGAATTGAACATCCCATGCAAATACATTCACAGTGATGTGGAAACATTTGAAAGGGTGGAAATTCTTCAGGAATTGCGACGTGGAGACATAAAAGTGGTCGTTGGTGTCAATCTACTTCGGGAAGGACTTGATTTGCCGGAAGTCACTCTGGTAGCTATTCTTGATGCAGACAAAGAAGGATTTCTGAGAAATGAAAGGAGTCTGATTCAAACAGCAGGCCGTGCAGCGCGCAATATCAAAAGCCGGGTGATTTTATATGCCATGAAAATGACTACTTCGATGCAGAAAATGATTGAAGAAACTGAGCGACGCAGGAACAAACAGCTTGAATACAATAAAGCCAACAATATAACGCCGGTTTCGGTACATAAAGCCATTGGTGATAGTTTTGAAGGTGCCCGCAAAATTGAAATGAAATACTATGTAGAGCCCGAAGAAAACCGACTGGCTGCAGATCCGCTGGTGCCATATATGAGCAAAGATGCGTTGAAAAAAAGAATAGATGCAGTAAAAAAAGAAATGGAAAAAGCTGCGAAAGAACTGGATTTTATTACTGCCGCACATCACCGCGACGAAATGCTGGCTTTACAAAAAATGCTGCATGAAAACGCGTAATATTCAGGATCCTGTTATCAAAAGTTTTTCAACTTTTCTGATGCTTGAAAAAGCATTGTCGGAACATTCGATTGAAGCTTACATTCATGACGTTGGATTGTTTATGCGCTGGAATGAGCAAATAGCAACAAATAAGCCATTGCGCGACATCCATAAAAACGATATTCATTCTTTTGTTCAATGGCTGAGCGATATTTCGCTCACACCACGATCGCAGGCCCGTATCATATCCGGCATTAAATCATTTTTTGCATTCTGCCTTATGGACGGCCTTACAGATAATAATCCAACGGAGCTGATTGAACTTCCACGTTTGGGAAAACACTTGCCAACAGTACTTTCACTCGACGAAATTGAGAAAATGATAAAGTGCATCGATTTATCAAAAGCAGACGGACACAGAAACAAAGCCATTATTGAAACATTGTATGCATGCGGTTTACGAGTATCTGAGCTTGTAAATTTATCTTTTACTGATTTATTTTTCGATGATGAATTCATTCGTGTAATCGGAAAAGGAAATAAGGAAAGACTTGTTCCCATCGGACATTCAGCAATGAATGCATTAAAGCTTTATATAGAAAAAAGTCGCGTATTTTTTCCGGTTGTACGGAATCACGAACATTTCATTTTTCTGAATCAGCGCGGGAAGCAGCTTACACGCGCATCAGTTTTCAATCTGGTGAAAGTATTGGCCATCGCTACCGGAATAAAAAAGAATATCAGCCCGCACACTTTCCGGCATTCTTTTGCGACACATCTAATTGAAAACGGCGCCGATCTGCGCGCCGTACAGGAATTGCTCGGTCACAGCAGCATTACAACCACTGAAATTTACACCCACATCAGCCGCGAATTTCTGCGCGACGTGGTATTGAAACATCATCCGATGTATAGGTAGTGTGCGAAGTTGGATAACTTCGCACAGCGCAGTAAACTTTGCACTACTTTTTATTCCATACCCAGACTCACACTGATGAGCTTTTTGTTCTCATCGAAGTAGAAATCAAGCAGTTTGTCTTCGTATGAAAGGCGGAATTCGCCCCACTCCTCTTTTTCAACATCAGCTTCACCGAATTTGTGTTTATCGGCAATTGCCTTTATTTCATCAATGGATTTTCCCATGATGGAAACGCCTTCAAGTTCACACTCATCTTCAAGTTCGATACCTGAAACGAGCAGCCCTTCGTCTTCCATTTCATCGAGAAACAGCGTCACACCTTTGTCGTCGTAATACCAGATTTCGCTGTTGTAATCTTCGTCATCGATGTTTTCGCGCTCATCGGGTTCGCCAATGGCATTGATTACATCGTTTTCAGAAGCGCCAAACCTTATCAGGCTGCATCCTTCCATCGGAAGAATCTTGATTTTTTCAGTTTTCATGGTTGTATTTTTTTTGGTTTATTTCAGAGGTGAATTCTTTTCTTTCTTCATTGTTTTGTAGGTCATTTTGTCAACCCACTTCGGGAAAAATTTTCCAAGCAATACCACGAGTTTTCCTTGTGTTGTCATCACAAGAGTACGTTTTCTTTTTTCAATACCGCGAATAATTCTGCCTGCAACATCATCGGCACTCATCAGATGTTTTTCGTCAAGCGGAGTCGAGCCCTGCGGGCTGCCATCGGCTGTGAGAGCGGTGTTTCGGATATTTGACTCCGTAAATCCGGGGCAGGCAATCATCACATGTAAACCCTGATTCAGTGTTTCAACACGCAATGTGTTCAGAAATCCATGCATGGCAAATTTCGATGATGAATATCCGGTACGTGCGGGCAACCCCTGAAAACCTGCAATGGATGAGACTCCCACCACGCTGCCTTTCGATTTCAATAAAAAAGGAATGGCTTCGCGTGTACAAAAAACAGTTCCCCAGAAATTGACATTCATAAGCTGCTCTATCACTTTCAAATCAAGATCTTCGAAAATGGCGCGCATACTCATACCGGCATTGTTGATTAATACATTGAT
>DAOPKE010000136.1:2073-5975 GCA_035390965.1 Bacteroidales bacterium | reverse complement strand
TGAGGTTAAGGTTGAGGTTAAGGTTGAGGTTAAGGTTGAGGTTAAGGTTGAGGTTGAGGTTAAGGTTGAGGTTAAGGTTGAGGTTAAGGTTGAGGTTAAGGTTGAGGTTCAGGTTGAGGATAAGGATAAGGTTGAGGATAAGCGGCTATTTCACGAAAACGTTAAATCATGAACAAGGAACAAGGATGTACGAAGTTTGAAGTGAATTAAGAAATGAGGTTTGAATAAGAATATACTGTAGTTCCGTTCGATATTCTCACTTCCTCTTGATCCGTAAGGATGCACGTATTGTTCAGCTGACAGTTCCGACCGAAAGCGTCGGAATGATCAGAGTTCCTTACCTCATTGAATAATGAACAAGGAACAAGGATGTTAGAAGTTTGAAGTGTAGTTTGAATGAAAATATAATGAAGAACCGTTCGGCATTCTCACTTCCTTGTTCCTTGTTCAGAGTTCTTGCCTTTGTCCTCAATCTTCTCGGCCCAGTCTCAGAGCTGATGGCTGATAACTGAATGCTGACAACTTTTCGTCCTTGACCTCATCCTTTTTATATTTCAAAGCAACGTATATTTGCTTTCGCTGTCTTTAAATAACCAAGCACCGATTTATGAAATCAATATTACTTTTTGGAGCTGCTGTGATTTTTTCAGCTTCGCTCAACGCTCAGATAACACAGAAAGCTCCGGTGAATCCGGCTTATATCCAATACATTCAGTCCGGCAGTCCGGCATCGCAATACGGATATCTGCCGCCGATCATTGATCTTCAGGCAAAACAATACACGGCTCCATCCAAAGGACCGTTGGTCTTACCGGCTACTTTTGATTTGCGTACACTTGGTTATGTGACATCGGTGAAAAATCAGGGTGGATGCGGTTCCTGCTGGACCTTTGCCACAGTAGCATCGACCGAATCGTACTGGCTGCGCCAGGGACAAGGCACATTTGATTTATCAGAAGACAACATCAATAATTGTCACGATTTCGACTGGACACCATGCAACGGAGGTAACGCCATGATTTCGGCCGCCTATGTTTCGCGCGGCGGCGGCATGATGACCGAAGCGTCAGACCCGTATAACGATGTTGCCGGAACATGTCCGACTACCATCAATCCCATTAAATATGTCAGCGATGTGCGCTATGTGCCAGACAATACAGCCATCATCAAACAAATTTTATATGACTACGGTGCAGTTTATACCTCATATTACAGCGACGACGTCTATCTGAATACTTCGAACGACACCTATTATTATTCAGGAACCGACTATGCCAATCATGCAGTAACCCTAGTGGGCTGGGATGATACAAAAGTTACCGATGGAGGTACCGGCGCATGGATTGTAAAAAACAGCTGGGGCACTTCTTGGGGCGAAAACGGTTTTTTCTATATCAGTTACAACGACTCGAGAATAAATTCCGAGGCCGCCTATTTCCCCGGATTTCGTAATTTTTCCAATGGTGATGAAGTACTCACTTACGCTAAATACGGCGAAATAAATGACATTGGCCTTGGCAGCACTATCGGATATGGTTTGATAAACTATTCTGTATCAACAAACTCGATCATTAAAGCCGTAGGGACCTACATTGCATCGGGAAATTCAACGGTCAGTATGGAAATTTATTCCGATTTTGATGGAACCAACCTGAGTAATCTTATTGATACGATCAGCAGCAAATCGTGCAGTCTGCCCGGATACTACACATTCGACCTGCCAAACCCGGTTGTTCTTATGTCAGGAGAAAATATCTACATCAAAGTAAAATACTCGACACCCGGCTATAGTTATCCGATTCCGGTTGAGGAGGTTTACAGTGGTTTTGCATCAAATGTAACTCTTGAAACAGGAAAATGCTGGGTAAGTTCAAACGGAACAACCTGGAATGCAGCCGGCAGCGGCACATCGCGCGAATACGATCTTTGCATTAATCTTTATACTTCGGCTGCGGGCATTGTAACCACGGCTTTTTCTGCCGATGTAACTTCTACATGCACAGGTGTTGTTTCGTTTAGCGATGAAAGCATCAATTCGCCCACAAACTGGCTCTGGACCTTCGGCGACGGACAGACATCGACAGTGCAGAATCCGGTGCATTATTATACAAGCAACGGAACATTCACCGTAAAATTGAAATCGTGGAATATTTTCGGAACTGATAGTTTAATCCGGACTTCGTATGTAACAGTGGGACTTCCGGCAGCACCTACTGCCACCGACGCATCTATCTGCAGCGGACAAACTGCAACATTGACTGCCACTGGAAGCGGAACACTGGAATGGTACGATGCCCAATACGGGGGCAATCTGGTATTTACCGGAAGCAGTTTTACAACACCAGCACTCAGCAATAGCACCGACTATTTTGTTCAGTCAGCCCATATACCAGGAACATCGGTTTATGGAGGCAATCAGAATTCCACCTCCGGTGGCAGCAATTTCACGGCATCATCCATTCATCATTTGAATTTTGACGCAGCTGAAGATTGCCGGTTGATTTCGGTTGAAGTGAATGCCAGCACAACAGGAAACAGAACAATAACATTAAAAAACAGCGCAGGAACAGTCCTTCAAACTGCAACAGTAAATATAGCAACAACAGGCGTAAGCCGCATTACACTGAATTTTGAAATACCAGCCGGAAGCGGATATCAGTTGGTTGGACCAGCTTACCCAAATCTGTACAGAAACAATTTAAATGTTTCATACCCATACGAAGTATCTCCGATTTCAATCACAGGTAGCAGTGCCGGTTCGGAATATTATTATTTCTTCTACGACTGGGAAGTACAGCCCTATTGCTCAAGTGCCCGCACTACCGCCAGTGCAGTAGTCAGTGGCCCTGACAATGCATTGAACATCAGTGGCAATTATTCAATCTGTGACGGTGATTCACTTACATTGACTGCAGCCAGTGCCGATGCTTATTACTGGTATCCAAATGGCGAAACCACACAATCAATCACAGTGAATACTGCAGGAAATTATTATGCGCTGATTACCGGCTCAAGCTGCGATGTATATACCGATACCGTTGCAGTTTCGCTTACGTCAATGCCTACCGTTGACTTCATCTGGACAATAAATATGAATATAGCTGAATTTACAAGTGTAAGTACCCATGCTACAAATTATTACTGGGAATTCGGCGATGGAGCAACCTCATCTCAGGCCAACCCCGCCCACTACTACGGTTCAGGTGGCATTTACACCGTTAATCATTATGCATGGAATGCATGTGATACTGTGATGGTGAGTCATCAGGTCAGTATCAGCACCGAGTTGGAAGAGCATTCTTCCGGCTTCAGTATGTGGCCGAATCCTGCCGGAGATTTAATTCAGATCAGCGTTGAAAGCGAAATTCCGTCATATATCCGCATCATCAATATGCAGGGACAAGAACTGAAAAGAATAATCCCAACTGAAAAGGAAACAGTCATACAATTAAGCGGAATATCGAGCGGAGTGTATATTCTGGAGTGCGCCGGAAGCGTAGTTATGAGAATGCGGTTTGTGGTGGAGTAGCCACAAACCCTCGTATGTTTGCAAAATAGAATAACTTCTTCAAACGAACCGACCTTCCAGAGTCCGAAATGAAATGAAGGTCATGGAAGAGTCGGATTCAATCAATCACAATGCATTACGCTAAAAGCACAAAGCATGGTGCATGGAGCATGATTTTTTTGCGCTCTCGCTCTAATATAGCGTTAATGCGATAATGCAATAATGCGAAAAAATCTCGTGTTTTCACATTTCCACATCGGCGAACCTGTCACGTCTCACGTGAGCCGCACATTTTCACATTTCTAATTCTCATCATCGCCAAATATTTCTCATTGTTTTTACCGCACTCAGACCAACTATTCCATGTTCTCCGATTTTCTCCGAACTATGGAAT
>DAOPKE010000136.1:0-1973 GCA_035390965.1 Bacteroidales bacterium | reverse complement strand
GTCGGACAGAAAGTCCGGCAATTGCCGCATTCGTTACAGAATTCGCCTATATTATAAGTTTGAATTTTTTGCTTTATCTCAAAACAATAATCACCCAAAGTAAATTTGAATGGTTTAGTCTCATAAAACTGATTAGCAAGATTTGGACAAACAGTTACACAGATATTACAAACTTCATCACATAAAAGACAGCGCGCGGCCTCTATCATGGCTTCCTGATTATTTTTAATAACTTTAGAAGGCAACCCGGGCACTTCTTCATCAAGCTGTGATTTTTCGCGTTTTGCCTTTCGTATCATCAGCTCATTGACATTGGAACCACGGCTGTCAAGATCATTGGCAAGGTCAACAATACCGGCCTCGGCAATCATTTGTTCTGCAGCTTTACGTCCATCGGCAATGGCGGCAATAATACTGGCTGGTCCCTTACGAACATCGCCGCCAATAAACACCCGATCCAATAATGTAGAGAAATTGTCGCTGTTCTTTTTCAACAATGACTGATCAATAAAATCAAGAGCAGCATTTTGTCCGATGGCAGGGAAAATGGCATCGGCAATCAGAATTTCTTCGCTATTGGGAATAGCTTCAACTTTTTCGCGTCCATCCGATCCAATGCCGGTTGTGCGCATGGTAGTCACTTTAAGTCCACCGACTTTTCCACCTGCGACAACAATTTCCACCGGAGCTTTCAGGCAGGCAAATTCAATGTTTTCGGCACGGGCAGCCAGTATTTCTTCTGCTTCGGCTGGCATATCGGCCATTCGGCGGCGATAAACAATGATAACACTTCCGTTTCCGCCTTGCATACGCTTCACGGCGCGGGCCACATCCATGGCTGTATTTCCGCCGCCAATAACAAGCACCCGGCGTCCCGGTAAAACAGCATTACCTTTTTTCAAATCTGATAAAAACACAAGCGGATCGATAACGCCCATTGAATCTTCACCCTTGACTCCCAATTTCTTAGACTCAGGTGTTCCGGTAGCAATGAAAACAAAACGACGTTCGTTGACAAACTGATCGAAAATCGCTTTATTTATTCTGGTACCATAGTGCACCTTTACCCCAAGTTTTTCAATGCGCTTAATGTCTTTTTCAATCGCATCATTCTTCAGACGAAATGCCGGAATCACATCAGCCGCCATACCACCGGCAAAATGTTTTTCTTCGAATACATCAACTTCGAATCCAGCCATCAATAAAAAATAAGCGCAACTCATTCCAGCAGGTCCGGCACCAATAACAGCGGCCTTCATGCCATTTTTCGGGCGCGACTGAATAAAGCTTTCATCCAGCTGCTTTTCGGCAACCCAACGCTTTACTTCGCGTATAGCCAGATTTTCATCATAGTTGATACGCGTGCATTTTGTCTGACAGGCATGATCACACACGGCTCCCGTCACCGAAGGAAACGGGTTGGTTTTCATTATAACTTCAAACGCTTTCTGAAAATCACCTTTCGAGACATGATATAAATACTGTGGAATATTCTGATTATCGGGACAGGTGTTCACGCATGGAGCATGAATGCAATCAAACAAACCCAATGGCCTGGCCGTTTTAATCGAAGGTTCGCGCATTGCTTTACGATATGCCGGATTTTCGAGTGTTTCGGATGTATAATCTTTAAGTTTAACTGCCCGCATTTTACCAGGCGGACAAATAAAAGACTGCAAACTCCCGGCATTGGAATGACCCACAGCTGACTGAATATTTTTCACATATTGCTGAAGCCGGCCATAGCCGCCGGGTTTCAATAAATCGGAGCTCATGGTTATGGGGCCAAGACCACAAAGCAGCAAATCAACGACATTAAAAGCATCGGCTCCGGCCGAAAATGAAATATCAAGCATCCCATCAAATTCGGCCTGTACTTTAGCAGCTAAATGAACCGATACAGGATGTAATGCCCGACCACTCATGTAATTCATTTTCTCATTTTCCGGAAAAACACCTCTGATATTCATGCT
>DAOPKE010000135.1:4345-6397 GCA_035390965.1 Bacteroidales bacterium | reverse complement strand
GTTCTACGTGATTTTACGTGAAACTCTTTTTTGTACATCCGCAATGATACCAGATAAAGCTTCAGAGACAATCTGAAATTTATTTCTGAGTAAAAAGCAACACGACCTTCAATAGTCCGAAATACAATGGAGGACATGGAAGAGTCAGTTGCAGAGATCTCTATCCAACTTTTCCATGTTCTTCGTGGATTTTATACTGCAGGGCAGTACTTCGAACTATGGAATGTTGGACAACCCTAATCGATTACTGGCATTATTAAGGATGATCATAAACTCTTTTGAGATGCAAGGTCATGCGTCAACGTGAAACGCTGCACGCGCAGACGCGCGCCCAATGTCAAACGCGGCCGTTGATGCAAATCTCTCTGCGTCCCTGCGCTCTTCGCGCGATGCTTAAGTAAAATCTCTCTGCGTCTTTGGTCCGCCTTCGTCGGACTAAACTCCCTCCGCGAGCCATTCTTTGCGCGACCCACTGAATCAGTATTCATCGCGACCGCCCGGCCTACACCAGCAAGACCCCCTGACGGTACCGTCAGGGGGTCTCCTGAAATGTAGATTCAGCAATGGCTGCGTTGGTTTTCCAGGAGATCCCGGCTCAGTGAGCAAAGCTAAGTCGCAGTTAGTGACCGGGAACTCAGAGGTGTATGTTTTTTGTGTCTTCACGTAAAACGCGACAAGTTGTGCCTTCGTGGCAAATTCCTCTGCGCCTCTGGTCCGCCTTCGTCGGACTAAACTCCCTCTGCGCGATGCTTAAGTAAAATCTCTCTGCGCCTTTGCTCTCTCTGTGAGCCATTCTCTGCGGGCTAATTATGCTTCTTTCGCAGAAACAATGGCAATAATATTGAGAATGGTATCTACTGCTTTAACCATGGATTCTACAGCAACAAATTCATGTTTTCCGTGAAAATTATGGCCGCCGGCGAAGAGGTTCGGACAAGGCAAACCCATGTAGCTGAGCCGGCTTCCGTCGGTACCGCCACGGATGGGTTTTACATCGGGTTTTACACCCACATTTCGCATGGCCTGCATCGCAATTTCAACAACATGAAAAACCGGTTCGATCATTTCACGCATGTTGTAATACTGATCTTTAATGTCGAGGAGAAAAGTTTCTTTTTTGTACTTACCGTTCAGGTAGTCAACAATGTCCTGCATCTGTTTTTTGCGGCGCTCAAAAATGGCCTTGTCGTGGTCGCGTATGATATAGGAAATTTCAGCTTCTTCTACCGTTGATGTCAGTCCGGTCAGATGAAAAAATCCATCGTAATGTTCAGTAAATTCAGGTCTTTCATTAACCGGAAGCATTGAGATGAATTCGTTGGCAAGCAATGATGCATTGAGCATTTTATTTTTTGCATAGCCCGGATGAATGTTGTTCCCCTTAATTTTTATTGTGGCTGAAGCTGCATTGAAATTTTCGTATTCCAATTCACCGGGACCGCTTCCATCAAGAGTGTAGGCAAAGGTGGCTCCGAATTTTTTTACATCAAAATGATCAACGCCACGACCGATTTCTTCGTCAGGGGTGAATGCAATACAGATTTTTCCGTGTTTGATGACCGGATGTTCCATCAGATATTCTATGGCCGTCATGATTTCGGCAATGCCGGCCTTGTCATCGGCGCCAAGGAGCGTTGTTCCATCGGTTGTTATGAGTGTTTGTCCTTTATAACGTAGCAAATCGGGAAATTCCTCAGGACTCAAATGAATGTTTTTTTCTGCATTCAGCACAATATCGCCTCCATCATAGCTCTCTATAATCTGTGGCTTAACATCGTTGCCGGGCATGTCGGGCGATGTGTCCATATGAGCGATAAATCCTATGGGTGTAATGTCTCGGTCGATATTGGATGGTATTGAAGCCATAACATACCCTTTTGAATCGAGCGATACATCAGTCACTCCAAAGGTTTTGAGTTCGGTGGCCAAAGCATTGGCAAGCGTAAGTTGTTTGTTGGTGCTTGGAACCGTATCACTGTTTGGATCACTTTGCGTGTCAAGTGCAACATAACGTAAAAACCGATTGAGTAAAGTCTGTTTCATAATTACAGG
>DAOPKE010000135.1:0-4245 GCA_035390965.1 Bacteroidales bacterium | reverse complement strand
CCTTCCTCATTTCCCAAACAAATATTACTTTTGAGAAAATTATTGTCATTAAAAAACACAACAATATGGAACTCTTTGAAAAACAGGTTTATGTTTCACATCGTGAACGTCTCTTGAAAAGCGGGCTTAAAGGCATTGCACTGTTTATCGGAAATACAGAATCCCCAATGGATTATCCTGCCAATGGATATCATTTTCGTCAGGACAGCACTTTTTCCTATTTCTTTGGCCTTGATATTCCGGATATGGTTGGTATCATTGATTTTGATGAAGGGAAACATATCCTTTTTGCCAACGATGTCGATATCGAAGACATCATCTGGATGGGGCCACAGCCCGCAGTGAAAGATCTTGCCGCAAAGGTTGGCATTGTGGAAACATATCCTTTTGCTGAACTCGAATCTTATCTGGTTAAAGTAAAAAATGCGGGTCGTGCCATTCATTTTACTCCACCTTATCGCGCCGAAAGCAAGATACTGCTTAATACCATGCTCGGAATTCCTTTTACAGAAATGAAAACCAAGGCAAGTATCGATCTGATTAAAGCAGTTGTTGCATTGCGCGCTATTAAAGAACAGTACGAAATTGAAGAACTGGAAAGGGCTGCAAAAATTGGTTATGACATGCATATGATTGCTTTTTGCAATGCCCGCCCCGGCGTTGTTGAACAGGAAGTCTGCGGACTGATGGAAGGTGTTGCTTATCAATACGGCAAAGGTCCTTCGTTTCCGATTATTTTGTCGGTTCGTGGCGAAACTTTACATAACCACAATCACTCAAATGTGATGCAGGCCGGACAGCTGCTTTTGAGCGATGCCGGTGCACAAAGCAATAAGTATTATACATCTGATTATACCCGCACTATGCCGGTGAGCGGAAAATTCAGCGAGCAGCAGAAAATGATTTATCAGATTGTGCTCGATGCCAACAACCATGCTCTCTCGGTAACAAAACCCGAAGTGACTTATCAGAGTGTGCATCTTTCGGTGAGCCGTGTGATTGCCGAAGGTCTGAAAAATGCCGGACTTATGAAAGGCAATGTGGATGAGGCCGTTAAAGCGGGTGCTCATGCCATGTTTTTCCCGCATGGACTTGGCCATATGATGGGCATGAATGTGCACGATATGGAAGATCTGGGCGAAAATTATGTCGGTTACGACGACGAAGTAAGCCGCATCGATCAGTTTGGAACCGCGTATCTCCGCATGGGACGCCGCCTCAAGGCAGGTCATGTGATGACCGATGAACCTGGGATTTATTTCATTCCGGAACTCATCGATCAGTGGAAAGCTGAAAAGAAATTTGAGGAATTCATCAACTATGCTGAAGTGGAGAAATTCAAAACCTTTGGCGGAATCCGGCTCGAAGACGATATTTTGGTCACTGAGGGCGGATCTCGTTTTATCGGAAAACGGCTCCCGATCACCATCGCGGAAGTTGAAGATGCAATGAAAAAATAATCAAACAAAAAAACAGACACACTATGTTTAGCGGAATCGTAGAATCCATGGGCGAAATCACAAAAGTAACCCGCGAAGGAAGTAACATACATTTCACCGTAAAATCGGATCTGACCAAAGAATTGAAGATTGATCAGAGCATGAGCCACGACGGTGTTTGTCTTACGGTGGTGAAAGTCGACAAGAAAAACAAAGAATATGTTGTAACTGCCATTGATGAAACACTCAATAAAACCTGTTTGCGCAACTGGAAAAAGGGCTATCAGGTGAATCTCGAACGCAGCATGAAAGCCGATGGCCGCTTTGACGGACATATTGTGCAGGGACATGTCGATCAGACAGCTACCTGCATCAAGGTTGAAACCTTTGACGGCAGCTGGAAATATCATTTCGAATACGACCCGAAGCTGAATAATTTCACCGTGACCAAAGGTTCAATCAGCGTGAATGGCGTGAGTCTGACAGTGGTTGACAGCAAGCCCGGCAAATTTTCTGTTGCTATTATTCCGTACACTTTCGACAATACCAACTTCCACAATTTCAAAAAAGGAACCGTGGTGAACATCGAATTCGATGTGCTTGGAAAATACATGCAGCGCCTGATGGAGCAGTATAAACAGGCGTAAGTCGATAGGCGTAAGTCATAAGAAAGGCGTAAGGTTTTAGGCGAAAGTTTATGGCATAAGAGATCGTTAATTGAAAACAGAAATAAAATGGCAATTCAAAAATTTGAAGACATAATCGCGTGGCAGAAAGGCCAGGACTTTGCTTATGAAATTTATCTGAAGTTCAACGATTTGAGGGATTTTGGATTCAGGGACAAAATACGCAGGGCTGCAGTTTCGATTTCCAACAATATTGCAGAGGGCTTTGATCGAAGAACTGATGCTGATTTCGCCAGATTCATACATATAGCAATTGGCTCTTGCAGTGAGGTAAAATCAATGTTATATCTTGCTGCAAGACTAAATTATATTGAAAAAGAAAAATCTCAGCTACTTCTTGAACAAGCCAATGAAATATCAAAGATTTCACGTGGACTAGTAAAATCACTACTAAGAAGTAGCGGTCCTAACGCCTGACGCCTTATGCCTATTTCCCATCCACGAAAAACTCCAAAGCTTCTCTACGCCCTCGATGACGGGAGCTATTACGATCATCCCTATCTCGAAACAGTAGGTCGCAGCGGCAACAATATTGTTCGTCTGAAGCCATCTGATTTTATTCCGCTGCCCGAAGGTTCTGAAATATTTTTATTGCAGGGACATTCTGCTATCGGCTTCAACAGCCGTAAAAATGAGATGGAGGTGTTGCACAACAAAACGGCAATCAGCTCTTTTATCGCTCCGGCACATACACAAACTTATCTTGCAGCGTCGAAGCAAAGGAAGAATGCGGTTGTATTACCGCTCTACGCCTACTCTGCCGTTGGTTTCCTCGATGGGAAAATGTGGGCAACTGCTGTGCGTGTCGATCCCGATATCCGACAGGATTGCGAAAAGTTTGACCAGAACCTGGTTGAAAGAAATGTTGTTGAGGTAAGAAAAAAATTCCCTCACAATCGTCTTCTGGAGCACATAGCTCATTGCGCAACGGTATATTATTGTCCGGCTGCCCGCAATTTTTTTCTCTATCGGTGGGAGGGTCCTTTACCAACAAGTCCATCCTGCAATTCGCGATGCATTGGTTGTATTTCGTGGCAGCCAAAATCATCGGGGATTACTTCACCACAAAACAGAATTACTTTTATCCCGACACCCGAAGAAATTGCAGAGCTGGCTGTTTTTCACATGTCTCATGCGCCGGATCCAATCATGAGTTTCGGCCAGGGATGCGAAGGTGAGCCCTTGCAGGTTTGGGAAACCATTCTTGAATCCATTAAAATTATCCGTTCAAAAACAAAAGACGGAATCATTAATATCAATACCAACGGTAGCAATCCGCATGCTGTTGAAAAGCTCATCAATGCAGGGCTCGACAGCATTCGGATCAGTATGAACAGTGCGCAGGAAAAGTTGTATAACCTGTATCACAATCCAACCAATTATTCATTTTCCGATCTGGCTGAAAGTTGTAAAGTGGCCCGCAGAGCAGGGAAGTGGGTTTCGCTGAATTATTTTGTTTTTCCCGGCATTACAGATACTTTTGCTGAAACCGATGCGCTGTGCCGTTTTCTGGATATCAACAATCCGAATATGATTCAGTGGCGCAATTTCAACATCGATCCGGATTTGTATGGAAATATTGCTAAAGAATTCACCGGTGAAGTGCGCGGAGTGGCCGCTCTGATTGATCTGATCAAAAACAGGTATCCAAACATGTACAACGGATATTTTAATCCGGGTGTTGAGATTCAGAAAAAATATTTATCAATTTCTTCCTGACTTCTTCATGTGGACATCTGATTTTTATTCTAAAATATTTGTGTAAACAAATTCAATGGAATAAATTGATCATTCTGATGCTTTTTTGAACATCGCCGACCTGCAGCGGTGGTCAAACAATAATAGCCCGGCCTGCTGTGTCACGTTTTACGTGAAAAGGCCGGGTAAAAAATAAAAAAAACCGACCTCGGAGAGGTCGAATAAAAACGATGTTAACGCAATGATTTTTTTAAATCAGGGGCATTAGACCCTGTCAGGGTCTTATATTTGTGCATTTTTACATCCGGCTTCGCCGGACGCTATTATTGTTTGACATCCTCCGGACGTCAGTGCAATTCAGAAATACAGTGCGCGGAGTGGCCGCTCTGATTGATCTGATCAAAAACAGGTATCCAAACATG
>DAOPKE010000134.1:1680-6518 GCA_035390965.1 Bacteroidales bacterium | reverse complement strand
CGCGTGTATGCATCGGGCATTCCGGGAAACAGTTTTAGAATGCCTACCCGTGGCGAAAGCTCTTTGTGTACTTTCAGATTTTTAAAACTTGGCTTTGCAATAAAAGCATTATTGAATTTTATTTTTACGCCGATTTCGCCCAACATTGGATAATTGCCGGATATAAAGGCGTTGAAGTTTTCCGCATTTATTTTAGATGTTCGATTTCCTCGGAAAATCCGGTTTTCGAAACAAATGGCTACCTCGGGAACCAGCGCGGTATCTTCGTCGTAGGATGCTGCCACTTCAATGGCATTGATGAGATTTTCGCGGCCATCGCTTCGGACCATACCAAGCGGCAGTTGAGAGCCGGTCAGAATTACCGGTTTGTTTAAATTCTCCAGCATAAAACTCAGTACCGATGCTGTATATGCCATGGTGTCCGATCCATGCAGAATGACAAATCCATCGTATTTGAGATAATTGCTTTCAATAATTTCCACCAGGTCTTTCCAAAATTCCGGGTTCATATCCGATGAATCGATGATGTTCTCCATGCTCACCAGATCTATTTTCACCGGAAGACTTTCGAGTACCGGCAGATAGTGATACATATTGTTGAGCTCAAGCGGGATGAGCGATCCGTCTGATTCGCGGCGGATCATCCCAATGGTGCCGCCGGTGTATATGAGGAGTACTGATTTTTTACTGTTCATGACATCTGGATCTTTTGAAAAACCTGCAAAGCGTTGCGGGTTGTGGCTTCTGCAATGGCGGCTTCATCAACACCGAGCGTTTGCGACAACAAAGTAACAACATATTTCAGAAATGCAGGCTCGTTTCTTTTTCCGCGGAAGGGCATGGGTGCCAGAAAAGGCGCGTCGGTTTCAATTACAAGATGCTCAAGTCCCGTGTAGGTCACAATATCGCTCAGGTTGCTGTTTTTAAAAGTGATTACGCCGCTGATTCCAAGCTTGTATCCAAGATCAATGGCCACTTTTGCATCGTCCTTTTCTCCGCTGAAACAATGCAGAACGCCATTCACTTTTCCATTGAATTCAGACATGATGTTCAGCGTTTCCTTCATCGAATTACGCTGATGTATGGAAACGGGTAAATGCAGTCGGGCAGCGGTTTCCATCATGTGGCGGAAAACGATTTCCTGCTCTTTGAAATATGTTTTGTCCCAGTACAGATCTGTACCGATTTCGCCCACAGCAATCCATGGAAAACCGTTTTCAATTTCCTTTTCAAAATGCGCAATCTGGTCCTTGTAATCCGCATTCACACTGGTCGGATGAATGCCGGTCATGCCATACATCAGATTCGGAAACTGTTCAACAATTTGTTTAACTTTCTCCGTGTGGTCTTTGTCAATATCAGGAATCAGCAATTTCTTAACACCGGCTTCGCGTGCGCGTTGTGCGACAGTTGCCAGATCTTCATCAAACTGCGGAAGGTAGAGGTGAGTATGGGTGTCAATCAACATCATTTTTTTACAAAGAAACACGAAAAATTCCGATTGGTGTCTAAAATTTCAAGAGAATAAACACCTTTAGAAAGTTTTGATACTTGAATAATCGATTTTGAATTTTTAAAATCACCTTCCATCACAAGTTGGCCTGAAGTGTCATATATTTTGAAAACGGCATTATCAGCTATTTCCGATTGAATATAAATGATATCTTCAACGGGATTTGGATAAAAATGGAAAACATTTTTTTCGTTTTCATTCATGCCAGTCGGGTCAATAACAAAAATGGTCAGTGTTGCAGAATCATCGGCACAGCCGGCGGAAATTGCTTCCAGTATTACGTTGTATGAAGCAAAAGTTGCTGCATAGGTATGATATGGATTAACGTCGTTGCTGGTGGATCCGTCGCCGAAGTGCCAGAGATATGAATTGGCGTTTTGCGATTGATTGGTGAAAACAATCAGCGGATTTGAAACCGGCACGGTGTCGTTTGATGCTATGAACTGCGCTTCAGCATTGGGTGATACAACTATGTAGTTTAAATACTCAAGCGTGTCGTTTCCGTATGAACTCACTGCAATCAGCCCTGCATTGTATGTTCCGGCATTATTGTAAACAACAGTACATTGGTTGCCGGTTTGATTTATTAATGTTGCACCGGGATAATTCCATGTGAGCGAAGTTGCATTCTGGCTTGCAGAGCTGAATACAACAGTATCTCCTTCGCAGATTGTTGTTTGGTCTGCGCTGAATTGCGCAACAGCAGAGGCATTGACGACTACAATGGTTAAGATTGTTGTATCATCGGCACAACTTGATGAGTAAGCTTCCAAAGAAACGATGTATGTTCCAGGAGAAGAGTATGTGTGAGATGGATTTGTTATGTTGGTGTTGGTCCCGTCGCCCAGGTTCCATACATATGAATCGGCTCCTGATGAAGTGTTGGTGAAAGTCACAAATGGTGATGACATGTCAACTGTATCGGCAGATGCTGTAAATTGCGCAACAGCATTGGGTTGTACGTTGATATAGGAATTATAGGTGAGTGTATCACGACCATTGAAATTTACCGTAATTAGTTGTACCGAAAAGGTACCAGGCGTATTAAAACTGAATGTGGCCTGATTCCCGGTTTGATTTGTAAGTGTTCCTCCTGAGCAGCTCCAGATGAGACTTTCACTGTACTGACTTGTTGAAGTCAACACAACATTTTCACCTTGACAGATTGTTGTTTGATCTGCCGAAAACTGTGCAACGGGATTTGGATAACGGGTCCACTTAATTGCATCGAATGCGATGGTGTCTCCGTCGGTGCCTGTATAATCGCCAAGCCGCACAGTTGCTTCTCCCGGACACATGATGAAGGTTCCAAGTTGAACCCAGGTGTTTTTATTTGCTCCCTGATTGATGTGTATAGCAGTATCAGTACCGAGACGGTTAATTTGATAAATAGCGTTTGTAGTGCTGGATCCCTTCGGTGGAATAAAGGCACTGACAATGAATTTTGCAGTATCACTGATGTTTGGTGTCCATGTAGTGAAGCAGATGTCAGGATCCGTCATTCCGATGGTGTACCACGTATGGCCGTTGTAACCGACATTGTAATCGCGAAAATAGCGCTGTGTGCTGCCAAGCGTGCTGTTGTTCACATAAAAACCGTGATTGTAATAATTGTTGTCGATGATGGTGTCATTGTACACCGGCTCCGTTGTTCGTGCGGCAACGGTCCACGCTACGTAGCTGTAGGAGCCGCCGAGATTGGCCAGTCCATTGTTGTATGTTGGCCAGTCGTATGAAACGCCGGCGCCGTCATAATCACAGTAGGTGGCGTCGTTGCGGTCTCCGTAAGGATCATTAAACAACAAAGAATGTTGCGTGTCGTAATATCCGATGCACAAAGTGAGATGTCCTGATGCAGTGAGATAATTGCATATAGGATGGACATATCCGTTGTCGATTTCTGAAACAGTCTGAGCCCAGGTGCAGCTGGTGGTCCAGTACTGATTCGATGTTATGTAATGTTGAGTGATGTAATCTTCCATGCGGCTGTTTGGGCCATAAGAGCCGGTCCACATGTAGCCGTATCCGCCGTAGGATGTCTGGTCTGCCTGATCCAGCGCGATTTCTTCGTAGAACCATTCATTGAAGCGATAGCGATCGGCAACATAAGAACCGTAATTGTTTACATGCGGATCCCATGACATGCCATGATTCACAGTAGTAGGCCATGGCGGCAGCCGGTTGTAATAGCCAAATGCCATGGCCGATGTTGTCGGTGCACAGCTCCAGTAGCCCGAATGCCATGTAGGTGTATCATAGACCTGATGCACATAAGGGACAGTACCGGGAACAGTGATAATTGATAGCGTACTTTTTTGCATTTCGAAAAATTGCATAGGCAGCTTTCCATTATGACTGTAAATGCAGTGTGCACCTTGGTTTTGAAATGAAAAAATTTCAAGATCAATCTGATTATGAAAATATATATTTCCTGATTTATCGAAGGCCGGATCGAAAAACAAATTTTCAGAACCACCTGTAATCAGTGATTCAGTGCCTGTTTCAGCATTATACATTTTTATTTCCGCACGCGTAATGGTGTAGTTTTCCGATTCGGTAAAATTGTAGGCAAGCATATCCTGCGATGGATGCCATTCGGTTGCAGTGCCATACAAAGTTGTCACAATGCGGTTTTGTTCGGTGCTGTAAATGGAAATACGCTGCAACGAAGAAACAAAAGAAATATATTTTCCGGAAGATGAAAACTCCGGAAGCGCGCATCCTTCGGGGCTTATAGCGACAACCTCTTTAGTTTGCGTGTTGAACATCTGAAGCTGATCATTGGTGTCATTGTACACAACAAAAATTCCATCTGGCGAAACAGCAGTATAATTAGCGTATGTGCCTGTTGCAAATTTTTCAGAAATACCATTTTTTCTATAAACAATGAAACCTGTAGTGTCGGATATTACAATATCGCCATTGGCTGAAAACGAGGGCTGGCCGCATAATCGTGAGGGCTCTGCAAGAAAAGTTGTTTTGCCGGTTGTAATATCAAAAAGTGTCGGGCTCTGCATGCCGTTTTCAGAAATGTATTTGAATCCGATCGTTTTCCCATCTGGGCTCAGTTGCATGTAGCGGCCGCATCCAGGCGCAGAAACCAGCGTTTTCAGTTCGCCGTTGTTGATCAGATAAATTTCATTGCAGTTGTTTGAACTGGCAACAATTCCGTAATCAGTGGGATGAAGATTGGAAAAGTATCCTTGCTCTTCGGCCCAGTATGCGTCATGCGGACGGTTTTCCTGTGCAGTTGCTGAAGACAAAAGATAAAAGGAAAAAGATAAAAGGATAAAAAGATTTTTCATAACCCCCTGAGATTTTTGTT
>DAOPKE010000134.1:0-1580 GCA_035390965.1 Bacteroidales bacterium | reverse complement strand
TCCATTCCACCACACTGCAGGCGCTGAAAAAACCAGCCGCAACAAATCTGGAATCGCTGAATGATTGAATGTTGCTGTTTGCATTGCCCGGCTGGGAAACAATAATTCCGTTATTCCATTGTGTTTCAATCAGAATTTCACGCAGCCATTTTGCGTATGATTCAGAAATAGAATATCTGCGTTCCTTTATCAGTGTGCCTTTCGGAAATATTACAGATTCAAGATCGGTTTGCAGGACTTCGCCCATATCGAGTGATCCGAGTGTGTAGTAATATAAAACAGCTTTATTTTCAACAGTGTCATAGCCCGAAACGCCGCTCCAGTCGAGCGATATCTCGTACATAGCGTATTCCGATGGATCATAATTCTGACAAACGAATGAAATTTTATAAAGACTATCTTCGGTGTTGATTAAAGTGATTGACAAGGGGGAGAATATATTTGCCGACGGCATTTTATCAGTTGCAGCCCAAACTCTCCCTGCGGAAGATTTGAAATACAGCTCGTAAGTTTGGCCGGGAATACCTGCAAAAGCCGAATCTGAAAAATAGTGTCCCGGGTTTGCCGGGTCTTCTGAAAAAGAGTAAACGATGCTGTTGTTAATGATGTCGATAAGCGCGTTTGAGACCATTACTGGATTTTCATTAGCGGATGAAACAGGCAGACTGAGAATCACCTCATGATGCTTTATTTCATTGGTCAGCATGGCTTCCACAACAATATCCGGCAATGTTCCCTGGTCTGTTGGCCACTCTGCTTCGCGTTCGCACGAAGCAAATATCAGGACTGACAATATGATCAGAAATAGATTTTTCATAGTCTGAACCTGTACGTTAATGAAGGAATAAAGCCCGCTACAGCCGTGGTAACCGGATTGATCAAAGCAGGATCGCTGAAATCCGATGGCAGAACAAAGTTGCCGTTGTCGTCCACAATTTTATTAAATGTGATGGCAATCGGATTGTGACGGCCGTAAAGATTATAAATACCGAATTCGAGATAGTGTTGCCATTTGCGCGAAGCTTTGGCCAGTGCAAGTGTTACGGAAATATCCAAGCGGTGATAATCTGGCAGACGATCATTGTGGATTTTATCGTAAACCGGCACCAGATGGTTCATGTAGGTATAGTATCCAACCGGCGTTGTGACAGGCATTCCGGTCAGATAAATCCAGTTGGCAGTCAGTTTCCACCGATGACCATTGGTCCATGAAACATGCACTGAAATATTATGCGGGCGGTCCCACATGGCAGGATAGGTGCGGCCTTCGTTCAGTTCCGGTGTATTCACCAGCGATCGCGAATAAGTGTAGCTGATCCAGCCGGTGAGTGCCCCGCTGTTCTTACGCGCCATCAGTTCAACTCCGTAAGCGTTTATTTTTCCATTGCGCACTTCGGCTTCCAGTAATGGATTGAGCAGCAGATTGGGATGACTCACATAATCGAGCTGATTGCGCATCAGCTTGTAATATGCTTCAGCTGAAAACAAAAATCCATCTTTAAGCAAACGATCGAAATAACCGACAGAAAACTGATCGGCGCGCTGTGGCTCAATGTTGGGCCCGGATGGCACCCATGATT
>DAOPKE010000133.1:0-6544 GCA_035390965.1 Bacteroidales bacterium | reverse complement strand
ATCAATCTGCACTTAGACACATTGGAATAAAATATATTTCACGATGGTATTATTCCTCATCTTTGAGTCAGGCAATACCCCGAATGTCATAGATTTATGTTGAGAATCAAATCATAGCAATTTGCAAAGTCAATATTTGTCACTCGAAAACCACTTGCAATCTTTCAATAATGCAGCTTGCAGTTGACAGTGGCATCATTGACTGTATAGCAGGTTGTGTCGCATTCTGTATTGGTAATCACTTCGATTTTATCACCATCGACCACTGTGATAACACCGCTTTCGGTCTTATAAGTTGCGGCAACTGAATAATAGATTCCGGGCTCATACACATAATTCTGCCGCTCAGAATATAATGTGTCTTCACGAATCAATTCCCCGTCATCATAATGCCCGGCATAAATACGGATTGGTACCAAAGAATTCATCGAATTCAATGTCACTTTCACAGTCAGCGTTCCGGTTTCCGGATATATGGAAACACAATCCTGCATATCACAATCATCGTAATCGTCATCGACGCAGGAAAGAACAAACAATAATGGCAGTACCATTATCAAATATCTGAATTGTTTCATTTTATCGGTTTTTAAACGGTATCACCCATCCTCCACTCAACGAAAAATAAAAAGATGATAAAGAATTATTGAAATCATAGAATCGGGCACCCAGAGAAACATTCCAGTTGCGGCCGAACCAAACTACATCAAATGCAGGAGAAACAGTCCATCCGCGCCAGGGGCGGGTTGACATGCCATCGAAATAAGCCCAGCTGTATGTTTGCTGAATACCCGGCTCCAACTGCAATCCGGAAAAACTTTTCTGCAAAACACGAATGGCCTTGTATTGACCAAAATAAACAAAGCCCCTCTTTTCCTGCAATTGCAGCAAATCCCCGGTCGGCTCATAATCGAACAGAACTCTTTTCTTCCACAAACGAGTGGCCACACCCATTTCCAAGCCGATTTTTGACTTCATTTCCATAGTCCCCATACTAAACCCAGTAAAATGATCCCTGAAGTTGACGAATAATTCGGGTTTAAAAAGCATTCCCTGAAAAACAGGGCGCCAGCTAAGTGGAATACTGTCGTTTCTGAAAGCCAGTCTCATCTGTCTGTGATCGATCCGTATAACATCATCGCGCAAACGGCGTAAATCGGTTTTCCCTCTGACAGACGGATTTTTCAACAAATAAGGAAGAGTAGCATCACATCCTTTGAGAATAGCCTCACTTAACAGGGTGTTGACACTTAAGTCGGAGCAGGCAGTCTGCAATGTGGCACCGGCATTCAACAAAATTCCGGTACAAGCGGTATCGTTGTAAAGCACCGCCCAGGCAAGAGGCGTTTTTCCATCGGCATCACAAAGATTAATGTCGGCCCCATTTTCAATAAGCAATTGCAAAACATGCGGATTGCCATTATGCACACACAAATGGCATACTGATGAAGAATCATCAGGGCGTATATTGACATCGCTTCCATAAAAGAGGCATAGATCGGAAAAGATAAAATAACCGCGTGAAACAGCGACCATCAAAGGAGTATAGCCCTCGGAATTTTTTGCATACAATAAAGCTCCGTTTACAATTAAAAATTCACCGATGCTGTCATTCCCATTTTCGGCAACCACATGTAATGGAATTCGCCCTTTTTTATCAGGCAGATTAATGGCTGCACCTCCCGAGACCAGCAATTTTACGACAGCCAGATGATTGCCGCCGCAGGCATAATGCAGTGCCGTAGCACCATCCAGCAAGGTGTAATTGAGATCGGCCTTATTCAATATAGCCCGCTGCACCTTATCGGCATTGCCAGCCCATGAACCATCGAGCAGTGAATCATTGTAGTTTTGTGCTCCAATTCCCCCAGACAGAAAGAAAAAACACACAAAAAGAACAACAATAGTCTGATAATAAGTAACGTTTTTAAGTTTCATCCGTAAAAATTGGCAGAGTAGTTGTTTTATAGTTCCAAAAATAATAAAATCCCCCAACCATGAGAACAATTTTTGTAATTATTTTTTTAAGCGCCGTATTTATTTCACAGGCGCAAATCAATCCCACCAAAGACACAAACAAGTATTCCGATCCGCAAAATATGGATGTGGTTTATACATCAGAAGCTAAATGCACCATGGGCGAAGACCAGATGTATAAAACCATTTACAGTGGAATTACTTACAGCGAAGAAGCCAAAAAAGCCAACATTCAAGACGAAGTGCTGATTAGTTTTGATGTGAATTTCGATAACAAGCTTCAGGATTTCACCATTGTACACGGAGTTGGATACGGCATTGATGAGCAGATTATTGCCGTCATTAAAACACTGAAGTTCGAAGCTGCCGTTATGAATGGCATCAAGGTACGTCAAAATGTAATGCTGACCATTCCTATCAGGACTTATCCTGAGATGTAGAGTTTCGCAACAGGGCTACTTTCTGCAATTCATTGTGTAATTGGCGGGTACCAGCTCCCGAATTGATTTTCGGGAGTATTTCTTTTGTTTTTACCACGCTGCCAAAAATGCCCTGTAAAGCCGGAATCCAATCAAACAACACCGGAGCCAAAGGAGCTGAAGGCCCGATAACATATAGCCGTGCATTGCTTTTAAGCTTAGCCGACATATTATCAATGCTGCCATTTGAAAAAACGGTTCCAGTACTTATTAACACATCTGCATCCCGCAAATAATCATCCATTTCGCCGATAGGCAGTAATTCGGGCGCTTCTTTTTTCAAATCAAAAACATGACAAGAAATGCCTTTATCGAGCAACTGCTCATAAACAGGACGAATGAAGCCCGCCATCACAATTTTTTCCTGTCCGGAAAGCCCGGCATAATCAACAAAATCCACCTGACTGAAATGCCTGTTAGGTTGATTTATTCTTGCATTGATGCGACATTGCATAATCACCTTATTCAGGTAATCATCAGCTTGGTCTTTATCTTCGGGAAAATCGGGAGAAGCTGCAATACCAATTCCACCTTCGATATCCTGAATAGCTGAAAAAATTTTCCCTCTATGCAGCTCATAAGAAACAAAGGGCTTTTGTTCATTAAGCAGACTGAACAGTTGTTCAATAATCATTTTATTTCTGTTTTTAGCGTTTTGATCCTAATTGACGTTTGATACTATCAAGGTCGCGTTTCATTTCTGCAACTGTGGTCTGAAGCTCATTGCGAGGTAAAACCGGATCTGGCAGTTCCGGGCTGATGTAATGAACAAATTTCCAGACTTCTTTTATTTCAGCTACATTCAATTCATAGGGCTGATACATGGGATTGAGCGAATACATCACCAACTTGCCTTCGGATTTTATGCGGTTTTCGACGACTTTGAACACGATGCCGTCATCGAGTGTCAGGACAATGTAGGCCTGACGGTCGCGGATAAGATTCCAATTCTGAATGAATTCGCCGGTAACAAACGCTTTGTCAGGAATGGGCAGCATACTGTCGCCACTGATCTGAAAAGTACGGTATTTTTTGCTGGCGCTCAGAAACGGGAGCGAAAATGTAGGCAAAACTTTAATGTATTCGGGGTCGGCAAACCCTGATTTATAGCCGGCTTTGGCCTTTTCCTCGACCAATTCAATATTTTCGTTATTGCCTGAATCAACAGTGGTAGCCAATACGCGCAGATTGCTGCCGCGCACATAGGGGTCAAATCCAAGTTCCATCTGATGAATCTGATATTCACTCATAATAGAAAAATCTGTTGTCAGCAAGCTGTCGATAGAGATATGAAAAAAGGAGGCAAAGCGGACAATATCGTCAAGACTCGGCTCTGCCACTTGATTTTCGTAACCACTCAGCGTCGATCTTTTCATATCAAGTGCAATGGCCAGTTCATCCTGAGTCAGGTTACGTCGCTTGCGCAAATACTTGAGATTGTTGGCAAAAAATGGATTCATTGATGTGATTTTCGGCAAATATAGTGATTATTTTCTAATAGTCAAAAATTATTTTTGTTGCTGACGCTTCGACGGAGTTTAACCTGCTGTTGACACTTCGACGGAGTTTATCCTGCGGGACGCAGGGCTCAGTGTGACAGCAGGCAGGGCTCAGCGTGACAGTATTTTTTTGTCATTTTTTATTTAGGTTGCAAAACGCGTTTTGCTGGTGCCTGTCGCGTAATGTCAGGAGGACTGCACGCGGGTCTCAGGATGACAGCAAATTAAACTGAAGTTTTCATTTTGGTAGAGATGTGCACATCTCTTGTGGTCTCAGGATGAGCTCAATGATAATCACTGCCGCATCCAGCATAGTAAACCAAGAAAAACCAGAGATGAAATCCATGTAATATTGAAATTTTTCTAAACTCAGGTATTTAAATGTATACTTTCAATCATAATTTGCGTATAAATGCAATAACTCACCGCCGGACATCTGAACATGGAAAGAATTTTACAGCAGCTATCTTCAGGTTTTCACATTCCGCTCCAGAATCCGGTGCTGATATTTTCGTTGATTCTGGCCATTATTCTGCTGGCGCCGGTATTGCTACGAAAACTAAACATACCGAGCATCATTGGACTAATCATTTCCGGAGCTGTCATTGGCCCTTTCGGATTAAACATCCTTGAAAAGAATTCGGCTGTTGAATTGTTCTCGACCATCGGCTTATTGTATATCATGTTTATTGCAGGATTGGAGCTCGATTTCAGTGAATTCAGGACAAATAAATTCAAGAACTTTTTATTTGGTTTATTTACTTTTTTCACACCGATTATTGTCGGTTTTCCAATAATGTTTTATGTTCTGGATTATGACTTACTACCTGCCATGCTGATTGCGAGCATGTTTTCGACCCGGACACTGGTTGCCTATCCAATTGTAAGCAAGTTGGGGATTTCGAAAAACAAAGCCGTTGCGGTATCGGTTGGCGGAACAATTATTGCGGACACCGGAGTTCTGATAGCGCTCACTATGCTACTTGGCGCAGAACACGGAGGAACAGGCAAGGATTTCTGGATACAGACCATTTTATCCATTTTTCTGTTTGCCATCATTATGTTTGCAGCCGTTCCCCGCATAGCCAAATGGTTTTTCAACAAACTGGAAAGTGAAAAATACTCACATTACATATTTGTACTGGCAGTAGTATTCTTTTCGGCATTTCTGGCAGAAGTAGCCGGAATGGAGCCCATCATCGGTGCATTTGCAGCAGGATTATCGCTTAACAAACTGATTCCGGCCACATCAAGTCTGATGAACAGGATTGAATTTATTGGCAATTCACTATTCATTCCGTTTTTTCTGATATCAGTAGGGATGCTGGTTAATGTCAGACTATTGTTTGAAGGATATGAGGCACTGCTCATTGCAGCTATACTGGCCGTTGTTTCGCTCAGCGGAAAATGGATGGCAGCACTTGCGACCCAGATCATTTTTGGATTCAGCCGGGCACAACGCAGTCTTGTATTTGGCCTTAGCAGTGCACATGCCGCTGCAGTGCTTGCCATATCACTCGTTGGAAACAAAGCAGGGCTGATTGATGAAGTGATATTGAACGGGATCATCATTCTGATTCTTATCACCTGTATATTCTCATCATTTGTAACAGAGCGGGCTGCGAGAAAAGTGGTTCTTGAAATGGACAATGCACCAATTACTCCCGAAAACGGGAAAAATGTTCACAAGGAACACATTCTCATTCCGGTGACCAAGATCAGATCGATGGAAAAAATGATTGATTTCGTTGCTCTGCTCAAAGACCACAAATCGCTGCACCCAATCACCATGCTGGCCATTGTACCCAATGATGAAGATTCAGAAGGCAAAATCATTAAAGCCCAGAATGATCTGGAAAAATGTGTCAAGCATGCATCCGCTACTGAAACAAAGGTGAACATTGCCGTCACTATCGATCAGCACTTTCTGAGCGGGGTTGCACGCAAATCGCGTGAAATAATGGCTGAAACTATTGTTCTGCCCTGGCCTGAGGAAGGCGATTTGATTGATAAAAAATCTGAATTCAGACTTGACAACCTGCTTGAACAGATAAATAAATCGCTTTTCATCTGTCATCTCAATAAACCTGCTTCTGCTTATAAACGAATAATTGTTGTTGCGCCGCCATACACTGAAAAGGAAAGCGATTTTGGCTTTCTCATGGGAAAAATCATTAAGCTTGCAGGCGAATTAAAAACCGAAATGGTTTTTTTCTCAAATGGTGTTACACGAGGAGCCATTGCAAATGCCTTAATTGTATTAAAAAATCAGGTCTCAAACGAACTCAGACCATTCGATAACTGGGATGACTTTCTGATCCTTTCGCGTTTCATCCGCGAAGACGATATTATGGTTGTTATTGGCGCCCGCAAAGGATCCTTCTCATACAATCAGCAATTGGACAGCATTCCTGCGAAGCTTGAAAAATATTTCTCACGCAACACAAGGATTATTTTTTATCCCAAACAAATCAGCAGCCGCAGCATCATCGACAGCTATGGTGATATCACGCACGAGCCGCTCAGCATTGGGTTGGAAGCTGTTCAGAAGATTGGGAAAGAGATTGGGAATATTTTTAAGAAAGAAGA
>DAOPKE010000132.1:0-6560 GCA_035390965.1 Bacteroidales bacterium | reverse complement strand
GTATTTGTTCTGGAATTTGGAGCCCGAAGGGAAACAGAAGACTAAGCTGCAATTGTCCCGTAGGGACAAAATATTGGTAGCACGAAAAAGAACGCCGGCCCGTGCCGTCAGGTACGGAATGGTTTATTCAATGAGACATCCGGAGTCTTCCGAAAATGATTGCCCCGATATATCAATCGTTTCGGTGTCATTTCAGCTTAGCAAGAGCTGCGCGTATTTGTTCTGGAATTTGGAGCCCGAAGGGAAACAGAAGACTAAGCTGCAATTGCCCCGTAGGGACAAAATATTGGTAGAACAAAAAAAAACGCCAGCCCGTGCCGTCAGGTACGGAATGGTTTATTCAATGAGACATCCGGAGTCTTCCAAAATATATGAACCGATGGCATGCATCTGCCGGATTTTGTGAAATGAAATGTACTATGAGAATTCTGAACTTTTTTTCTGAAATTATTACAGAGAATCAAATTATTTATCCTGAAATCTTTTATCACCGTTTTTCACCGCTAAATAATAATCCTTATTGAGCGGATAGCCGAGTTTGCCGGCTGTATCGAGATCGGCCAGGGCGTGTGCAAAATCGTTTAGATTGTAATAGGCCACTGAGCGGTTTACAAGTGCAACGGCATCGCCGGGTTTGAGTTGGATTGCTTTGCTGTAAAACTCAATTGCCTTATTGTATTGTTTCAGATTGGCATAGGCCATTCCCTGCCACACGAACACTTCCTGATAATCAGGTTTAAGTTCGATGGCTTTTGCAAAACCCGAAATGGCTTCTTCGTTTTTTCCGGTATTGTAAAAACACAATCCTTTCCAATACCATGCTTCAGCATTTTTTGGATTTAATTGAATGGCTGCTTCGCAGTCAGACAGAGCTTTATCGTATTGCTGCAGATGATGCCATGCGGTGGCGCGCCACACGTATGCCTGGGCCGAGTCGGGATGTTGCTGCAAATAAGCATTGTAATCAGGAATGGCTTCTTCGTATCTTTGCAGTGTACTCAAAGTATTTGCCCGCCCAAGTAAAGCATCAATATAATCTGGTTTCAGCTTTAATGCAACATTGAAATCATTCAGAGCTTCTTCGTAGCGGCCGGTATTGAACAGCAGAATTCCGCGGTGCGACCATGGCTGTATATAGCTGGCATCGAGCTGGAGCGACATGGTGTAATCGTGATAGGCCTTGTCGGTAAATATTTTCTTTTTTGCCGGATTATCCTTAAATTTTTTCGAAGCATAGATATCCCAATACAATCCGCCGCGATTGTCCCATGCATACGGATTGCGCGGAAACTGCTCCAGCACATTGCTGAACAATGCATCGCCACTTTTCCAGACCGGCACACGATTGAATGAAACAATTGAAAATGTTATTCCGATAATAAGGATTATTCCTTGTAAAAGCTTGTTTTTATCAGCTTTTTGTCCGAGCCAGAATGCAAAAGGAAGAGCAAGCCCTATATAGGGAACATAGGTATATCGCTCTGCGAGAACCGCACCACCAACCGGTTTTAGTTGTAATACCAATGCGAGGTTGATTATAAAGAAAAGAACACCAAAAATAAGTTCGCGGCTTTTTCGTCCAAGCCAGATAAACACACCAAGTAATCCTGCTGTAATCAATGGTGCAATGCTGTAAATGTCTGGTAATGCATTGTTGTCTTTAATCGGATAGGGATAAAATCCGGATAAATTGACGGGCAGGAAAAATTTATAAATGTATGTCAGAAATGAATGGTTGACTATTTGCAGGCGTTCGGTGAGTGAAAGCAGCGGAGCCAGGTCCTGCATGGCTTCCTTCTGACTTTTCAAAGCGATAATGCCAAAAATCAATGATAAAGCGAGCATTGGGATTTTTTCCGCAATTAGCATCAGATTTAGTTTGCGGCGCTCATACCAGTCGAATGCGAATAGCGCAACAGGAAAGACAACCGCTGCTGATTTCGACATGAGCGACATGAGGAAAAATAAAATCAACAGCAGGTAGTGCTTCCATTTGTTGTTTGTTGTGTTTTTGTAATCATGATATTTCAGCAATGCGAGCAGAAAGAAGAAAGTGTACATTACATCTTTGCGTTCCGAAATCCATGCAACACTTTCCACATGCATCGGGTGGACCGCAAAAATCATAGCTACGAAAAACGGCACCCAGTCTGACTTTACATGAAAAAATCTTTTTATCACAACAAAAACCAGCATGGTATTCAACAAATGGAATAGCAGGTTTATTACGTGATACCAAACGGGATTGTCACCGGCAATAGCCCAATCGATAGCGTAGGAGAGGGTTGTGAGCGGGTGATAGTTGCTCATGTAATAAATTTCGCTGAAAATATTCTGTATGCTTTCGAAATTCAGGGATTTGATGTAGGCATTTCCGGTTACATAACCTGCATCGTCCCAATTATAGATAAACTCAGTGTTGAAAGAAAGTGAATACACAAAAATGGTCATGAGTGCCAGAACGAGGTAGGGGAGCCATTTCTTTTTTCCGGTATTGGCATTGTTTTTTACAACCACCGGTTTTTGTAGAACACTTTTCTGAAGCTTGTTTGTTTTTTGTTTTTTATCGCTCATAGAAAGCAATTAAGGTTTATCAATGGTCTGATAAAACAAAGAATGAATCCTTGTGCGGATATTCTGCTCAACAATTTTTTTGTTTTCTGCGTCAGGATATGTGCGGTTCGACAAAAAAACATATATGAGTCCGTTACGCGGATCGGCCCACACAAAAGTTCCTGTAAACCCGCTGTGACCAAAGCTTTCAGGCGAAGCTTCATCGCAGACATTGCCATTGTGAATGCCTGATGGTTTGTCGAAACCAAGACCTCGTCTGTTTTTATCAAAATAGGTTGAAGTGAATTTTTCAACTGTTGATGCTTCAAAATATTTTGTACCGGCGTAATGACCTTTTTCAATCAGCATTTGCAGAATGACAGCGGCATCCCAGGCATTGCCGAAAACACCTGCATGTCCCGAAACACCGCCCAGCATGGCTGCTGCCTGATCATGCACATAGCCATGAACTTTTACATCTCTGAATGAAGTGTCTTCTTCTGTAGGCGGGATGCGGCTTTTATCGAATCGAGTCAAGGGATTGTATGTCATCCATGACAACCCCAGGGGTTGATAAAAATTTTCATCAACATATCTATTGAGCGAATCGGAGCTCAGATGCTCTGCCATTTCTTTCAGCAACATAAATCCAAGGTCGCTGTATTTGTAATGATGCGAAGGATTTATTTTTGAATGCAGAATGATGTTCAGCATCGTGTCGATGTAATCGCACCGCATGAAAAGTGAGTCGCTTACACGAATTCCAAAAAGTGAATCGGCTTTTGTTCTGAAGTAGTTTGTATCGGGTTTTCCGTTTTTTACAGTTGCCATATACAGAGGAAGCCAAGCCGGAAGTCCTGAAGAATGAGTTAGCAAGCGGTCTATACGCAACTGTCCTGCCGCTGTGTTTTTTGCTAAGGGCAGATGTTGTTGCAGCAAATCATCAAGCCGGAAACGTTTTTCTTCGTATAATTTCATGATGGCCAGTGTTGTTCCGAATATTTTTGAAACTGAGGCCAGATCATAGATATCGGTTCGTTTTACCGGTGTTTTTTTTGTGTAATCGTGATAACCAAATGCTTTGTTGTAAAATACTTTTCCGTTCACTGCAGCCAAAACCTGACAGCCGGGAAAAACTTTTTCATCAATGGCCTTTTTGATAATAGCATCTACCGAATCGAGCAGAACGTTGCCGAGTCCCAGTTTCGCAGGTGTCATTTCCATCAAACGGTCGTTGCCTGTTTCTGTTGTAATGCCGGTATTTTCCGGATATTTTGCTGATATTGAAACAGGGAGTTTTCCCTTGAAATTCTGAATTCCAAAAAGACTTTGGGCGCAGGCAATTTCAGCCAGTGTATCTCTTTCGTATGTAACAATAAGTGCTTTTGGTTCTACATCGGCCGACCATTTATGATAGGCATAAGGATTTCCGAAAAGGCACAGAATGGTTTGTGTTTGACGGCAGATGGTTTCTACTGCCGGCATGACGAATGAATTGAAGCCATAGTTGTTTTTGTTCCAATAAGCCATATTTTGCACCGCAACAATGGCCAGATCATAATTTTTTATTGTATCTGTAATTGCTTCAATGTCTTTTTCTGTGGCATTTTCCGGAACAAAATATGCGTCGGCGCAAACATGTCGCATCAGTTCTTCGTGAAAGATATTTTCGCGGTCGGCACGAAACGAAATCACCGCAATTCTTTTATGGATATTGCGAAGCGGAATATCTATTCCATGATTAAAAACCAGTGTTGCATTATTGTTGAAAACATCTCTTTTCAATTCATACCAGTCCGCTGCATTGATGTCATCAGTAATATTTTTTTCATCAATATCAATATAACGGGTGAGTCTTTCATTGTATTTTGTGATTAAAATTTTTCTAACGCTTTCATCAATTCTGACAGAGTCGATGCGGCCGATGTCAACTGCTGCCACAATAGAGTCGATGGCTGTTTTTATCTGCTCCGGCATAAGTAATACATCGTTTCCGGCTATCAGTGCCTGCACTTCAATCTGACCGGGTTTATGGTGTTTCAATACTCCCTGCATGCCCAGCGCATCGGTAATTACAACACCTTTGTAGCCCATTTCATTTTTCAAAAGTCCTGTAACTACTGTTTGATTCAGTGTTGTAGGAATGTTGCTGGTGGTGTCGAGTGCCGGCACAAAAACGTGAGCCACCATAATTCCCCATATTCCGGCATCTATCATTTTGGCAAAAGGCACGAGATGAACAGAATCTATGACGTTGATATTATCGGTTACATCGGGTAGTGTTTTGTGTGAATCCTGTGATGTATTGCCATGGCCGGGAAAATGTTTGGCAACGGCCATTACACCTTGCGACTGCATTCCGCGACAAAATACCGATGCATACAATGCTACTTTATGCTGGTTTTCTCCAAACGACCGATAATTGATGACCGGGTTCAGGGGATTGTTGTTTACATCGACCACCGGGGCAAAATTGATATGAATGCCGAGGCGTTTGCATTGTTTACCGATGGCTTGCCCGTAGCGGTAAATGAGTGTTGTGTCGTTGGTGGCAGCCAGAGCCATCAGACGGGGTAAAGGCATGATACTGTCGAGTCGCATGGCAGGACCCCATTCGGCATCCATAGCAACAAGCATCGGAATTTTTGCTTTTTTCTGCCAGCGATTCATCAGTATTACTTCTTTTTGAGGCGCTCCCTGAAAAAACACAATGGCTCCGGGTTGATAAGTTGCAATGGTGTCATCGATTGATGCAGCATATTTTTCATTTTGGTTGGAATACACAGCAATCATCATCAGCTGACCGATTTTTTCGCGCAGAGTCATTGTCCGAATGACAGAATCAGCCCATTGCTCAGCGTTTTGATTTTGAGATGCAGCTGAGTGACTGAATAAAATAATGATGAAAAGTAAGGCCGTGATACGCATAGCTTTATCTGAAAAAAATTGTATTACAAAGAAAACATGATTTTGCGAGACTTACAAGATTATTTTTCATTTCAGGGGAGTATTACCAACGAGAATTTTATTATAGCATAAATAATTTTGCCGGCATTTACCATTTGAATGAAATTTAGGACATTGCTGATGAAGACATATTCTAAATTCAATACAAGCTAAATCACCGTCCCAGAAAGCGTTTAGGATATTTGACTCCACATCAGTAATTATTATTAATTTTGAAAAACAAAAAGTTGCATTTGTAACTTGAATTCCGCGAACATAAAAATTCTAATCAAGAGGAAAATTATGCACATGGGAATAAAGAAAGAGAAGTGATTAACGCTTTGAGAACATATTACAAAGGAAACAGCGAAACAAAAAGAACAGATTATCTTGATGTTATTATTTTGTTTAAAGCAGACAATGTTTTTGACACAGAAGAATAAGGAGTACAATCATGAAAAAAACCTTTTTGTTTTTTTGGGTATTTATTGCAAATGCAATGGTTCTATATGGCTCCGACTATTCTTTAAAAAGGGTAGAGATGTACTTAGTTCCAAAAAACAAATCGTATAGAATCCCCATTTCCATTGATAATATTAAAAAAAGACACGAAATATTCGTTGTGAGATATAATGTTGAATTACTAAGTAGTAAAATATTTGATTTTAACGCTTTCAAAAGCCAATTGGAGAATTATCCATTAACTCAAGACACAAGTTGCCTATCGCCCAGAATATTAGTTGATCTGATTTTTAGAAATAAAATATTTTTTAAAAAAATTGCAATTTATTTTTCACCGGAAGGACCTTTTTATTTTAATGGTAATTGGAGAGAAATGAACGCCCAGCTATTTTATTATTTATTTATTGGATTTGATGAGTATTTAATATCGACGGATGCTCATGAAAATGCAAGAAAGCTTTTAAGAGAATGATCTAAAAACAATATATGGTCGTGCGATTAAATAAATATATTCAGACTATCGATATAGCCATTAATGAAAAGCTCGAACCATGTTACAATGGTAGTGATGAGGATGAAAAGCTGCAGTATTTCTATCA
>DAOPKE010000131.1:0-6675 GCA_035390965.1 Bacteroidales bacterium | reverse complement strand
TTGAGGTTGAGGTTGAGCTGCTTGCAGCAGGGGAAACAGCCAGGCTAAGGTTGAGACAAAGGCTTTGCAGCTTTCAGCTGAGGCAAAGCCACTTAACCTTAATCTTAATCTTAACCTGAGAGAATAGACTTCGTTGAGTACAGACACAAGTAAATTATTTTCAATGAAAAAATACACACATCTTTTTCTGATTTCGGCTGCACTGTTGATGGCCGGTTGCGTTCCACAGAAAAAAATCCTGCTATATCAGGGTGTAGATGGATCGACGGTTGCCAAAACACAGACTCCACCTCAATATCATGTACAGCGCGGCGATGTGTTGTATATTGATGTAAAATCGGTGGATGACAAAGCTACTTCGTTTATAAACGGGCCGATTACGGCGCAGACTGCCAGTCAACAGATGCTTTCGGAACAAACGCTGTATTTCAAAGGATATGAAGTGGGTTCCAATGGCGCCATTCAGTTACCTTTTATCGATAGCATCTGCGTGGCAGGATTGACCATGGGCGAAATTGCAAAGTTGCTGGTGGACAGTCTGAGCGGGTATATTTTTGATCCGGTGGTATCGGTCAAATTGTCCAATTTCCGTGTGGCAGTCAATGGTGAAGTCTCGACACCGGGCTCATTTGCATTTTATTCACCAACGGTGACGATCTTTGATGTTCTGGCTCTGGCCCGACCAACAGATTTTGCCAATCGCAAAGAAGTAGTGATTACACGAAAGACTGGCAGTGATAGTCTTTTGGTTGATCGGATTGATTTGACGAATAAAGATGTATTGAGTTCCCCATATTATTACATGCAGCCGGGCGACCAGTTGTATTTCGAGCCGCTGAAAGCGAAACAGTACGGTTTTACGAATTTCCCGTATAGTCTGGTACTGTCGATTATTTCGACAAGTCTGGTGGTTTATACGCTGTTTAAATAGGTTAAAGTTAAGGCTGAGGTTAAGGCTGAGGTTAAGGATGAGGTTAAGGCCGAGGATGAGCTGCCTGCGGCAGGAATATGAAGGTTGAGGATGAGACAATGAATATTAATCGCAAATTCATATTTTATCTTGCAGTTGCTGGCTTGGTAGTGATGAATTTTTTGCCGATCAACGGTTCTAAAGACGATCCGCCTTTATTTATTTTTGGGCTTCGACACGATTTGTGGCTGCATATTATTGCATTTGTTGTGCTGACCTTTCTTGCAGCATGGGCTTTCCGTCTGTCGTTTCGCAAACAAGGACTGATGTGTTTATTTGTGCCGCTGTCATTTATCGCATTGGCGGCGGGTCTTGAATACGCACAAATGCTTGTGCCAAACCGCAATGTAGCGTGGGACGATTTTTATTTTTCGTCGATTGGAGCAGGGTTGGGGAGTGTGACGATGTGGACGAATCGGCGGGGCTGAGGGGATGCACTGTTAATAAGGTCGAGGACAAGGTCAACAGCCAGGTTAAGGCAAAAGTTAAGCTGCCTGCGGCAGAGAAATAAAGATTAAGAATTTTTAAAAATCAAGATATGTCTCAGGAAAGTCAGGAAACGATGAAGCAATTTGCTTCGGAAGAAGAAGAGAAGACCATTGATTTCCGTATGTTGTTTTACAGGATTTTGCGGCAATGGTATATTGTAGCGCTTTGTGTGCTTATTGGACTTGGATCTGCCTGGTTTTACCTGCGCAAGGCGCCGCGGCTTTATCAGGGTTCAACCACTGTATTGGTGCAGGATAAGCAGAATAAGCTCATGGATGCTCAGAAACTTATGGGTCTCGATATCGGTCAGGCCTCAACAACCGTTGAAAATGAGCAACAGATATTGCTTTCAAAGAATATGTCGCAGGAAGCTGTGAAGCATATTGACTGGCAAGTGAGTTATTTCATATCTGGCCGTATCCGCACCAACACCATCTATGCTGTGAGGCCTTATGTTGTTGTAATTGACACTCTTCATCCGCAGGTGGCCGGTGCTTCTTTCGATATCAAATTCAAAGACGACCATTCATTTGTTCTGACATCAAATCAAAATGGCGGGCGGCTCTATGACTATCGGGTCAACGATTATTACCTGCGACAGGGCAATTACATCGACCTGCCAAGTATTCAATATGAAAAAGAACATCGCTTTGGAGATACCATAACCACTTCAAATTTTCGTTTTGTAATCATGCCCGGAAATGCCATTCCATCTACATATGCCAGAGGTGACCTTGCTTTCCGGCTTAATAATCTTCAGGCATATTCCGACAATCTGAACAAGGGTCTTTCCATTGAACCCACTTCGAAAACTTCTTCAGTATTGCGAATTACATCTCAATATTATCAACCGGAAATCCTGAAAGATTATTTAAATGCATTGACTGCTGTATATATTGAATCGGGATTAAATAATAAAAACAGCGTTGCTGTCAAAACCATTGAATTTATTGATTCCGAGCTGGAATCGATTGCCGAAGAGCTGAGCAATGCCGAGTCGGACCTGGAATCATACCGTAAGGAAAATCAGATTATGAGTCTCGATAATGAAGCAGCTGCCATTTTTGATCAGATGCGCGAAATTGATAAGCAGAAAGCGGAATTGCTGTTGAAAAACAAATACTACAATTATCTGCGCGATTATGTTGAAATGGATCGTGATCTGGAAAGCATTGTTGTTCCAAGCAGCATGGGTATTGAAGATGCGGTAACGGCTTCGTTGATTCAGGAGCTCACACGGCTCTACAACGAGCGTTCGGCGTTGGTAAAAAGTGCCGGCGAAAAAAATCCTGCGGTACAGAAAATCAATGCACAGATTGAACAGACTCAGCAGAATATTTTAGAGAATACAAAAAACATCATTCAGCTCAACAACATGAGCATTTCGGAAATGGAAAGGCGCTCAGGAAGCGTGAATGCCCGTGTTTCTCTGTTGCCGACCAACCAGCGCAATCTGCTTGGATTTGAGCGTGAATTCAATCTGTATAACGAATTGTATGTATTCCTTCTGCAACGCAGAGCTGAAGCCAAAATAACGGCGGCCACAAATATGCCCGACAATTCGGTGCTTGATGTGTGTGAAAAAGTGGTTCAGATAAAACCAAAAAACAGCATGGTCTATCTGATTGCTTTTGTAATGTCGTTGCTGGTGGCTCTTGGCATTATTTTCCTGCCTGGATGGCTGAAAAATACGTTTGAGTATCCGCGTGAAATAGAGGAATTGTCAACGTTTCCGAGTGCGGGTTCCATTATGCATTATGAAGGAAATGATGAGTTGGTTTTTCGCAGTGCACCGCGCTCAGTCGTGGCTGAAAGTTTCAGGAACCTGCGTACAAATATCAATTCGATGTCAAAAAATAAAAGTGGATTTTCCATTGTTATCACATCGGATTTGCCGGCGGCCGGAAAGACTTTTATCTCGGTCAATTTGGGCCAGGCCTTTGCTGTTGCAGGAAAGAAAACCTTGCTTATCGGCGCCGATATGCGCAAGTCGCGTTTGTTTGAGCTTATTGCATTGCCGAAAAGTCCGGGCCTGAGTGAATATCTCACAGGAAATGCTTCAATCGATGATATTCTGCGGGTTTGCACTGAGAATAGCAATATGACCGTGATTACCGCGGGGAAGGTTCCTTTCAATCCGGCCGAGCTGCTTGAAAGTCCTGAAATGGATTCTTTACTGGCGCATGTGAAAAATGTATATGATATTATTATTATCGATACTCCGCCAATGGCTGCCGTAACTGATGCGAATATTTTAGTGAAGAATAGCGATGCTTTGGCTGTTGTGGTGCGGCTTCGCAAGACCAGAAAAAATATTTTACGTGATTTGCTGAAAGAGTTACGCATGCGAAAACTCAATAATACCGTGCTTGTGATTAACGATGTTCCGCGCCAGAAGCGGTCGGGATATGGATATGGCTATGGCTACGGTTATGGCTACGGCTATGGCTACGGCTATATTGAGGACGATAAGGCATGATGCGATGATGCGATAATGCGATAATGCGATGATGCGAAACTACGCCCACGCGCATCAACGCCCACGCGCCACATCGATCTTTCTTCTCCCGCGCGAACTTGTCACAGCTTGTCATCACGTAAAACGTGACAAGCTGTTTTACGTGATTTCGCGTGAGCGCATAATATAACGCCTCTCGCCTAATGCCTAACGCCTAATCTCTCCCATGCTCAAAAAAATTAAATCCCACCTCTCAAATTTTTTCAACAAAGGCCACGAACGGAGTGTGCTTGATAAAATAGTCTTCAGTGTGTTTTTATGTGTCTAAATTGTAAATGAATTACAAAATACGATTGTAAAGTGTTGAAAATTGATTTTATTTGTTTATATTTGCAGATTCATTACAAAATTCAAGCGAAATGATTATCGAATTCAGTGTTCAGAATTTTGGTCCGATTAAGGAAAAGCAGGTCTTATCGTTTGAGCCGGAAAAGTCTTCTCATCTCGAAGATTATTACCTTATCAAGGCGGCGCCAGGATTGAAACTGCTCAAACTTGGATTGATATACGGGCCCAATGCATCTGGCAAAACCACCATTCTCAAAGCGCTCGATTTTCTTCGCAATCTGGTTTTGGAGCCAGCAGAGAAAAAAACGAATACGCTGAATTTTGAGCCGTTTCTGCTCGATGCTAAAACACCCGCTCAGCATACTCAGCTGTCTATTTCTTTTATTCAGAAAAATGTTCGTTATCATTACGTAGTTGAGTTTAATAAAAAATCAATTGTAAGAGAACAACTTGATTTTTATGATCCCAAAAAGGCCAATGTATTTGTGAGGGAAACCGATATTAAAAATCAATTCAGCACAATTACATTTGGAAGTAAACTCAAAGGCATGGCTGCCAGTGAAAAAGCGCTGACAGCCAATACCCTCTGGAACAACACCGTGCTTGGCGGTTTTCTGAAAACAAACATAGAGTGCAGAGAACTACAAGATGCCACCGACTGGTTTAAAAATTATTTAAAACCCATAGTTCTTCCAAAAACAAATCTGGAAGATTATGTAACAAGCCTCATTGATCGGGCAGAGGTTAATAAGAACCATGTGCTGCAGATTTTGAAAAATGCAGACTTTAATATTTCTGATATTATTATTGATAAGCAAAAAGCTGCTGTTCCGGAAGGCCTTTGGGAGTATTTTGTGGAAAAAGGGAGCGTTTCAAAAGAGAGAATTATTGAATTAAAGCAGAAAGAAACTATAACAATTCTTAATCTGGCATTTGAGCATACTGTGAAAAATAAAAAATACCGTTTGCCCGATAATGCCGAATCGCGTGGTACAATGCGTTATTACGGTTTTGCAGGTCTTATGAGTATGCTGATTAATAGCTCCAAAGCAATCCCCATCGATGAGCTGGAAGCATCATTGCATCCCGATTTGTTTGTTCATTTTTTGCTCACTTTTCTGATGAATTCAAAAAAATCGCAAATCATTGCAACTACGCACAATCGCGAAATATTGAACAACAAAGATATTTTCAGAAACGATACCATCTGGTTCACCGATAAATCAGAAGATTCTGCTACAAAGCTCTATTCGCTGGCCGATTTCGATAGCTCCGTTATCCGCGACACCAGCAATGTCTATAATGCTTATAAAATCGGAAAACTTGGTGCTGTGCCCGACCTGGGAGATTTTCAACTTTCAGAATAATGAGAGAAAAACGAAAGATCCCCATTAAGTCAATTCCCAAATTTGCTATTCTCGTCGATGGCGAATGCGAGTATTGGTACATTCAGATGCTCAAAAGAAATGAGAAAGTACGGCACGCAAATATTGAACCGCAGATTCCACAGCGAAAAAAATTGAGTGAGCTATACCAAAAGGTCATTGAACTGGCGCTGCATTACGACAAGGTGTTCTGGCTTATCGATCTTGATGTGGTTATTAAAGAATCAAAAGAAAAGAAAAAAGGCAACAGACGGCCACTTGATGAATTAAAACAGTATGTTGAAACCATTGCTAAAAACCAGGAAAATGTAACCATCATAATAAACAATCCTTGCCTTGAATTCTGGTTCCTGCTACATTTCGAAGACACTGTCCTGTATTATGACAATTGCTCTAAAGTAATCCGAAAATTGAAAAATCAACCGCTTGTTTCCGATTACAATAAATCGTGTAATTATTTCACAAACAAAAACAACGATATTTATAAAAGGTTGAAACCATTGCTGAAAACAGCCATCGTGCATTCAAAAAAAGCAAAGGCATTTGATTTCAAAAACCCTTGTATGGGCCTGTCAGAAATGGCACAGCTGTTCGAAATTCCGGAACTAAAGAGCATCCTTAAACAGTGATGCGAATTTAAATTAATTTATGTTAAACCGCCCCCGCTCAGCACCCCGCTTCCAGCGGGATAAACTCCGTGCTCACATAAATCTTTCAAGCGAAGCGCAAAAAAAACCGCATGCGCGAACTTGTCACGATTCACTTGAGCGCCACATATGTATTTTCTATCGCCTAACCCGTATTTCGTATTTTCAAATTGCCGAATTTTCAAATTTTCAAATTGGCATTTCGTATCTCGTATTTCGTATCTCATAACGTCTCTCATATTCCCACATACGCCGACTTGTCACGTTTTACGTGAAGGCACCACATCGGCGGAGCCGCACATTTCCACATCATATCTCGTATTTCGTATTTCCTTTCGTTACACGTTACAATCGTTACAGTCGTGGAATTTATTCCGC
>DAOPKE010000130.1:0-6712 GCA_035390965.1 Bacteroidales bacterium | reverse complement strand
CTTCGCAAGCTATTTCGCAAGAAACGCTACGGGAGCGAAACTCAGGATGACAGCAATTTAAAGTGTCATTTTTCATTTAGGTTGCAAAACGCGTTTTGCTGGTGGTCTCAGGATGACAGCAGCTTTTACGGTGAGGATAGAATGTCGGGGACAACCTGCCGCAACACTACGACGTGTGATTTTTCAAAACAGCAACTTTCGCACACAGTCTGAAAATCGTCAGATAATTGCTTTCACACATCAAAAGCTGGCTATCCTTTTGGATAAAAACCCCTGTGCTGATCTCAAGATTTTCAAGCCATCCTTTTACAGTAGCTTTGTTTTTGATGACAGTGGGAATTTTTTTGTTTTTTTCTTTTCCATCGTAAACGTTTTTCAGTGGGGAAAATGGATCAAGCGATTTGTCCTTAAAAAATTTACTTAGATAAAAGAGCAGACTTAATACGCAAAAAGGCAAAAAACAATCACTAAATATAATCAATCTCGTTTCGGATTTTTATAAATAATTGTTATACTTTTCGGATTTTTTTGCCTGTATCGCTGAAAAGGCGATTCTTCCTGGGATTCCAGATGTTGCATAGGAGTACGCACAGAGGCACGCAGAGTTTGATTCGTTCAGGCAAAAGCCGTTATTAATTACAGCAAATTAAGCATTGCAAGTAAGCTTGCATATTGAATTTGCTGTAATTATTGAAACACAACTCGTTGTGTTTATATGAATCGGCTTTTGCTTTTCCTCTTTTAACTCCGTGGAACTCTGTGTAACTATGATTTTCGGCTGATTTTTGTGGTTCAGCGGTGTTGATAATAGCATATTTGAGCAGATAACATATTCTGATATATAAAAACAATTACCTTTGCAGCGCGAAAAAACAGCAAAAACATGAGTGACAACAAATTGTTCAGCGAGTTTCCACCGATTACCAAAGAGGCGTGGGAACAGCTGATTAACGAAGATCTCAAGGGTGCTGATTATGAGAAAAAGCTGGTGTGGAAACCTCTCGACGGTTTTTCCGTGCAGCCGTATTATATGGCTGAAGACGTAAAAAGCGCCATGCCCGCCAACCATCCCGGTCAGGCTCCCTTTATCCGCGGCTATCATGCCAGCGGCAATACCTGGAAAATCATTCAGCAGATTGACACCACCAACACGGCCGAAGCCAACAGCTTTGCCTGCAACGCGCTCAACCGTGGCGCCGACGGTGTCTCGTTCAGACTTGATTTCAGCGACAAGCAGGAAGAAATGACTGCGCTGCTCAAAGACATCGATCTGACAAAATCTGCCATGCATTTTCATTCACATCACAGCTACAGCATTCTGGCTGAACTCCTGAAAGTTGAAGCTGCTTCAAAAGGCGTTCAAAACAGTAACCTCAGCGGTAGTTTTAATTTCGACTCGTTTGGTTATTATCTGCTCAAGGGCTCGTATTACAACAGCCACGAGGATAATATGAATGAGCTCAAATGCCTGATTGAAAATGTAGGAAAATGCCTTCCGGGATACAAGGTGATGAATGTAAATGGTCAGCATTTTGCAAATGCCGGGGCTTCTGCTGTGCAGGAACTCGGCTTTGCCATTGCTTCGGCACATGAATATCTGCAGGAAATGCTGAATAAGGGACTGAAAGCCGAAGACGTATTGTCGAAAATGAAAATCACCCTTTCGGTCGGTCCGTCATATTTTCTCGAAATAGCTAAATTCCGCGCTGCACGCTGGTTGTGGGCATCCGTTGCTTCGCAGTATAGCAGCAATCCGGAATTACAGAAAATAACCATCCATGGCATTTCATCGCTGTACAACAAAACGCTGTATGATTTGTACAACAATATGCTGCGCAATACCACCGAGGCCATGAGTGCCGCGCTGGGCGGAGCCGACGAAATCACCATTCTGCCGCATGATTTTATTCTCGGTAAGGAAAGCGAATTCGGCGACCGCATTGCACGCAACGTACAGTTGTTGCTGAAAGAAGAATCGCATTTTGCCGATGTGGCCGATCCTGCTGCTGGTTCATATTATATCGAATCACTGACACAGAGCGTGGCTGAATATGCATGGAAGCAATTCCAGATGATTGAGGAAAACGGTGGATTCCGCAAAGCAATGGAAAGCGGACTCATCAAATCTGAAATCGAAAAGACCGTAGCCAAACGCGAAAAAGATATTGCTACGCGCAAGATGGTATATGTGGGTGTCAACAATTATCCGAATACAAACGAGCAATTCGCAGAGGCAGCTGCTTTCATTAAGGCTCCAAATGCCGAAGGAAATGCATTGAACATGCAACGCGGCGCCTGGAGCTTCGAACAGATTCGTATGCGCACCGACAAACATGTGGCCGCCGGTAACAAGCGTCCGCGTGTAACCATGCTGCAGTTTGGCAACATCGCCATGCGCAATGCCCGTGCGATTTTCGCCACCAATTTCTTTGGTATGGCCGGCTATGAAATCACTACAATTCTGAATGATGATTCAATTCAGGATGGAGTAAAAAAAGCGCTGGATGAAAAACCGGGAATCATTGTGCTTTGCAGCAGCGATGAGGAATATCCGACACTGGGTGTTGAATATCTGAAAGTACTTCGCAATACCAATATTCCATTGGTGCTGGCTGGTAGCCCGGGTGACAACGAAGCCATGTACCGCGAAGCCGGTGTTCACAGCTTTGTGCACATGCGCACTGCCGCTCTCGAAGCGCTTGAAAATTATCAGACGGTTTTATCGGTTCAATAAAAAAGGAGTGAAAATGAGACCGGATTTTAAAAATATAAAACTCGCAGATTTTAAAGGCAATACTCCCTATTCCGCATGGGAAAAGGAAAATGGGATTGCCCCGGAAATTGATACGCCGGAAAAAATCAAAATAAAACCTTCCTTCGGCGAAGATGACCTGGCCAATATGGAGCATTTGTCCTATGGTGCCGGCCTTCCGCCGTTTCTTCGCGGACCGTACAGCACCATGTATGTGATGCGTCCCTGGACTGTGCGTCAGTACGCTGGCTTCAGCACCGCCGAAGAATCAAATGCCTTTTATCGCCGCAATATGGCGGCTGGACAGAAAGGTCTTTCTGTGGCATTCGACCTGGCAACACATCGTGGCTACGACAGCGATAACGAGCGCGTACTGGGTGATGTTGGAAAAGCAGGGGTGGCCATCGATTCGGTGGAGGATATGAAAATTCTCTTCGATCAGATTCCGCTTGGCGAAGTGTCGGTGTCGATGACCATGAACGGCGCTGTACTGCCCGTGATGGCTTTCTACATTGTAACCGCCGAAGAACAGGGTGTGAAACCCGAACAGCTGGCCGGAACCATTCAGAACGACATTCTGAAGGAATTCATGGTGCGTAACACCTACATCTATCCGCCGGTGCCGTCGATGAAAATCATTGCTGATATCTTCGAATACACGTCGAAGCTGATGCCCAAGTTCAACAGCATTTCAATCAGTGGATATCACATGCAGGAAGCCGGTGCTACGGCCGATATCGAAATGGCATATACGCTGGCCGACGGACTTGAATATCTGAGAACCGGTATCAAAGCCGGCATTCCGGTTGACAAGTTTGCACCGCGTCTGTCGTTTTTCTGGGCGATTGGCATGAACCATTTTATGGAAATCGCCAAGATGCGCGCTGCACGTATGTTGTGGGCCAAGATTGTCAGCAAGTTTGAACCGAAAAGCGCCAAATCGCTGGCATTGCGTACACACTCGCAGACATCGGGCTGGTCGCTGACCGAGCAGGATCCGTTCAATAATGTGGCCCGTACGGCTGTTGAAGCAATGGCTGCTGCTCTCGGACACACACAGAGTCTGCATACCAATGCGCTTGATGAAGCCATTGCATTGCCCACCGATTTCTCGGCACGCATTGCTCGCAACACACAGATTTTCATTCAGGAAGAAACCGATATCTGCCGTGCTATTGATCCATGGGCTGGTTCCTATTATGTGGAATTTCTGACCAAACAACTGGCGGAAAGCGCATGGAAACTCATCGAAGAAGTGGAAGAACTTGGCGGCATGGCCAAAGCCATTGAAACCGGTATTCCGAAAATGAGGATCGAAGAAGCTGCAGCCCGCAAGCAGGCCCGCATTGACAGCAAGCGCGACACCATCATTGGTCTGAACAAATATCGTCTTGAAAAAGAAGATCCGATCGAAACCCTCGAAGTGGACAACACTGCTGTAAGGGAATCGCAGATTGCAAGACTGAAAGAAATCAGGTTGAAGCGCGACAACGCCGCTGTTGCAGCAGCGCTCGAAGCAATAACAAAAGCATGTGAAACCGGACAGGGAAATCTGCTGGAACTGGCTGTTGATGCCGCCCGCAAGCGTGCAACGCTGGGCGAAATCAGCGACGCCATGGAGAAAGTTTTCGGCCGTTATTCCGCTGTCATAAGAAGTATATCAGGCGTGTATTCATCCGAAAGTCAATCAAACGAAAGCTTCAAGAAAGCTACAGAGATGGCCGCTGAATTTGCCGCACTCGAAGGCCGCCGCCCGCGTATCCTCATTGCAAAGATGGGACAGGACGGACATGACCGCGGAGCCAAGGTTGTAGCCACCGGCTATGCCGATATCGGATTCGATGTTGACATTGGTCCGCTGTTTCAGACTCCGGCTGAAGCCGCTCGTATGGCGGTGGAGAACGATGTCCATATTCTCGGTGTATCGAGTCTTGCCGCCGGCCACAAAACGCTGGTGCCGCAGGTGATCGAAGAACTGAAGAAGCTTGGACGCGAGGACATCATGGTGATTGTGGGTGGAGTTATTCCGCCGCAGGATTATGACTTCCTGTTCAAAGCCGGCGCTTTGGCTGTGTTTGGCCCGGGAACCGTCATCTCCGATGCAGCCATCAAGATGCTCGAGATTATGATTGCCGCTAGAAAATAAATGCATTTCAATTTTTGTGAAAGCATCATTGTCTGTAAAGATGATGGTGCTTTTGTGCATAAGGCATGCAGTACAAAGCACAGAGCATGGTGCATGGCGTGACTGTGCACCAGTTCTGAAGCTCCGGGCACAAACTCCCCGACGTCTGCCTTGCCAGTCAGATAAAATTCCACGTCAGCAATGACGTATTGTAAATCCCTTTTCGCTGACGGTAAAATGTCGGGGAGACTAAATTTTTTCTATCTTTGAAATCATGGAATATGCAGCAATCATTCAACGGCAACGCGACTTCTTTCATTCGAATGTCACCAAAGATATCCGCTTCAGGGCGGAGCAATTGCGCAAACTGAAATCACTTCTGCAGGCCAATGAAAAACGGCTCTGCGAAGCCATTTACGCCGATTTCAGAAAAGGAGAATTTGAAACCTACGCCACCGAACTTGGAATTTTATACAACGACATTGGCGAATCTATAAAGAAAATGCGCCGCTGGAGCCGCACAAAACGCGTTTTGACCAACATTCCAAACATGCCGGCACGATCGTTCATCATGCCCGAGCCTTATGGTGTTTGTCTTGTTATCGGCGCATGGAATTATCCGTATCAGCTTTCGTTTGCACCTGCCATTGCCGCACTGGCTGCCGGAAACACCGTTATCCTGAAACCAAGCGAATTATCAGCACACACTTCGGCATTAATTGCGGAGCTGATCAACACAAGTTTCGATCCGGGCCTGTTTCACGTAATCGAAGGCGGAGTGCCGGAAACAACGGCCTTGCTGAAGGAAAAGTTTGACAAGATATTTTTCACCGGCAGCGTTCCTGTTGGCAACATCGTGTATCAGGCTGCTGCCAAAAACCTGACACCGGTCACGCTGGAGCTGGGTGGAAAAAGTCCTGCTTTTGTATTTGCCGATACCAATCTCGATGTCACCGCCAGACGTCTGGTATGGGGAAAATTTCTCAATGCCGGTCAAACCTGCATTGCGCCTGATTATGTGCTGGTTGAGAATAAAATAAAGGAAAAATTTCTGCACGCCATCAAGGCACAAATCGATGAATTCCGTTATTCGTTCGAAAATAAAAACCATGTGCAGATCATCAATGAGCGAAATTTCGACCGGCTGGTGAATCTGATTGATCATTCAAAAGTAATATACGGAGGCGAGCATGACCGCGATGAGCGCTACATCAGCCCGACCATTCTCAACGACCTTGACTTCTCGCATCCGGTGATGGACGATGAAATCTTCGGCCCTATTCTTCCGGTGATTGGTTTTGATGATCTGGACAAAATGATTGTTGAAGTCAAGAACCGTCCAAAGCCGCTTGCCTGCTATGTTTTCACAAAAAGCAAAACGCTTCGCAAAAAAATATTACACGAAATTTCGTTTGGCGGTGGCGCCATCAACGACACCATCATGCACATCTCGAATCCACGGCTGCCATTCGGCGGTGTGGGCCACAGCGGCACCGGGAGCTATCACGGCGAAGCCGGCTTCCGTACTTTTTCGCATTACAAAAGCGTTATGTATAAGCCATTCCGTTTTGAACCCAACCTGAAATATCCGCCCTACACCGAAGGCAAAATGAAATGGCTGAAACGGTTTCTGAGATAAACGAAGACATCTCCCTCGAGCTTGAATTCCGCGATGGCGATATGTTTATTGTAAAGAATTATATGGATGCGTTTGAACTGAAATAATGAAGTTTCAAATATTATTTAGATGAAATTTCATGGCAGACTCCAGAGGAGTCAGATGTCTTTAGAAAATAGAAAAACAAAGAGGATGTCCAAAAACAAGACTTCTTCAA
>DAOPKE010000129.1:0-6724 GCA_035390965.1 Bacteroidales bacterium | reverse complement strand
ACTTTCTACTTTACGAACTACCCTTACTGGGCGCGCGTCTCCCGCCTGCAGCGTTTTACGTTGACGCGTGACCGATTGCTCTTTTCTTACTCTAATAAAAGCAAATAAAAACATCGCACGAATCACAAATCCGCGCGATGCTTTTTTTGAAAATTAATTTCCGATACTACTCCAGCGAGTGCACCACAAGCCCGCTGCGGAGCTTCGGTTCGAACCACGTGGTTTTCGGAGGCATGATGTTGTTGGTGTCGGCAATGTCGATCAACTGCTTCATGGTGACAGGATACAGTGCAAAAGCTACTTTCATTTCACCACTGTCAACGCGCTTCACAAGCTCACCCAGACCGCGGATACCGCCGACAAAGTCGATGCGTTTGTCAGTGCGCAGATCTTTGATGTCAAAAAGTTTGTCGAGCACCAATTCTGAGAGAATGGTTACATCGAGCACGCCAATCGGATCATTGTCGTTGTAGGTGCCGTGTTTGGCAGTCAGAGAATACCATTTACCTTCGAGATACATGCTGAAATTGTGCAGTGTGTCAGGTTTGTAAATGTCGGTTCCTTTAAGTTCAACATCGAAATTCTCATTCAGCTTTTCAAGCAACTGAGCAGCATTCATTCCGTTCAGATCTTTCACCACGCGGTTGTAATCGATGATGGTGAGCTGATTGTCGGGGAAATGCACGGCAAGAAAATAATTGAATTCTTCGCTTCCGTTGTATCCTGGATTCAGTCCGCGTTTTTCTTTACCAACCAATGCGGCGGCTGCAGTACGGTGATGACCATCGGCTACATATACAGCTGGAAATGTTTTGAAAATGCCAATAATTTTTGCAATCATAGCTTCATCGCGGATTACCCAGAAATGGTGTCCTACACCGTCTGCAGCAGTGAAATCGTATTCAGCAGGATTTGATTTTGCATAATCCATAATCATATTGTCGAGTTCAGCATGAGCCGGATAGGAAAAGAACACGGGTTCCATGTTGGCATTGGTGATGCGCACATGTTTCATACGGTCTTCTTCTTTATCTTTTCGTGTGAGTTCGTGTTTTTTGATCACGTTGTTGAGATAATCATCAACGCCTGCACAACCGACAATACCGTACTGAGTTTTGCCATTCATAGTCTGTGCATAAATGTAGAGATACTCTTTTTCGTCCTGCACGAGCCAGCCGTTTTTACGGTATTTACTCAGGTTTTCCTGGGCTTTGTTGTACACCGACTCATCGTGTTCATCAATACCTTCAGCCAGATCGATTTCGGGCTTGATGATGTGCAGCAGCGAATACTCATTCCCTTCTGCTTCGATGCGGGCTTCTTTTGAATTGAGCACGTCGTACGGACGTGATGCAACCTGATGTGCAATGTTTTTTGGAGGGCGGAGTCCTTTAAACGCCTTTAATGTAGCCATTCTTCAGAGTTTTATTTCAGTTTATAAATCAAATTCTTCATCCGATGTCATTGATGAATTTTCGTCGTTGTGTTCTTCGAATTCATCATTTTCATCTTTTGGTCTTCCTTTTTGAAGCGAAAAAATGAGCGCTCCCACCATTTTCGATATCTCAATCAGCACAGAGCGCGATTCTTCATATTTTTCCTGACTCAGATAATTTTCATTGAGTCCGACAGTAGTAAAAACAACACATTCCCTCACACAGCTTTTGGCCAGTTTTAAATAATAAACGAACTGACTTTTGTTTCGTCCGCTTCCTTCAGCAATGTTGATCGGAATATGCATAGCTGATTTCGAAAAGCTTTTTGCATAGTATTCAGCAACAGCACCAGACTCAACCATCTTCATCTGTTCATCAACCCAACGTGAGTATTCAAGCGCCTTGTGATACACCCGAAGGTCTTCGAAACGGAAAAAATTATACACTTTGTTTTCCATAACTGTGGGGGGATTTGATATGGATTATCTATTTATTTACCTGGAATGTTTTGTCGCCGTTCTTGATGAACTTGACAATCTGTTCGGCAGCAGCAATTCCTGCGTTGTTATTAGCTTCAGAAGTCTGCGCACCCAGTTTTTTCGGAGTGAAAAACACACGTGGTGCATATTTTTCAACAAAAGCTGCAGCATTATCGGGTGCAATATCGCTCACATAGCGCAAATCAGGACGCTCTTCGAATAACTGAAGCAGTTCTTCCTCGTTGATGACTTCCTTACGGGCTGTATTTACAAGCACACCACCTTTAGGCATCAAAGAAACAAGGGCTTTGTTGATTGATTTTTTTGTTTTGTCGTTGGCAGGAATATGCAGAGAAACGAACTGACAGTTTTTGTACAGCTCTTCAACACTGACAGCCGGAATAATACCGTCTATTTCCATAACACTCTTGTCAACGAATGGATCGAATGCCATAATTTTCATGTTGAATCCTTTGGCAATACGGGCCAGATTCTTTCCAACATAGCCATAAGCGTGAATTCCGAGAGTTTTGTCTTTTACTTCGGTACCACTGGTTCCATCATATTTGTTACGGACAATCATAAGCATCATGCCCATGGCGAGCTCGGCAACAGCATTACTGTTCTGTCCGGGCGTATTCATTGCCACAATGTTTTTGGCTGTGCATGAAGCCAGATCGAGATTGTCGTAACCAGCACCAGCACGTACTACAATTTTCAGATTTTTTGCATGTTCGATCACTTCTGCATCAACAATATCACTACGCACAATCATGGCGTCCACATCGGCCACAGCATCGAGCAATTGTTTTTTATCCGTATATTTTTCGAGCAACTTAAGTTCAAACCCGGCGGTTTCTACTACATTGCGAATTCCGTTTACTGCAGATGCTGCAAAAGGTTTATCAGTAGCTATCAATACTTTTGTCATGATTTTTATTTTTTGTTCAGGTGTCTCAAAATTAATTAAATAAAGTTTGCCGACACCTGTTTTATTCAAACTTTATTCTGAAAAATCGAAAATTCTGATGAAAGCAAAATCCCGCAGAAGCTCTTCATTCCATTGAATCAATATCTCCTGCGGGACTTTTTTTATTTAATTATGCGTTTTGTTTTTCGAATTCCTGCATACATTCAACCAAATACTGAATACTTTCTTTTGGAAGTGCATTGTAGGTCGATGCGCGGAATCCGCCAACAGAGCGATGTCCCTTAAGACCAATCAGACCTTTTGTTTTTGCAAACTCGAGGAAAGCTTCTTCTTTGTCTTTGTACTGTTCGTTCATAACAAAGCAGATGTTCATGAGTGAACGGCTGTCTTTTTCAGCAGTACCGACAAACATTTTGCTGCTATCAATGGCATTGTACAGAATGTCGGCTTTTTCGATATTCATTTTTTCCATCACTTTCAAACCACCTAATTCTTTCAGCCATTTCATGGTTTCCATAATGGTGAAAATCGGAAGACAAGGAGGAGTGTTGAACATGCTTCCATCTTTCACGTGTGTGCGATAATCAAGCATGGTCGGCAGGTAACGCTTGTCGGTAATCTGCTGCAGGAATTCGTCTTTGATAATGACAAATGTTGCTCCGGCAGGTCCGATGTTTTTCTGTGCACCACCGTAAATCATGGCGTATTTCTTCACATCAACCGGGCGACTGCACATGTCAGATGACATATCAGCAATCAGCGGAATATTGCAGTCAAAATCTTCACGGATTTCAGTACCGTAAATGGTATTGTTGGTTGTGATGTGGAAATAGTCAGCATCGGCAGGAACCGTCCATCCTTTGGGAATATAGCTGAAGTTTTTGTCAGCAGAGCTGGCAACGGTAATTACCTCACCAAGACCTTTGGCTTCTTTCAGCGCTTTTTTTGCCCAAACGCCTGTTTCGAGATACGCGGCTTTTGTCTTCAGAAAATTGTAAGGAATCATACAGAACTGTGTACTGGCACCACCACCAAGGAAGAGCACATGATAATTGTCGGGAATTTCCATCACTTCTTTCATCAGAGCAACGGCATTGTCCATCACAGCCTGAAAATCCTTGCTGCGGTGGCTGATTTCGAGCAGCGACATGCCAATTCCGTTCAGATCAAGAACGGCTTTTGCGGTGTTTTCGATAGCAATCCGGGGCAAAATAGCCGGGCCGGCGTTGAAATTATGCTTTTTCATATCAAATTGAATTTAGTTTTATTCGCAGCAAAGATATAGAATACATTTCATCTGCAGGACTTTAACCCTAAAATTTAACCATTCTAAACAAAGCTCTATGATTCTATTGTTCAGCCACTTGCATCGATATTGAAATAAATCAATTTTTTACTGCGGTTTCGTCAATTAAGTGAGCTGACTTTTTTGAGTCGCAATGCTGTTGTGTGAGCGAATGATATCTTGTGAACTAATGTCTTACAATGCGCCGCTTATTTTATGTTACTATACTAATCGAATTTCGCTCCTGCAGCGCTCTTTATATACATCGGGCGTAGTCTGTATTAAAATTATTTGCTGGGTTTAATCTCAAGACTAAACCCAACGAAATTTTCTCTAAAGACTACGCCCAGCCTTGAATTTAAAAATCTGCAGGAGCGGAAAATACTACTCTACTTCAATTCCATTTTTCTGAATTTCACTCAGGAAATCGCCTTTATCGTTTTCTCTTTCAATCAGTATGGGTTCTATTCTATCATCAATTTGACGTCTTAGTTTCCAAAGTAAAGGTGTCACGGAAAAATAGTCTCCATCAATATGTTTGACGACAATAGCAACATCAATATCAGAGTCTGCCCTGTACGTGTTCTTTGCATACGAGCCATACAAATAAATCTTCTCAAGAGGAAAATACTTCCTGAGCAAAAGACCGTAGCTTCTTACAATATTTATAGCTTCGCTTTTATCCATTGCTGTAATTCCTTCGTCTTGGTAATAATATCAATGCATTTTGTTTCCGTCAAACTTTTCAATAACCGCTCTTTATGCGATGGGTAACGAGCCTCAATATTCAATGGCTCAATCTGATCGAGAAAATCTTTTTGTTCCTCGGAAAATTGTTCGTAAAAATCTCCGCTTTTAGCCAGAAAAGATAAACTATGCGAATAAGGTGCAACCTCAGATTTCAGTGCAGTATAATAGGCTTTGAATATTTTTTCAATAGTCTGATGGCACATAAATCCCACATAGAGGTAGCGTTTGCTTTGAAGCATTGCATCTGCAGTTTCCAAATCATAATCAGATATGTCAACCCAATATTTTACTTTTTCATCCATTGTCAGAAATATATTCCAAAGATACAAAAAAACAGACATATTTACATCATATTCAGCAATATCAAATTTTACCGCGATCCTGAATCATCTTCATCAATCGAAGAAAATACTCTTCCAGATTTTCGCCGTATTCTTTTGGGATAATCTCCAGCGCAGTTGTAAAGCTGTTCATCAGCGAAGTGTATTTATTGAAATTTGCCTTCAGAACATCAATGTCATTTGTCTCCCAGTACTCACCTTCATCCTGCAATTTAAAAGATGAAAAATACTTTTTATTCAGATATCTGAACAAATCAATGATAAACTGATGAATTTCGATCCCGGCATATTGCGTTTTCACTGAAATCATGTATAAATAATCGCTTTCAGGCGGCTCCTTGGCGTCGCCCCAAAACTGAAGGTGCATCGGGCTGCTGATGCGGCCGTTCGACAGAAAGCAAATCCATACCGGTTCGCATTCAGGCGGCGAGAAAACAAGACCGTAAATATCCTGATTAAACTCCTCTTTCCCGTAAGCGCCTTCCGGAAATTCGCGCTCAAACTCATGAACATCCCAGTGATGCACTTTTGCAATATCGCGCACTTCATCCATTAGTTCCGGCAACAATTCCGGACTGGCAATGCTGCCGCTGTAATGAAAACTTAGTCCCATGGCTGTATCGGCTTATTGATTATCAATAACAAAAATATTATCGACATTTGAATTTTCGGAATTATTTCCGCAACTCAATTCCGGTTTTCTTGATTTCATAAACAAATGGATTGTCAGATTCAAGGTCATTTAATGACAAAGGATGCGGCTCAATCCGTAAATCAAATTTAGATGCAAGCAACATCAATTGTACCTGAATATCAAATTTGTCAGAGTCCTGAAGGTTTTCAATGATTAATGCAATATCGATGTCGCTGTCAGCATGCTGATTTCCTTTTGCATAGGAACCAAATAGATATGCAGTTACAAATCCAGGAGTCTGAACCGATACTGTTGATAAATATTGTCTGATTATTTTATCTGTTCTTTTATCCATAATCTGTTGGTCTTAATTTTCTCAATCCAAATCGAAGTAAATTCAGGTGTGCATTTTTTTTGAAAACTCATTTTGTAATCATCATATCGAGCATTGATATTAAATGCGGTCACTGTAATGAAAAATATTTTCTGTTCATCGTTTAAATCCAATTTGCATTTTTCAGCGAGTAATAATAAATTATGAATAAAAGGAGGGTAATCGTGATTTACCTGCACGAATAAAGCTTTTAACAACTTTTCAATCATCAAATGGCCAACAAATAATGCCCAGCTATATCTTTTGCTTTCAAATAAAGCAAGCATTGTTTCATAATCTTCGTCCGAACTGTCAGACCAAAACTTTAGAAATTTATTACTGTCAAAATCCCTGTTTTCCATTACCCAAAGATACAAAATAATTTTGCATTGATTCAACTGATGTTTCAGGGCAAACGCATCTAAATTAATTTCCCAAGCATAAATGTTGTAAACATTTAAATGTTAGTAACTTGCGTTGTTTTATTCATGTATT
>DAOPKE010000128.1:0-6734 GCA_035390965.1 Bacteroidales bacterium | reverse complement strand
TTAAACAGCTACCACCGCTTTGATGTGTGGATGCGGGTCGTAGCCGGTAATGGAAAAATCTTCGTATTTGAAATCAAAAATGTTTTTTACTTCCGGATTGATTTCAAGTTTCGGAAGCGGCCTGCAATCGCGGCTTAGCTGCAGTTGTGCCTGCTCGATGTGATTCAGATACAAATGTGCATCGCCGAAGGTGTGAACAAAATCGCCTACCTGCAGATCAGTTGCCTGTGCCACCATGTGCAGCAAAAAAGCATAGGAAGCGATATTAAAGGGGACACCAAGAAAAATATCAGCACTGCGCTGATAGAGCTGACACGACAGTTTTCCATTGGCCACATAAAACTGAAAAAGCAAATGACACGGTGGCAATTTCATTTTCGGGACATCGGTCACATTCCATGCACTCACAATCAATCTGCGTGAATCGGGGGTCTTTTTAATCTGATCAATCAACTCCGAAATCTGATCGATGGTTTGTCCTTCGCTGCCTTTCCAGCTGCGCCATTGCGAGCCATATACAGGTCCAAGATTTCCGTTTTCGTCGGCCCATTCATCCCAAATCGATACACCGTTTTCTTTCAGATACTGAATGTTTGTATCGCCTTTCAGGAACCACAACAATTCGTGCAATATACTTTTGGTGTGCAGTTTTTTTGTAGTCAACAGCGGAAATCCGTCCTGCAGATTGAACCGCATCTGATATCCAAATACGCTCACAGTGCCGGTTCCGGTGCGGTCGGGTTTTTTCACACCGTTATCAAGCACATGCCGCATTAAATCATGGTATTGTTTCATTACTCCGTTGTTTCTGTATTTTGTTCCGCGTGTTCAAATTTAACCAAAAAACTCTGCGGGTACGTTTTGATTAACGAGTTTTTCAATTTTGTAGCTTCATCAATGGTCGGGTATTTGCCGCAAAGTACACGGAACCAGATTTTTCCATACACTTCGGCCTGCATCATTCGTGAATCCGGAAATTTCCCTTCCACTTTTTTCAACAACGCTTCTGCATTTTGCTGCATGCCAAAACTTCCAAGCTGAACTGAATAGAATGTAAGCGAATCGGGACTTGCAGCCACGTATTTCACAGCTTCGCGCGGAATGTACCTCGTTGTATTTGCTGCTGCCGTTTTCGTAGCAGTGCTATCCTGCAATCTGACTTCTTTGGCAGCTCCTTTATCTGGTTTAGCTTTATCGTTTTTTACTGAAGTGGAAGCCAGTACAGGCCTGTTGATCGTTGCCGTTCCAATAATTTCGCAATCAACGGTAACAAGTCCCTGCGCAATGAAATCAAGCGTATCGGCAGCTGCCTTACTCAGATCAATCATGCGACCTGCAATGAAAGGCCCGCGGTCATTGATTTTCACCACGCATGATTTTCCATTGCTGCGATTGGTCACCCTGACCAATGTTCCAAAAGCCAATTGCTTGTGTGCTGCGGTCATCGAATCCATTGAAAATATTTCTCCGCTAGCAGTTTGCCTTCCGTGAAAGGGGATACCATAATAAGAAGCAACTCCTGAAAATTTCGTTCCTGTCTGGGCTACAACGATTAACGAAAAGTAAAATCCGAACAAAAGAAAAAACACGACAGTGATTGCCTTTTGCGTTTTCTGTCGTATTTTTTTTAGTTTCATAACCTACTCTCCGTTAAATTTTAATGAGCGATATTCTGCAATTTTGGGTCATCGGGATTATGCTTATGCCTGAAGAATATTGCAAATAAAATGGCTACAACAAGAGCATATGCAGCAAAAAGCAACCAGATATTTCTCCAGTCGCGCACTCCGTTGGCATCGGTATAGTATTGCTGAATGACATATCCGCTTATTGTGCTGCCCATGATGGCTCCAAATCCGTTGGTCATCATCATGAACAATCCTTGTGCGCTAGAACGAATTGCAGGCTTGGTGGTTGTTTCAACAAAAAGCGATCCTGAAATATTGAAAAAATCGAAAGCCATTCCATAAATAATGCAGCTCAGAATAATCATCCACAAACCATCGGTTGGATTACCAAGACCGAACAAAGCAAAACGAAGCACCCATGCAACCATACTGATGAGCATCACTTTCTTGATTCCGAATTTTTTCATAAAGAACGGAATGGCCAGAATAAAGAGTGTTTCGGACATCTGGGAAATGGACATAATAATTGTTGAATAGCGCACAACAAATGAATCGGCGTATTCCGGAATTTTTTTAAACTCGCCCAGAAAAACATCGCCGTAAGCATTTGTTAATTGCAGAGCAGCTCCCAGGAACATTGAAAAGATGAAGAACAACGCCATTTTGGTAGATTTGAACAGCTCAAATGCATCGAGGCCGAGCATCTGAATAAAAGTTCTGTTTTCTTGTTTTTTGCCAAGCGGCGGACATTTAGGCAGTGTGAATGAATACAGTCCAAGTAAAACAGAAATGGCTGCGGCAATATAAAATTGATTTTCCGAGGCCTTATTGCCTGTGAGGTTTACCACCCACATAGCTGCAATGAAACCAATGGTACCAAAAACCCGAATAGGTGGAAAAGCTTTCACTACATCGAATCCATTGTTTTTAAGCGCTGTGTATGAAACAGAGTTGGTGAGTGCAATGGTTGGCATGTAAAATGTCATGGCGACCAGAATTCCCCAGAAAAATCCGGTCGGATCCTGAATCTGTGGCAGATAAAACAAAGCGGCACCACTCAACAAATGCAGAATTCCATACAATTTTTCAGCATTCAGCCAGCGGTCGGCCACAATGCCCATTAAAGCCGGCATAAACAAAGATGCGATGCCCATGGTTGAAAAAATAATTCCAAATTCAGCACCGGACCATTGTTTGGTGCCAAACCAAAAGTTGCCGATGGTAATGAGCCACGATCCCCAGATGTAAAACTGGAGAAAATTCATGACTGTTAGTCTAAGTTTCAGTCCCATAACAGAAGTATTTTGTGATTATTTTCTACGGTTGATTTCATCGCGGATTTGCGATGCAAACTCATAATCCTCGTTATCGATGGCTTCGGTCAGCATGGCTTCGAGCTCATCGAGTGTAAGGGAAGCAAGGCCTGATGAAGAACTTACAGGAGTGTCCTTTTCTTCAGATTCCTCTTCAATCGAATCCTGTGCCTGTTCATCAAAAATGACACCGACTTCGTTCAGAATTTCTTCACTTGTATAAATCGGGCAATTGAAACGAATTGCGAGTGCAACAGCATCACTTGTGCGCGAATCGAGAGAATGAATCTGATTTTCTTTCTCAAAAATAAGCATGCTGTGAAAAACGCCTTCTTCGAATTTATGGATAAAGACCTCATTGAGTTTAATATTGAAAGACTGTGCCAGACTACGAAACAGATCGTGCGTAAGCGGACGTGTGGGTTTCATCTTCTCCATTTCAATAGCAATGCTCTGCGCTTCGAACTGCCCGATAATAATGGGCAACTTACGCCTGCCGCCCGATTCGGACAGTATAAGCGTGTAGGCACCACTCTGTGAGTAGCTGTAACTGATGCCGCTGATTTCGAGTTCAACTTTTTCCATACAGAAAATCCGGATAAAAGTATGAAAACTTATTGAATTAACAAATATCATTTGCAGCAGTTTGTTAACCGGCCTTTGTTAGCTTTAATAAACCGGCATGAGGCATGCGGCATAGGGCAAAGGGCTTACGGCACAACGCGCAATACACAACGCATAGCGCAAGAGGCATAGAGCATGGCTTGGTTTCGTTCTATCACTGCGTTTGGCGTTAATGCGATTTTGCAATTATGCGAAATTCGATTTGTCGCATCATCGCCGTATCGCATCATCGCCACATAAAACACCCAGTTCCTTCTCAGAGCTGATTACTGAAGGCTATTCCTCACCTTGTCACCCTGTAACGATTGTAAAGTATGTAACGCGTAACGAAAAAGTATAACATCCTTGCAATTAACTTCTTACTTCCTGGTTCATTATTCCATGTTCATTATTCAAAAAATATTGTACCTTTGCACCCCCATCGGGATGTAGCGCAGTTGGTAGCGTGCTTCGTTCGGGACGAAGAGGCCGCTGGTTCGAGTCCAGTCATCCCGACTTTTTCTCGCCACTTTAGCTCAGTTGGTAGAGCAGCTCATTCGTAATGAGCAGGTCGTGGGTTCGAGTCCCATTAGTGGCTCAATGAAGTTGCACAGGCAGCTTTTTTCATTTTATGCAAATCGACTACACCGACATTGGGCACATGGAATATCAGGCGGCATGGGACTTTCAGCAAGCCCGCATGGATGAACTGATTGAAATGCGGAAAAATCCGGATTATTCATCAAACCCTTTTGCGGGTTGGTTTCTCGCTGTTGAGCATCCGCATGTATATACCCTTGGCAAGAGCGGCGACGAGCAGAATCTGCTGCTCAACTACATTCAGCTTCAGGCCAAAAATGCTCAATTCATCCACACCAATCGCGGCGGCGACATCACCTATCACGGTCCCGGCCAGATGGTGGGCTATCCGATCATAGATCTCGACAAGCTGAATCTTTCGGTTCGCCGCTACATTTATTTAATGGAAGAAGCAATCATACTTGCATTGGCTGAATTTGGCATCAAAACAGAGCGACTCGAAGGCGCCACCGGCGTGTGGATTGATTCGCTCACCCCAGGCAAAGCGCGTAAAATATGCGCCATCGGTGTTCGTGTAAGCCGCTTTGTGACCATGCATGGCTTTGCACTCAACATCAATTCAGACCTGTCCTATTTCAAACACATCAATCCATGCGGCTTTACCGACAAAGATGTGACCTCGATGGAAAAAGAACTCGGCGCCCCGCAGGATATGGAAAAGGTGAAACGGCTGGTCTATGAGAAGTTTGTCAGGCTGATTCAGGCCTGATCATTAACTCAAAGCCATCGCAAGAATTTTTTCGCAAATTATTTTTCATGACGCAAAATGTGTCACACAAAATATGTGATACATAATTTGTTTTTATGGTTCTACATGTTTTTGTGTGAACCACGAAGTCTGAATATTTTGCCCGACCTGCAGCGCAGGTCAAACAACAATAGCCCGGCCTGCTGTGTCACGTTTTACGTGAAATGGCCGGGTAAAAATGATTTAGAAACCGACCTCAGAGAGGTCAAATCAATACAAATTTATTGCAATAAGAAAAATATAATGAAGGTGGATTGGATCCGCCAGCTGGCGGATCCTGTTTTTGTGCCTTTCTACATCCGGCTTCACGTGAAACAGCTTGTCACGTTCCACGTGATGACAAGGTCGCCGGACGCTATTATTATTCGACATCCTCCGGATGTCACGCTCATGGTAAAAAGCTCATTTTTAACATTCGGTAATAATTAATACACCACATGACCTTTTAGAACCGAAAAACCAATTTATTTCCCGTCGTCCACATCTTCGTAATCAACGTACTCGGCATTGTTGTAGGTACGGCTTGATTTCGATTTTTGCTTTCGTGGGATATGAACTTCCGTTGCGTCTTTTCGTGATGTTTTTTGCCCGGCATCGGGATTCATGCGTTCCTGCATGCGCATAATATATCTGCGCAACAACCAAGGCATGACCCAGCGCACCATTATCTGCGAAAACAGATACAATCCTAATATGACCAGAAGAATTGTTGTAAGCATGGTGCAAAAGTACAAAATTAGCCGTTATCAATTAATGGTTAACGGTGAATTGAGGGCTGCGACCGGTGAATGGAAGAAAATCAGTAGTCAGTTGTGAGTAGTCAGTTGTGAGTAAATCATACTGACTACTGGCCACTGACTACTGAATACTATCTTTCAGACAATAATGCATTCCTTTTTCATTGAGACAAAAATCAGCGGCATCAAGCAAAATGAGTCGTTCAATGACAGAAGCAGCAAAACCTTTTTTCAAGCCGAGATCATGAACAACCTGTTCTAAAGAAACAGCGCCTTTGCGTTCCATAAGCTCAAGCACAGCCCTGTGATATTCATCCATTCTCAAGTGCGTATTCAGTTTAAAACGTCGTTTATTCCAGACACGCTCATAAATACTGCCGGCTACAAAATTTGCATCGCGAAACCGAAGATAAGCCAGATACTTTTCATTTTCATCCGGAGCCAGAGTAAGCACGTCGGACAAAGCGGGGATAACAATTTCGAGAATTTCCTTACCTTGTATTTTATATAAAATACTATTGAATAAAATTTCAGGGACACAAAACATACTGGCAGCCGCCTCGGCCATATAAATCTCCTCTTCGGTACGCATTCCGGCAAGGCGGCCATTGTCCTTTACACCAATAAGCAATGACCCCCCATCGGTATTGGCAAAAGCCGACATGCTCCGGGCAATCTTGCGGCTGTCGTTAACCGCAAATTTAAAATCAAGCGTTTGGCTTTCACCAGCTGCAATCCGCTTCAATAAACGAAATTCAATTTCATCCATACATATATGCACAACGATACAAATTTAATGGTTCTGTTTATTATTTCAATTTTTTTTGTACCTTTATCCATTCAAAATTAAAGTTATGTACAAAGTCGATATCACAACCATCAATAATCTGTCGCAAAAAGCCAAAGCATCGGATCGCAGACGCATGAATCTGAATATCCATAAAACCGAAGAAGATGTCATGCAGCGTTTTTTGAACGCCATGGAACCCGGCACCTACATTCGACCACACAAACATGAGATGCCTCACAAACGCGAACTTTTCGCCGTTGTTCGCGGAGAGTTTCTGATGCTTGAATTCGATGATACAGGAAACGTGACAGATTC
>DAOPKE010000127.1:0-6770 GCA_035390965.1 Bacteroidales bacterium | reverse complement strand
AACCTGGGCGAATGGGTCAACCACAAAACATATGGTGTTTTTGATGGAGAGATGATGTTGAAAAAATCCGGTCAGGCCGACTTTTAATATATACCCGCGTTTTTTCACTACGAAATAAAATTAAATTTTTGAGGTGTCCAATTAAGTACTTATTTTAATCAACTGATAAGGAGATGGTTTTGCCAGAATCATCCTTTGAATCAGGGTGTGAAAAATGTTTTGCCTGTGAATGGAGCGATTTATTCTGAAACTGAATTCATCCAGATATTTTTCAATATGCCCTTCATGTACCCAGGAAAAAGTGCACCTTAACCAGGCCTTCACCTGATGAATAATGATGTGCATTTGCTTCATACCTTTCCCATTATCCGAGTATTTCTGATCAATATTGAAATCTTTCGCAATTGGCGTGTAGCCTGTCCAGTGGTCAGTATTCACTTTGGCTTGCGCAGAAATATGATCGTCAAAAATTTTACGAAGTGATTTTGAGGAAAAATCAGGGATTTTCTGAAAATATACGCGTTTCACTCCTCCGGTAGTTGATGTTTCAATGGCTGCAACAATCTTTTTCCGCTTCGCATCATGGCTTCTGCCCTGCTTTAGAGTTTCCATGCCACCAAAAACAAATTCATCAACCTGCACAGTTCCTGAAAGTGGATTGGCCATGCTGCTTTTCATTGCAATTCTAACCTTATGCATAAATGTCCACGCAGTTGTTCTGCTTATGCTGTAGCGCTTTGCAACTATTGATGATGAAAGGCTTTTGGTGGTGGTTGACATTTCAAAAACAATTGCAAACGCTTTTCTGAGGCCAAACCGAACCCTGTGAAAAAGTGTACCGGCTGTCGCACTTTCAACATGGTGACACCTGTTGCAGTCTCTTGCAAGATTCTTCTTTCTTACTGTGAATTTGTCGTGTCCGCATTTTGAACAAACAAATTTGTCAGCCCATTTCACATCTGCCAGATATGCTACACATGTGATTTCATCAGGAAACTGATCCATGAATCCTAAAATATTCTGTCCGGAAAATTTCATATTGATTAATATTTAGACATTTTAAACGACCATAATATAAGAAATTATTTGGACACCTTAATTAAATTTTTACCAGCTGTAAACAAATATTTATATATTTGCTTACCAACCAAATTTTTTGTCATCATGAAAAATGTTATCGTTTATTCTATAATTGCCTTGCTGAGCATTCAGCTGATGGCCCAGAACCCCGACAAAGCACACGATCTGGTATCGCAGGGAGTTCAGTTACATGATAAAGGAGATTATAATGCCGCCATTGTTAAGTATGACGAAGCACTGAGAGCCGACAAGGACAATCTGATGGCATATTCCGAAAAAGCGTATTCACTCAGTGCACTCAAAAAATACGAAGATTGCATTACCTGCTGCAAGAAGGCCATAACTGCGCATCCCAATGACTCAGGACTTAATATGATCTATGTAAGTTATGGCAGCGCACTGGATCATCTGGGAGAGCCGGATAAAGCAGTTGCCATGTATGATGAAGGATTGACGCTGTTGCCTGATTTCTATCTGCTTCATTACAACAAGGGTATCACGCTGATCGGACAGGATAAAAGCGATGAGGCACTGTTGAGTTTTCAGAAAGCTGTTGTATGTAACCCCGAACACGCAAGTTCTCACAACGCCATTGCACGCGTGATGCATTATAAAAACAAACGCATTCCTGCATTGCTGGCTTATTGCCGCTTCTTCACCGTCGAGCCTACTGGTCCCCGGGCTGAAGATAATCTGAACAGGACAAAAGACATTCTGAGTTTAGGCGTAAAAAAAACAGGAAAAAATTCCATTTCCATCAGTATCGATGGCAGTTCTCTTGGCGATACAACGGCAGATGGCAAACCAAACGAAAACAGCTTTTCAACCGTTGATCTTATTATGTCAATGTCGGCTGCACTTGCCATCAGTGAAAATAAAAAGCAAACCGACGCTGAAAAATTTGCCGGCAACTTAAATACTGCTATAGCATCCATGGAGTAAACAAAAGCCGATAATTACGGTTTTTACTGGGATTATTATGTCCCCTATTTCATCGAAATGAAGAACCGGAAATATATTGAGACATTGTCCTATTTGGTGTTCGCCTCCTCCGGTGAAAAACATGTGACCAAATGGATTAAATCGCACGCCAGAGAAATTCAGGACTTTCTGGCCTGGTCCGAATCATACAAATGGTATTCGGAATAATTCTGCTACAACATAATGCGCTTTGCGCTGATTTGCCGACCGTATGAAAACCCGCTACATCGCTCTCCTCCGCGGCATCAATGTCGGCGGAAAGAATGTGATTCCGATGAAAGATCTGAAAGCATTGTTTGAACAATGTGGATTTTGTGATATTGAAACATATATCCAGAGCGGTAATGTGATGTTTTCATGCGGTGTTTCCGATTCCTCAAAAATCAGAAAGAAAATTGAAATCAACCTGAAAAAATATTCGGGTGCCGACATTCCGGTTGTTTTGCTAACTGCCGAACAACTCAGCTTCGTGGTTGCAAACGCTCCGGAATGGTTCGGGGCTGAACCGGAAAAGTACAGATACGATGTGGTTTTTCTGGATTCTGAAATTGAGGCTGAAGCATTGTTTTCGAAAATTTCTCTTCGCGAAGGGGTCGATCGTGCTGCAGCCGGCAACGGTGTTTTATATTTCTCAAAACTAATTGAAAAGGCCACTCAGAGCCGGCTTTCAAAAATAGTTTCGTTGCCCGAATACCGACTGATGACGGTGCGAAACTGGAATACAACACGAAAAATTCTTGAGCTCGTTCATTCCAAATGATAATATCCGGAATTAAAACCGGCAATTTCCTCTTAATTTCTTCATTTTTACGCATTCCGGTGTTGCCAATCCGAATAAATTCATATTTTTGTGCTCCTTTTTGGAGTAACTCTTTAAAAATTTAAATCAGAACAACATATGAAAGTGTATCAGACAGGAGATATCCGCAACATCGCGCTGGTTGGCGGTGCCAAATCTGGAAAAACGACTCTGGCCGAGTGTTTACTGCTTGAAGGTGGTGTTATTAACCGCCGCGGCACTGTTGAAGACAAAAACACTGTTTCGGATTACCGTGAAATTGAGCTCGAAAGGCAGAATTCTGTTTTCTCAACCGTGTTGTATGCCGAATACAGCGGAAAGAAAATCAACATAATCGACACTCCGGGTTTCGACGACTTCGTGGGCGACGTGTTGGCAGCTCTCACCGTGAGCGACCTCGCCGTGATGCTCATCAACGCGCAGAACGGCATTGAAGTGACCACTGAAATCAGCTGGCGCAACCTCACCCGAATGAACAAGCCAGTGATGTTCGTCATGAACCAGCTTGATCACGAAAAAGCAAACTTCGACGAAGTCCTCCGCGAGCTCCAGAGCCAGTTCGGCAACAAGGTGATTCCGGTTCAGTATCCAGTTTCAACTGGCGTCGGATTCAACTCTGTGGTTGATGTGCTGACCAAAAAACTGTATAAATATCCTGCTAACGGAGGAAAACCCGAAGTACTGGATATTCCCGAAAGTGAAAAAGACAAAGCCGACGCCATGCGCACGGCATTGATTGAAGCCGCCGCTGAATCAGACGAAGCTCTGATGGAAAAATTCTTCGAAAACGGTGACCTGAGCGAGGAAGAACTCGTCAATGGACTTGCCGCCAGTATCATTCAGCGCAATGTTTTCCCACTCCTCTGCACCAGCTCTAAACACAACATAGGCGCTGGCCGCATAATGGAATTCGTTGCCCAGTTTGGTCCTTCACCGCTCCAGAGCGTTCCGATGAAATCAAAAAGCGGAAAAGAATATCATTACAAAGCTGCCGATCCTTTCTGCGGATTCGTTTTCAAAACCAGCATCGAACAGCACCTTGGCGAAATCAGTTTCTTCAAAATCGCTGCCGGTGAGATTTCAGAAGGTTCGGATGTTATCAACGGAACCAACAGCACTAAGGAACGTGTTACTCAGATTTTTGCCGTTGCCGGTAAAAACCGCGAGAAACTCGAAAAAGCTGTGGCCGGAGATATCGTGGCTACTGTTAAACTGAAAAATACGGCAACCAACGAAACACTGAACAATCCGAAAAATTCTGATGAAGAGATTGTTTCGATTCAGTATCCGGATCCCAAATACCGCACTGCCATCAAAGCACAAAACGCTGCCGATGATGAAAAACTCGGTGCTGTTCTGAACGAACTGAAAAAAATCGACCCGACATACCTCGTTGAATACTCAAAGGAACTCAAACAGATTATTGTCAGCTGCCAGGGCGAAATGCACATGAATGCAGCCAAATGGCACATGGAAACCATCGAGAAAGTGATGATTGAGCTCTATCCACCAAAGATTCCTTATCGCGAAACCATCACCAAAGCAGCTAAAGCCATGTATCGTCATAAAAAACAATCAGGTGGTGCCGGCCAGTTCGGCGAAGTCCACATGATGATTGAACCGTGGCGCGAAGGCATGAGCTGGACCACAGAATTCCCTGTACGTGGAAGCGATGAACATCCGCTGCCATGGGGTGGAAAGCTGGTTTTCAATAACTGTATCGTTGGTGGAGCCATCGATGCACGTTTCATGCCGGCCATTCTAAAAGGTATCATGGAAAAAATCGAAGAAGGTCCGCTCACCGGTTCATATGCACGCGACATTGTTGTTTATGTGTATGACGGCAAAATGCACCCGGTTGACTCCAACGAATTATCATTCAAACTGGCTGGTCGTCAGGCTTTCCGTGAAGCTTTCAAAAATGCCGGTCCGAAAATTCTCGAGCCGATTTATGATGTTGAAGTCATGGTTCCCGCCGACCGCATGGGTGATGTAATGACTGACCTTCAGGGACGTCGCGCCGTTGTAATGGGGATGGACAGTGAAGGAAACTACCAGAAGATCAAAGCACGCGTTCCGCTGGCCGAAATGAACCGCTATTCAACAGCGTTGAGTTCACTCACTTCGGGTAAAGCCACTTACACCATGAAAATGGCCGAATACCAACAGGTACCGACCGATGTTCAGACAGCCCTGCTCAAAGCATACGAAGAACAGGAAAAAGACGAAGAATAGTTTTTATAAATACCAAAAACACCCTGTCACGACAGGGTGTTTTTCTAAATAACAATCGCATGTTGCGTCATATCGGAATTCATATTCATGACGAAAAAGACGTCAAGGATTTTTATCACGAAATTCTGGGATTTCAGGAGTTGAACCGTTTCGATTTGAGCGAAAAAACAGCTCACAATGTTTTTGGCACTCAACATCACATTGAAGTTGTTCGCATGAAACAATTCGAGCTGATGATTGAGCTGATGATTTGCCCCGAAGAAAAATCGGATGGCATGAGCCACATGGCGCTTGAATACTGGAAAGCAGAAAGTGTTGCCGAAAAAGCAAAAGAAAAAGGATACACTGTTATTGAATTTCAGAAAGACAACGACCATACAGGCCGCTACATCAAAGACAAAGCGGGAAATATTTTCGAAATCAAAGACATTAATTTCGGTTGATCAGATATTGACCAACATTTCATCGTCCGCCTATGGCGGTCATGGAATCGTTGGTCTGTAAACACGCCATCAAAAAACCTTCAACGGCAGCAAGACAATCATCGAATTTTTCGAGATAGCCCATATGCCCACAACTATCCAGCGACAATACAAAAGCCCGCTTTGCAAGCGCTGCCTGAGCTAATATAAGATTGTAATCGGACCGACTGTCCTGCTTCCCGATAATATATAAAATTGGAAGATTGGAATCAGCAATCAGATCAATATGTCCCATACGGGCAGCCATGGCTTTCTGACATTCAATCAGCGCCTTTTTACTTATTTTTAATGCACGTTGTTGCAAAGTTTTAATCTCGGACTCAAGTCTATCGCGATTTGCTTCATAAAATAAAGAAGGAACAAACATATTGATAAAAGTATCCCCATGATCTTTTTCAATAATTTCCATCACCCGGTCTCTGTTGGATTTTCCTTCTGCAGTGTCGCCCCGGGCACTGGAATGAAAAAAACCAAACCCATTCAAACGACGCTCATTCAGTGAAGCATAACAGGCGGTCATATATCCACCCATACTGTGACCAATCATGGTAAACCGCTCCAGTTGAAGCTTATCGGCCAACACATCCATTTGCTTTGCCATGATTTCCATTGTAAGATTTTCCATCACATCGCTATTGCCATGGCCAGGCAAATCGGGCATGATTACCATATATTTTTTTCCCAGTTTCTCTGCCATCGGAAACCAGATATCCTTTGATTCAGTATATCCGTGAATAAGCATCACAGCAGGTCCGGAGCCATGAATGGTGTATGCCAGTTTTTTATTGTTGAAGGTCAGAAATTGTTCTGTCATGTTGAAAGCGTTTATTCAAAGTAATGAAAATAATCGTTACGGACGTTACAGTCGTTACGCCTTACAAGCGTTACCCGTTACAAAAGTACGAAGTTCAAGATTAACGATGAGGTCAAGGACAAGCAGCATTCATCAATCAGCGAAGTCCCGTCCGCAAGGCACGGGATAATAAGCTTTCAGCAATATGTGCCGGCCGAAGCGTCGGTGCTCCAAGAAGGAGCTGTGGCGATTTTGCTTTACGCATAGTGCCGCACGTCAAATACAAAATGACTCTTCGACTCCGCTCAGAGTGACTTCAGTGCGAGAGCGAAGTTTACTCCATGCACTATGCATTGCGCGCCGCATGCTACAAGCATTTACGTCACCTTTCAACTTTACA
>DAOPKE010000126.1:0-6963 GCA_035390965.1 Bacteroidales bacterium | reverse complement strand
AGTTAAATATTAATAGCCCGTATGCCCTTTAGGGCTTCGGGGACGAGGAAGTAGGTGTTAGTAGTTATGAGTGGTGAGTGGTGAGTGGCCGAAGGCGTCAAAGAAAGATGCGAAGCACCTTCGGATGCGCTGAAGGCGCAATATATTTTTGCCTCGGGCGCCAGTCCCAGGGACAAGAAGAGCGAAGCACAAAAAGCGCCAACGGCGCGACAGATGTTAGCCCGGGGTGAAGCCCCAATCACAAAAAATTTAAAAATCCGTCCCCAGTTATTCATGAAGACGGATTTAAATGATGCGGAAATTTTAATTCAAAAGAATTATTCAAGAATCGGAACGAGGTCCTTGGGCGGCTTGCAGCCAAAGACAAAATTCAATCCGAAATGAACATTCATGTATTTCCAGTTGCGCGGAATAGTAAGTTTTTCAGTTTCATAATACGTTGCACCAAAATCGTCTTCTTCCTCTTCAAGCCATGTATAACGGTTCCAGATTAACGGTCCGAAAATATTGTCGGTTAACACATACAATTGCATTGGTCCTAATTTCAACGACATACCGATTCCAAAATTAACATAATTGCGGTTGGTTATTGAATACGTTCCTGTCAAATGCCAGATATCACCAAACTTGCGCATATAGGCAAGACTCAATGAAGGATGCACTTTTCTGTCGTAGAAATGCATACGAAGCAATGCTGAAAGATGATCTTTTTCAGTTACCTTATAAAAGGCACTGGCATGAATACGAGTGTTGAGCGACGTTTTATATTTGTCGTAAGTTGTATCAACTTCAAAAATATCAATCAAGGTGTCGGCAAGATTCTGCATAAAAGAATCAGCGCCCATTTCCATAAACTCAGAAACATCAACCCCGTCAAAAGTAAAACTGCCATCAGAGTTTTTACTCGAAAGATTCATTGGATTGCTGTTCCAGCTTATAAATCCAAGATCAAGCACACTAAGTCCAAATGTAATCTTATCATCCAGTTTATAGGTCGCTCCAATATCAAAACCAAGACCTTTGTTTTTTGTAAGAAAAAGATAATCCATCATGTATTTTTCTTCATCTATAGCGGTATCGGACATATTGTCGATTTCGTTGGTGTTTACAAGAATATCTGAAGTTGCAGTAATGTCGAAAAACTCACCTTCGGTATGCAAAGTAATATCAGTACGACGCGTGTTTACATTGGACATACCAAATAAAACTTTTGCACGTGCACCGAAAGTCCAGTTCTTATCATACACATAGGAATAACCAAAAGCAAATTCGCGATAATGATTTTCAGTCAACCGGAAATTTCCAATATCGAGTGTCTGATCCAGCAAGGCCCCATTCCCGTAGAAAGCAAATTCAATCAAGTCCTTCGGATATGATATTCGTGCGAAAGCACGTTCGGTTGCTGCAAAATTAATATAGTGCTTATCTTTGATTTTAAAACCAAACGACAATAATTCCTCGTTTGCTTCGAGAGATACATAATTATGATTTTTCAAACTGCCGATCATCGATTCGATATCGAGTTCAACAGAATCAAGCGAATTGACGGAAATGACATTTTTTGCATTGAAACCATTGTGTCCTCCTCCGATATACAAAGAAGAAAGCCCCGGCATTCCGATATGCCATCTGCATTGAGGAATAAAGGCCGGATTGGAATAGTATGATTGCGGAATGATACGCATTCCCTGAATAATCATATCATTTTGAGCCATCAACGGAAAGACACTCAACAGCCCTGATGCAAAAACGAAAATAGCAATAATTGTTTTTTTCATGTTGGCCTCCTTCATTAATCAATTTCGGAACTGTTGAATTTAAGCTGCGCCTGTGCGCTCAATCGTACATCGAGTTTATAATACGAATAAATTTTCACCAGCTGAGTCCCGCCATTATACGTGTCGAGCCAGGCAGTTACAACAATTTTCTTCGTGTTTTCAAGATTCCCGATGCGAGAACCACCAATGGTTTGCGATACAGTTTTTGCCACCGGTGAAACCACTTCATATTCAGGCGCTGGTCCCGGAATCGCAGAAAGCAATGCCTGATCGACAGGATTCAGCAAAGAATCGAGCCGGTTATTGAGCGAATCACAAAAATAAATCTGAACCGTTCCATCTACCGGAAACATATTGTTTGTATAGAGTTTAAACATGATCCAATCAACATGACTCAAGTCTTCGCCGAAACTGATATCAAAAGTATCCTGCAATACAAAACCCTCCGCAGTACCATAAAAAGGCAGTTCTAGTCTGGCTTCCACAGCCATTCTGCTAACATCCTCCACAAAATTTTTCACCACATTGCCATTCGGATTGGTGACACCCGAAACCAAAGCCAGAATTCGTTGCGGCGTGATATTGAGTGCTGCATCGATATTTGAATTGTTTTTATCGAGAAAGAAAGAAGAAGTTGAAACACTGCCAACCGCCGTCGGATAATTAATATCCCATGGATTCGGAATTCCGGCACCCGAAATAATCACCGAGGCCGGTGGATCGTTGGAGCGGATGGCTTCCATATAATCTACCGTTGTACGAATGGGCAGTCCCCATCCATTAAAAACATTGATGTATAAACGCGGATCTTCCCAATTGACAGTCCCCGTCAAATTATTATTATAAACACGGATTCCGATGGTATCATTATTCAAACTCAGATTGAACTGACCAAGATAACCATACAAAAACCGGAAAGCCATTCCGTCAAGATTCATGTTGAAATTGGCATAAGTCGCATTGTTGGCGCTGCCATTGGCATGAACTGTTACCTTAAAATGCACTGCCAGACGATTATTAACTACGGAATTGTCAAAAACAAATTTACCTCCACTCAACGGAGCCGTAGTATTGGAGCCGGATCCGCTATAATCAAACGTAACGGCAAAAGGGGCGCCATTCAGTGTTGAACCAGGTATCGTCATTTCAATGGTGGCCGGATATGACAAATCGGAATTCATTGCCATGGAAAGTGTTCCGGCTTTCAAAACCATTGAATCAAGCTCCATTCCGCCGCCCAGAGCAAAATCAAAATTATAGTCATAATCAAAAACATAGTCCCCGGTCATTGTTCCCAGAGTAAGATTATCACTGTAATTCATTGTCTGATTGGCAACAGGTATCAGATTTTCGGCCGACTCACTATATACCGTGTCTTCGTAAACCAGATACACAAACTGATTGGAATCAACCACCAGCAAGTCCGTTGAATCATAATCATTCATCACATCCCAAAGAGACAAACTGCTGTTGATAAGTGGAGCCGCAACATTGGGATTCCAATTAGTTGCAGTAACAGTATCCATATCAAACTCCTCCTTAACACAGGAGGCCAGAAACATGGACACAAAGACCAGAAATCCAGCCGCAAACAGTGATTTAAATTTCATGGTATGAGGTTTTGTAATTAGACAAATGGAAACATATTTCGTTGCAAAAAAAGAGTTCCAAATATACGCTATTTTATTGGCAGATGTCAAGAGGAAAAAATCAGGTCGAAGGTCAAGGTTAAAGTTGAGGTTAAGCGGCGAAGCCGTCATAGAAGCTGCGAAGTACAATAAGCGCCGATGGCGCGACAGAGATTAGCCCGGGATGAAGTCCCGGGAGCTAAAAAAAGAGTCGCGACTCCTGACAAATTCCAAAATCATCAGTCCTTTTCTGCTGCGATTATTTCAAACACAATGGTTTTTTCATTGGATGTGATCATCAGAATCTTGTCATTAACAACAATGCAGGCAAAAGCAGACGCCTCGGATTTATACAAAAAATCCTTAAATCCGGATTCCTGCGAAACAACACCAATCATATTGTCTGAATTATGAAATATCAAATAATGGTTGTCTTCTACAGAAATCACATTGATATAATCAACCGCTGATTCCGAAATTTTTATTGTTGATGTTTCCCTGCCTTCAGCATTAAAAACATACAATATGCCGGCAGATATGGCAAGAACCTGATTTTTACTTGCTTCAAACAACACATTCTCTCCATAGGATTTTTCCGTTAACGGATTAATGTCGCCATGGTGATTCACGCTGATAAGTGCACCATCGGATGAAAAAGCAGTCCAGAACTTCACATCTCGTCCACCCTGCAAAGGACAAAATCCTTTGTTGTCCTGAATTTCATCAATATCAACCACCGATTTTCCCTTACGGTCAAAAACCTGTACAGTACCTCCGGGACTTGCAACAACAATATAATCGCTTCCACCAAGCGGACTGAAAAACACAGCCGACTGGTGCTGATTTTTTAAATCAGGTTTCAACCAGCCCTCCGTTGATTTTCCATCCGTTGTATAATTATTTAAAACACCTTTACTATCGCCAAAAATCAAGCGATATTTCTGATTATTATCATAATCGGCCACAAGCAGGTTTGATGCAACACCCGCTCTGACAGAAACAGGAAATGATGACCGTATTTCCCCGTCAAGGCCAATAATATAAATACCATCCGATGTTGAAAAAGCCATACTTCTTTTTTCCTTATTGCCCGACCACAACAGCTGGAAATCGTCATTGACCGCATCACCCACTTCTTTTTTCCAGACTATCACACCATCCGAATTCAGCAAATAAACATTATCATACACATCGGCAACCGCAATCCAGAATTCACCGGTTTTAAAATCCTTCAGAATCACAGGTCTTCCCGAAATATTTGCATCAAGTGTTGTTGCCCATGAAGCTGAAGAAGAGGAATCCGACTTTCCGAAAAACCAGGTACCACTTACCACAATACCATCTGACTGACGTGCGGCCGTCATTGAAATAATACCGGCTTTTTTGTTTTTATGCGAATCATTCAAGGATGCAATTAATGAGGTATCACTCAGCCAGCGAGTTTCAAGGTTATAGGATGACGCGCTGGTATTCAGAAACGAAAAAATATTCCACGAAGAAGCGATATGATTGGTCAGGTTTTGCTTATATTCAGAAGCCCCCAACGTTCGCCCCGAAAGCACATCATTCAGAACCGGCTTTACATGTTCCGGAGAATTTCCAATAAAAACAAAATGTTCTGTAACAGCAATACATGTCTCCGAAATCGGCTCAAATAAAGGCCCAAAGAGACTAAATGCTCCATATTCCACTGGAATGCAAATCAGTGTTGCATTACGAAATTGCGCAGTATCCCACTCTCCATCTGCAGCATAATCAAGCAAACAATCTTTCACTTCTTCCCCGTCGCTTACCGGAAAAGCGCAATAAACCTGAGGTTCACGACCAGCTGTTGTGGACGTAGAAAAAACGCAAAGCTGACCACTGATGTGCTGATAAAAACATTTTTCGATAGATTCTGTTTTCGCTTGCTGATTCAGATGTGCGATTTCTTCTTCATTATTGTAAACGTTTTGTTTATCTTCAGAAAGTCTCTTTGCATACGCAGAAAAAAACTTTTCAAAATGGCCGAATCCAAACGAAAATGCTGCAGCAGTATTGGCCGGCAACATCGATAATGCATCTTGCGTAGCACCATTGGCTGGCTCATCAAACAACGACATAAACGATGCATTTGCTTTGCTCAGTGGAAACAATCCGGAAAACACCATTACATCATCTTGCAATTTTACATCAAGATTTCCCCACGAAGAAACTGTTTGCAAAAACGCGAGATTTACATACGCGTTTCCCGAAACAAGCTGCCCAAGCGACCTGTAGAGCATGGGTGTGTTTACAAAAATATTAATTTCGCAATCAGATGAAGCTGTTTTTTGAGCTGAAACAAATTCTTCATTATTGGAAATCCCCGATTTTTTTTCCGATGCTGCAATGGATTGTTCAAGCAATTGCGTCGAAAGCGATCCTATCAATAAATTATTGCATGGAAAAAGATTGAACAACTTTTTACCAATCGTATAACAGATATTCCCATCAATTGATTTTTCAGAAAAAACCACTTTTCCACTATTATTCAATTCTTCGTACAACAGTTTTGCATTCGTTTTTTCAGGCATCTGAAGCACAAACAAACACTGTGTTTTATTTTTTCCGACAGGATGAAACGAAATATACAATTGTGATTCCGAAAGCAGATTTTTACTGCTTTCGCTAACCGATAAAACAGTATCGGCCTGCATCAAACCATATACAAAAGCTTCGGCCGCAGGCATGAATGAAATATTGCTCAGTGTATTTTTATAGCTGCTGTTATGAATTATTTCTCCCGGATTGTTGATGCGCAAAACAGCAAAAGCATTGTCGGGAATAACATCATTCGCCTGATAGATTTTCCCGGAAGAAAATGGCTTTAAAACAATCAGCAAAACGATTAGAATAACAACAAGCGCACCTCCACCTGCAAGCAGGAGAATGCGCCGATCCCAATTTTTGAAAAACCGGATAATTTTCTTCATACTGCAAATCTAACGAATGGCTGCGATGCATTGTTCCTAAACAAAATCAATCCATCAACAACACTTTGTTAATTATTTAAGTATCGCCCTATAAATTAAAAACACAAAAAAATAATTCATTTTATAAAAAACCGGAGGCCTTTCGACTCTCCGGTTGACTGTATATAAGGGGGGGTTACAGTTTGCACTTATATGAAACGGTTTCGGCTGAATTCAAAATTCGAAAGAAATAAATTCCCGGATCTGTTTTTTTGCAGAAATCGGCCTGATTGAATCCGGGCTCACATACCATCGAAGTTTGCTCAATAATTTTTCCGTGAATATCACACAACAATATCTGATGCATTCCGGATTTTCCCGTGCTGAAATTCAATGTTACCCCGGCATTTTTGTGATCAACCGAAACAACTTTAAGAACACTGACATCACTGCCACATTCTGCTTTAGTTGTACCAAGCAAGGTGCTGCGACCGTCAAAATCAGTCTGCGAAACACGATAGTAAATATTACTGCCGGAGGCATTATTATCAATGAACTGATACATGATTACTCCTATGAATAAAACCGCCTAAAAGCAAGATTAAGAGCAGTTTAAAATATTTT
>DAOPKE010000125.1:0-7023 GCA_035390965.1 Bacteroidales bacterium | reverse complement strand
TCGTTGGTTGATTAATCCTCAAGCTTCATGTTTCACATAAAAACTTGCAGAACCTATTCTGAAAATGCCCGCTCAAAGTACGGTGTCGCTATATATGCCAAAATTGTATGCAATCGCGAGATTGGTGTGATAGGTGCGTTTCATGAAGCAAACAACTGCATTCCGCGAAAAGTATTTTGCCTGATGATTTTGAATTGATCGGGTCATCAAAAAATCCGCATTTCCCTACCCGCGCATTGCGACTGCGTTGCAGACGGATTATTCAAGCAAAGAGGATCAGCTCGCGTCTTTAATACGTTTACGCTGACTAATAACGGTGTCTGTTGTTATCACTGTCACGGATAACATATCCGCACCAGTGAAGTGTGCGCCAGTTGACTTTGCTGAATAATTCGTGTCTTCGTGGCAAAAATCATATCATCAGAAATCCAGTGCCAACTGATTCTCGGCGCCTTTTTTCTTTTTCTTTTTCGGAGCTTTGGGTGTCTTTTCTTCAATTACTTCATTCGTCATTTCTTTGGAAACATATTCTTCTGTTTCCGGCTCCTCAACCTTCTTCTCGACTATATCCTTTATTTTATCCTCATCCTTCATCTTGACCTCGACCTTTTCCTTAGAGCTTCGTACTTTCTTACCTGCATCCTTGCTCGGAGTTATTGATTTTGAACTGCAGGGTTTATTCCGCCCCGGGCGGAGCTGTTCTTCCAAAGGATTTTTTTTATTTGTTTTTGAGCTTTGCTCCTTAGTCTTAACCTCAACCTTAGTCTTATCCTTAACCTTAGTCTTATCCTTAACCTCAACCTTAGCCTTAGTCTTAGTCTTAACAGCAGCCTTATCCTTAACAGCAGTTTTCGGCTTCACCGGCTCCTTTGCTTTTGTTGCAGCAGTTTTTTTCTTTAAATCCTTTTCCTTCTTTGGAGCTTCTTTCTTTGTTGCTGGTTTCTTAACTGGTTTCTTCTCAGTCTTTTTCATCGGATAAAGATTTTTGGGCAATCAAAAATACAAAAATCCGCGAAATGTACTTTCATAATCACAAAACGTTAGAGCAGCATCCATAATGGATTAAAAGCATTTACAGGATTTTTCAACAATATTACCAATTTTATTTTCCTGACAACGATGAAACATTCTTACATTTGAAAAAAAATACAATGAAAGCATACGCAGTCATGGCCGCCGGTTTTGTTTTATTGATAACACTGTTTCAATCAGCATCTGCACAAAAAGACAGTTTGATGGTTACTCAGGATTACATCACAATGAAATACGGATTTATTGATGAAAACGGAACCATTATCATTCCTGCCATCTACAATACAGCATATGATTTCAGCGAAGGGTATGCCTATGTTGAGACCGATGAAAAAACGGGATTCATTGACAAAACAGGCACTATAAAAATATTAGTAAAATTTGATGCATACCGTTATGTAACAGATGGTTTGATATTTGGTGAAAATGAAAACGGATCGGGATGTATAGACATAAGCGGGAATATCGTTGTTCCATTTATATACGAATACTGCATGCCAATGACAGAAGGGATGATACTGTACGGAGACGAAGGCAAATATGGATTGATGAACAAAGAAGGGAAAATGATTACCAGTGCACGATTTCCATACATCAGCCCATTTTCGGAAAGCATGGCCTATTTCACAGAAAATGAAAAAATCGGGTATATAAATACAGCCGGACAAGTGCTTATTCAGCCAAAATACTACGATGCAGGCCATTTTCGTGAAGGGTTGGGCGCTGTGATGCTTAACGGGAAATGGGGTTTTATAGACAAAAACGGCAAAGAAATAATTCCAATACAATTTGATGCTGTTTCTGAATTCAGTGAAGGCCGTGCTGCTTTCACTGATGATGAATTGGCGGGTTTTATTGACAAAAAAGGGAATAAAATTACACAGCCCCGATATAAGATGTATTCATTATTTGAAAACGGAATTGCGCTTGTCTGTTCCGATCTTTCATGGGGTGTTATCGGACTTAACGGAGAAGAAATCATTCCGGAGCACTATACCGAAATTGTCCGTGCCGGGAAAACACATCTGATTGTATATGATGAAACGAAGCTGAAATATGGCCTTTTCAACAAAACAGGAAAGGAAATTTTACCTGTAATTTACGATTGGATAGAACTTCGCAGCGACGATATTTTCTACGTTTCACTAAACAATAAAACAGGGTTGGTTGATGGGAACGGCAAAGAAATAATACAAGTTGTAAACGAGTCTGTGAGCCCGTTTTATGGCGATATATGCATCGTATATTTTGATGATCAGCCATTCATAGCGAATAAAAAAGGAGAAACCATTATACCTGCCGGAAAATATCAGTCGTTATATTATTATGGGCGCAACCTGATTCAGGTCAGCAATGGTGAACATATTGGTTTTATTGATTGTCTGGGAAATGAAATTATTCCGGTTAAATATGATTTTTGCGGGTCTTTTACTGAAAGTGAGGTGACTTTTTTCAATGATGGCGAAAAATATTCACTCATCAATTACAAAGGCGAAGTAATCGATGTGGAATATGATGAAATCAATGATTTTTATGGAGGACTGGCATCGGTATCGCTAAATCAAAAATATGGCTATATCAATACAAAAGGCGAAGAAGTGATACCCCTCAGATACGATTATGCCGATGCGTTTTCATACAACATCACAAGGGTTCAGTATAATGGCAAATATGGGCTTATCAATCAAAAAGACAGTATCATTGTACCCTTTATTTACGACGAAATGGAACCCCAATATTCACCATACGAAGATTCATACAACTATAATCCGGTTTGGTACAAAGTGCGTAAAGAAAACAGATATGGTTTTATTGACCTCGATGGCAAAGTGATTATTCCGGTTGAATACTCTTATATTGCAGATTTCAATGAAATGCAGATTGCGCTGGCAACAAAAAATAATAAAACAGGTGTGATTAATGCCGAAAATATAGTAATGATTCCTTTGATTTACGATGAAATCGGGATTTTCCGTAATGGCGCTGCAAAAGCCAATAAAGAAGGGAAGTGGGGTATTATTGATTCTGCCAATAACGTGATTCTTGATTTTAAATATGACTTTGTAAATAATCTGTCTGAATCAATGGCAGCAGTGGAAAACGACGGTAAATGGGGTTTCTGCAATCAGCATGGTTACGAAGTATGCAAAATAAAATACGAGGCCGTGGAGAATTTCAATGAGGGCTATGCTGCTGTGAAATACAATGGCAAGTGGGGTTTCATTGACAAGGACGGAAAAGAAGTGGTGCCCTGCATTTATACTTCTGTAACAAATTTCAATGGCGGATTCTGCATTGCTGTTGCAGGAAAAAAGACTTTTAGCATCGAAGCGGGAATGTTTACAAGAACGAAAATGTGATAACTGTTGTCAGCTTTCAGCAAGTCTGTTTTAAGCAGTGAGCGGTAAGTGGTGAGCAGTGAGCGGTGAGCGGTGAGTAGTGAGTAGTGAGTGATGAGTAGTGAGCTTTGTTTTACCAACTCTTTCAGATTATTTCGGAAAATGTAGGATCAGCTTTCAGTTGTCAGTAATCAGCAGAATGTACCGACCGAAGATTCGGTGCTCTGAGAAGGAGATTGCACTTTGTTTGGCGATAATGCTATATGGCGATGATGTGACAAATCAAAAATCGCATAAACGCATAAACGCCCCATCGCCAAAGATATAACAAGGAACGGAGAAAAATCAGCCCTTCTATACCCCATGCGCAAACGTCACCTTTATGAACTTGATAACTTTACAAACTTTCAACTTGCAAAGCGTTTTGGTTTGTGCTTCACACATTGCGGAGTGAATCGACAAAACGCTTTGCCTGCTCAGCATCTGGAGCTTTGCCGTGCCAGCGGTAATCGTTTTCGATTTCAGGAATACCTCTGCCCATCACTGTTTGGACAATAATTGCTGTAGGCCTCTTTAGATGCGGATTTGCAAATGCATCAATGAGCTCTTCAATATCATGTCCATCGGTTTCAACAACGTGCCAGCCGTATGCTTCCCATTTTTGTTTCAATGGTTCGAGCGACATAACTTTCTCAGTCGGGCCGTCAATCTGTACTCCGTTGCGATCAACAATGGCCATCAGGTTGGTGAGCTTATAATGTGCCGCACTCATGGCTGCTTCCCAAACACTGCCCTCCTGCAATTCACCGTCACCGAGAATGCAAAATACACGGGCATTGTTCTGCTGTTGCCGCAGCCCGAGCGCTGTTCCGACGGCCACACCCAAACCTTGTCCAAGCGAACCAGCCGACAATTCGATTCCGGGTAATCCGTGATCGCGTCCGGGATGACCCTGCAGGCGGCTCCCGAGCTTGCGCAACGTGAGTAATTCTTCTGCATGAAAATATCCGGCTTCAGCCAGAGCCGCATACAAAACCGGCGCCACATGCCCGATACTGAGAATCAGACGGTCGCGCTCAACCCATTCTGGCTCCTGCGGCCTGTGCTTCATAGTGTGAAAATACAAAACAGAAAAGACATCGGCGAGTCCGAGCGATCCTCCGAGATGGCCGCTGCCGGCTGCTTCGAGCGACCGGATGATGTTGATTCGTATGTTGTATGCGTGTTGACGGATTGATTCTGCGGTGTTCATACAAAATGATTGGTTGCAAAAATAATAAATATCCGAGTCTGTCTCAAAAGAATCTGTTCCGGCAAAAACAACAACTTTTTCATGCGAGCCGACCTTCCATAGTCTGGAATGCAATGGAATACATGGAAGAGTCGGTTGTGCCGGAAGCATTGTTTTTGCTCGACTATTCCATGTTCTGCATCAAAAGCTAAAATATAAAAAAGCTTGTTGTACTATGGAATGTCGTTTTGCTATGCTTGTTTTGAGACAGCCCCGATTATAGTTTGGATATTTTGGCTAATTTTGTGGGCAATGAGAATCATTTCGGCTGTCATAAACGATCTGGTAACCGACCAACGAGTACATCGCTCCTGCATGCTGATGCACGACATGGGATATGATGTCACACTCATCGGCAGGCGCCTGCCCGACAGTCTGCCCATGCCCGAAAGACCATACCGATGCATCCGTATGCGACTGCCTTTCCGCACCGGGCCTGCGTTTTACGCGGTATTCAACATTCATTTGTTTTTTCGCCTGCTTTTTTCACGTTTCGACGCAGTATGGGCCAACGACCTAGACACGCTCTGGGCCTGCCGTCTGGCTTCGAAACTGAAACGGAAAAAACTGATTTTCGATAGTCATGAATACTTCACCGGCGTGCCAGAACTCGAAGGAAGACCGCGGGTGCAGAAATTCTGGAAGCGCATCGAAAGGCGCATTGTGCCTAAGCTTCCGTTTATGATTACGGTAAATGATTCCATTGCCGAATTGTTCAGAAACGAATATAATATTCCGGTGCTGGTGGTGCGCAATGTGCCGCTGCGCAATCATCTGCGATCTTCGAAATCACGCGCAGAGCTTGGCCTTCCGGATGATAAAAAAATTCTGCTTGTACAGGGACGTGGTATCAACATCGACCGGGGCGTCGAAGAAATAGTGCTTGCCATGAAACACATCGAAGGCGCACTGCTACTCATTATCGGTGGGGGCGATGTATTCCCTGTAATCAAAAGAATGATTGCTGAAGAAAATCTTTCTGATAAAATAATGACGCTTCCGCCCATGAAACGCGAAGACCTGATGCAATATACCATGGCTGCTGACATCGGACTCACACTCGATAAGGATACAAACATTAATTATCGGTACAGTCTTCCAAATAAAATATTCGATTACATACAGGCAGGTCTGGCGGTGATGTGCACAAATTTGGTTGAAGTGGCAAAAATTGTCAATACATACGAAGTCGGCGCTGTGACACAAAGTTCAGAGCCATCAGCCCTGGCCACAACATTAAAAATGATGATTTCGGACGAGGCCCGTTTAAACGAATGGAAGAAAAATGCGTCGAAAGTATCTGAGCTTCTGTGCTGGGAAAATGAATCCAAAGAACTGAATGAAAAATTACGCGAATACCTCGGATAAACATCTCCATATCGTTTCCTTCGATATTCCCTACCCTGCCAATTACGGCGGTGCCATTGATGTGTATTATAAACTTAAAGCGCTGCACGATGCCGGTGTGAAAGTTATCCTGCACAATTTTCAATACGGTGGACGTAAGCGCGATTCAGCTCTGAACGCACTTTGCAACAAGGTGTATTACTATCAGCGCAACAACAATAAAACCGGAATATTATCATCTAAACCGTTCATTGTAGTTTCCCGGTCTTCGGACGAGCTGTTGAAGCGGCTTGCAGCTGATCAGCATCCGGTTTTGTTCGAAGGAATACATACCTGTCTGTATCTTTCGCATCCGTCTTTATCGCACAAAAAGCGCTTTGTGCGCACACACAACATTGAGCACGAATACTACAACGGGCTTGCACAGGCCGAATCGGATCCGCTCAAAGTGTTGTATTTTCAAAGCGAATCACGCAAACTGAAACGCTTCGAAAAAAATCTGTCGCAGGCCACCGGTATTCTCACTATATCGAAAAACGATGAGCTGCATTTTTCGCAGATCAACCCGAACATCTGCACGGTAAGCGCGTTTCATCCATCTGAGAAAATCAACATCCGTCATGGACTGGGATCTTTTGCGCTGTATCACGGCAGTCTCGATGTGAGCGAAAACAACCGCGCAGCGCTGTATCTGGTGAATGAAGTGTTCAGTGACCTCGATTATCCGCTGGTAATTGCCGGAAATAAACCGAGCAAGGAACTGCGTGCCGCCGTGAAAAAGCACAATCATATTGAGCTGAAAGATAATCTGGGCACCGACGATTTTTCGCAACTGGTGGCCGAGGCGCAGATCAACATTCTGCCTACGTTTCAGGCAACCGGCATTAAATTAAAACTATTACTGGCATTGCACGAAGGACGTCATCTGCTGGTGAATACACCCATGGTTGAAAACACCGGAATTGAGGATCTGTGCCATATTGCCGATAGTCCCGCCGAAATGAAAACCATGAT
>DAOPKE010000124.1:0-7169 GCA_035390965.1 Bacteroidales bacterium | reverse complement strand
TCCAGGTATAAGTTACCCCGGCAACATTGGTTACAGAATATGTTTCACTGGCTGACTGGCATGGTCCGATCTGTCCATTGATTGCCGATGGCTGAGCAGGAACCGTGTTGACTGATACAGCCAGCGTTTGCGGAATGCCGTCGCATCCGTTGCTTGGGGTTACTGAAATGGTTCCGGCTGTGGTTCCGGCTGTTACCGTAATAGCGTTAGTCCCTGCACCACCAGTGATTGTCCAACCGGTTGGCACAGACCAGTTATAGGTAACACCGCCAACATTGGTAACACTGTATGTCAGACCCGTTACACCTGCACAAGGATTAGCATTGCCGGCAATGGCGCTGGGCTGTGCCGGAGGTGCAATAACGGTAACATAGTTGGTTTTGTTTTCAACATCTGACCCGCAGGCATTGGTTGCAGTGAGCTGAATGGTATATGATCCGGCAACTGTAAACTCAACCTGAGGATTCTGACTTGTCGCATTCGTTCCGCCAACATAATTGAAAGTAGCCGGAGAGATTGACCACGCCCATGATGTGGGGGTACCAGTTGAACCATCGTTCAAGGTAATCGCCGAGTTGGTACATGTACTGGTGCTCGATGCGGCAAAAGCTGCAACCGGAGTTGTACAGGTACCAGTTACCTTTAAACTGTCAATAAGCCAGGCGTCACCATTATCATTTGAAAAAACAAAAGCTATATAAACATTCTGACCATCATAAGCACTCAGATCTATTGTTTTCTTGGTATAGGCCGTTGTTAGCCCTGTCTCATCCCAAGTCTGGACGTTGGCGAAAGAAGCATGGGAAGTTTGAGAAGTTGTGGATACCTTCACGGAATAGGTTGAATTGTAATTATCTGTATAACCCTGTCTGTGATAAAATGTAAGCGTCGAATTATTCTGCAGTTGAATCTGAGGTGTAACAAGCCAATCTTCAGCAAGGCCACCCGTGACATTTTCATAATAAATTATTGCAGCTCCGGTTCCTTCATATTGATAGTCTGTTGTTGTGCCCCAGGTTTCCACAGTGCCAAGTCCGTTGGTTCCAGCATATGAGGTCCAGCATGTAGGTGGTACACCATCATTGAAAAGTTCAACAAAGGGTACCGAATAAATGCCCGAACTTAATTCAAACGAAGCCGTTGCAGTGTCATTGGCCGTATTGGCATCAGTGCCACCATTTGGAGAAGCAGACCAGGACTCGATTGTATGAGTGCCATATGTTGATGTTGTAGCCGGAAAAGTGATTGTCGTAGCTGAATTTGTTGCAAGTGAGCCGCTCCATGTCTGCGACACCGGTGTTCCTCCATCAATCCTGTAGTAAACGGTAGCAGAGGTCATTGTGGTTGAGCCGGCATTGCGCAAAGTAACAGTGGGTGTTATACTGATCGATCCACAAGTGGTACCGGTCGGTTGCTGAATAGCAGACACCTGCGCATCAAGCGCAAAAGCAGGAGTATTTGGATCATATCCATCAAGCGTAGTGGGAGCAGTTCCCATTGGATCAAGCCAGTTGCTCAAACGGGTAGTATTTGAGCCACCTCCGGTCCATGAAACACTGAAACGACCGTACCAGTCGCTTAATGTGTTACCACAGGCGGCAGATCCACCATGAAGTTGCCCTACAATCCGATGATTCGAATCAAACAAAGCAGAACCGGAAGATCCACCTTCAGTAGTTGTTCCATCCGCCCATGAGGTTACCCTGAAATGTGAGCCGTCACCAGGGCTGGTAGTTTGTCCATACGAAGTTGTAGTCAATGGAATGGTTGTCCATGAAATTTTCTTGATGTCGCCACTGGGATGGTGAATACCATAAGACGTTCCTGAAATAGTTGCATCAGTAGCCCGGTTCCATCCGGCATAATACACACCATATGACGAAGGCGGAGTTGAATTCATTTCAACAAGACAAAAATCGCTGGGAGTATTTCTGGCTCTGAGTTGCGCTCCCGATATCTGATCGTAAGAAGGAGATGAACCAGGATTTGTGCAGGTTGCACTTTGCCAGTTGAAATAAAACACCCAGCTTGTGGGATCTGAATAACAATGGTCTGCTGTCAGAATATAAGGGGTGCCATCATTTGCCGTATTGTTGACCAGTGATCCCGTGCAAAATCCGGAACCACCGGAAACAAGCATGCAAACAGCATTGATTTCGTTTTCCCAACCAACGCCTTCAGGACAAGCCACATTGACGTTGCAATAACCAGACTGTCCAAATGCTTTGGTAAAATCCTTAATGCCACGATATCCGTGGGTAACACGGAACAAATGCAATTCGCCAGGGAAAGCAACTGAAGCCGGTTCAAAATATTCAATGGTAATCAGATCACCTGTTACCAATGCCGAGGCAAAAATACCATCATCCTGATTGTTTTGTTCATTAAATGCGCCCAAAACTTCAGACTGGTCACCATTGTAAATAAACAAATCAGCTCCTGCCGGCAATCTGTAACGGTCAAAAGTCAGATTAAGTGAAACCGCTTCCGGTGAATAAATGGAAACGCGGTAAATCTTGTCGCCATTGGGCATCAGTGTCACATGCCCGTCTGATTTTACATCAATGTCAACAAATAAATTTTCGCCAAAGCGCCAAGGGCGATCCTTTAAGGGATCATTGATGGCATCCTCGGCCCGGAGTGAGTCCACATCAACATCAATCATCTGAATTACCGGGACCTGTGCAGCTTGCTTGCTGTCAAGCTGAATCGAAAACGATCGGGGCGTTCCGCCCTGACTGATCTGTGAGAATACGGGAGAAACCCATATAATCATCATCAGAAATGAAAATAAAAAGTGGATTTTTTTCATTTTTTGGGGGTTTTTGAGTCGCTAAAATACAACTTTACTACACTCTCTCAATTTTTTAACTCACATTTCACAGTATTTTATTCACAAAAATTCTTTTCCCCTACGATGTGAACAAAACTAGTCAGCAAAATGGGAATATTTTGCATCTTTGTAAAAAAATCCCCCTTTCAATGACACAAAATCATTCATCCAAAAGTCAGGTTTTTGCGCTGCTTATTGTAGGCATCCTGTTTTTTATTTTTGGCTTTGTTACCTGGTTGAACGGCACATTAATCCCCTTTTTAAAGATTGCCTGTGAACTAAGCACCCAGCAAGCTTTTTTTGTCGCGACCGCCTTTTATTTTGCCTACTTTGTAATGGCCATTCCGGTTTCATTTCTTCTCCGGACCAATGGCTTTGTGAATTCGATGTCGATGGGTTTGATTATCATGATGTTCGGAACATTATTGTTTATCCCGGCCGCATATTCGCGTGAATATTGGATATTCCTTGTTGCCCTTTTTATTCAGGGTACAGGACTCACCTTGCTGCAAACAGCGGTCAATCCATATGTAACCCTGCTTGGTCCGGTTGAAAGTGCTGCGAAACGAATAAGCATAATGGGGGTTGCCAACAAACTGGCAGGTGCTTTCAGCGGAATAATTCTGGGTTCTATCCTGCTTGCAAAATCCGATACTGAAATCAAAACGGATCTGAATCTGCTTGATTCAGCACAAAAAGCGCTCTATCTGGATGACATGGCGCAAAAAGTTGTTGGGCCCTATCTTCTGATGGCCGGCGTTCTGCTCCTGCTCGCTATGATGGTTCGCTATGCCCGCCTGCCGGAAATTTCAGGCGATGAGCCCGATGCAAAATTTTCGGCCAAAGGAATACCCACTTATGCCTGGATGGGCGTTATTGCTATATTTTTCTATGTCGGAGCGGAAGTTGTGGTTGGTGACAGTGTTATTTTATATGGCCGCTATCTCAATCCGGATCCGGCTTTTATAAATATTTTCGGCTACGAAATCAACATTCTCAATCCAAGTTACTTCACCTCCTATGTGATGACAGGTATGATTATCGGGTATTTTATTGGAATAGCTCTCATTCCAAAGGTAATCAGCCAACAAAAAGCCCTGACGCTTTTTTCAATAAGTGCGCTGTTATTCACCACGCTGGCACTTCTGAGCAGCGGAATCGGATCGTTGTTTTTTATTGCACTGCTTGGAATATCAAACGCTGTAATGTGGCCTGCCATCTGGCCTCTGGCGATTGAAAAAACCGGAAAAAAAACACCCATTATTTCCGCATTACTCATAATGGGTATCATTGGCGGAGCAATCATGAGTCCCGTTTTTGGCAAACTTGCCGATTTATTCAATATGCATCAGGCATACTGGCTGCTGATTCCATGTTATTTGTTCGTGCTTTTCTTCGCAACCATCGGTCACAAAATCAATAAACACTGAAAAATGGACAATCAAACACCCGACAATTCCCCTTTTTTAAAGCCTGAAATACCCAATGCCTCATCGGCTGAACTCATAGGCATTCTGTCTATCGTATTCACTTTTTTCTTTACCCTGGCGGGACTGGTTCTTGGAATTGTGGCTATTGTTCAGGCCCGCAAAGCCGAAGAAACGTTCAATGCCAATCCCGGCATGTTCAACCCGTATTCGCTGAACAAAGTCAAAACGGGCAAGACCTGTGGCATTATTGGAGTTGTGCTAAGCGGACTTATCATTGTTGCCGCGATAATTTTAGTTGTGGTTTTGATTTCTGTTTTTGCGCATTACGGAACTCATTCCTGCCATTAATCCATGATTAAAGTACTTGATATAAAAACCATCCGCGAAGCTGACCAATACACAATTGAGCATGAGCCAGTTTCTTCGCTCGACCTGATGGAACGCGCAGGGGGATTATGTTTTGAATGGATAAAAGAGAAATTTCCTGATACAAAACAACACTTTATCGTTTTGGCCGGATCAGGGAATAATGGCGGCGACGGACTGGTAATAGCCCGCATGCTGCATGACAGCGGATATACTGTCGATGTCAGTCTTATTTATCTGTCGGATAAACTTAGCCCTGATTGCAAGCGAAATCTGGATAGACTAAAAAAGAAACTGAAAGTCAACGTTGTTGAGAAAGCAGAAGATATCCCTGCACTTCCGGCAGAAAGCATCGTAATCGATGCGCTGCTGGGTTCCGGCATCAATCGGGCGCCGGAAGGAATTGTGCTGAATGTGATCGAAAGAATCAATACATCAGCAAACACAGTAATTTCAATTGATCTGCCATCGGGATTATTTGCTGATGCCAGCTCCCACAATCATTCAAAAAAAGTTGTACAGGCAGATTTTACACTAACAATCGGCGCACCAAAACTGGCTCTGTTCATGCCTGAAAATGGCATTTACAGCGGCGAATGGCACTTAGTTCGCATCGGACTGCACGAGGAATTCATGCAACAGGCGCCATCAAAATACTTCTATCTGCAGCCAGCCGATTTTTACGGCATTATTTCTCCGAGAAAAACTTTTTCGCACAAAGGCACCTATGGCCATGCCCTGATCATGGCCGGCAGTAAAGGAAAAACAGGCGCCGCCGTTCTGGCTGCACTGGCCTGCCTGCGCTCCGGCTGCGGGCTAACGACTGTTCATTGTCCGTCGGATTCGTTGAAAATAATTCAGACAACAGCTCCTGAAGCCATGGCAACCTTTGATAAAAATACGGATTGCATTTCGGAACTTCCGGATCTTTCTCCATTCTCAGCCATTGCTTTCGGCCCCGGATGCGGGCAGAATAAGGCCACTGCAACAGCCCTCAAATTATTGATACAGGAATCGAAAGTGCCGTTGCTCATCGATGCAGACGGATTGAACATACTGGCGGCCAATAAAACATGGCTTGGCTTTTTGCCCGAAAACACAATACTGACGCCGCATCCGGGAGAATTCAACAGACTGTTTGGTGAAAGTAAAAATGATTTTGAGCGATTGCAGAAAGCCATTGGATCGGCAGCAAAATATAAATGCATCATTGTTCTGAAAGGCGCATATACAGCCATTATCTCTCCTTCAGGTCAGGTGTTTTTCAATTGCAGCGGCAATCCCGGAATGGCCAAAGGCGGCAGCGGCGATGTACTGACCGGTCTTATCGCGGGATTTATCGCCCGCGGAATTCCCGCTCTGAATGCGGCTTTGACAGGGGTGTATCTGCATGGTCTGGCCGGCGATCTGGCTGCCGATTCTTTGACACAGGAAGCCATGAATGCAGGAGACCTGATCGGGTTTCTGCCAAAAGCCTGGGCTCAGATTCTTCAGAATCAGGAATAATAAACGGTTAAATTCCAGAAAATCAATCCGGTTTCTTAAAAACCGCCGTAACTTTGCAGACCAAAATAAAAAATAAACCAGAATGAAAAAACTACTTTTAATCACAGGGCTTGCTTTAGCACTCGCATCATGCGGTGGCAAAAGCGACAAAGTAGAGAATCAGGTCCATGATAATAATGAAAAAACAAATAATAAAATTGATCTAATTAGTGAAATCGAAAAAATAGTTAATTCAGCTAATTCACTGAATGCCAAATTAGATCAAGAGGAAACAAATGTTTATGATATTCTTGGTAAATGTGACAAGAATATACACGAAGAAAAAAATGCAGCACATCCACTTGGAATGCAATTATATTACCCGGAAAGAGTTTCAGAAACAAGCTCAAAAGTAGATATCAAACAAATGACTCCAATTAAGCGTGGCTATGATATTTATGGCAATAAGTATATGAGTGATGAAGAAATTGAAAAGGAATATGGCAAATACTACAAACTTGATGAAGCTCAATGGTTGGCAAATCAACAAAAGGAAAGAGTGCGGGCATTGATTGAAAAGTGTAATCAGGCAAAAGAAAATAATCAGAATTTGTTTCAAGGTAATAAAATATCAAAAAATGAATTTGACAAAAATGTTGATTTGATTAATTCAGCAAAGAAAACGTCAAGCAATTTAAATGAACAAATCACCCAGCTTCAAACACAAATTGATGAATTGAAAGAGTTAACAAGGACTTCCACCAATTAAATCAACCCAAATAAAATAAACCAGACATGAAAAAACTACTTTTAATCACAGGGCTTGCTTTAGCACTCGCATCATGCGGTGGCAAAAGCGACAAGGCCATGACTCCTGAGGAGGAAAATCAGTTTGCTACTGAAGAAGTCAAAGCCATTGATTCATCAGTGACCAGCGTTGTTGACAGCGTTGACGCCAAAGAAGCAAAAGTGAACGAATTACTTAAAGGAATTTAAAAAGAAAACATCATGAAAAAACTATTTTCATTTATGCTTGCCATCGCATTTGCAATGAT
>DAOPKE010000123.1:2499-7277 GCA_035390965.1 Bacteroidales bacterium | reverse complement strand
TTTTGTACCCGAGGCCGGGATCGAACCGGCACGAGTGTTACCTCATCGGTTTTTGAGACCGACGCGTCTACCAATTCCGCCACTCGGGCAAGTGAAATACGAGATCAGAAATACGAAATACGAAATGCAAAATTGAACTGTAAAAAGTATTTGCGTTTGTCTGATGTCGTTGACGCGGGGTGCAAAAATACAAAAAAAACAATACAATAGTCAATTCATTTTTTGACTTAAAAAATATTATCTTTGACTCATTCAATCAATGAAACATTTTTATTTCAGCATATTGTTTTTACACATGTGCATGTTGACTTATTCACAAAGTCCGCATCCAGTGCGCGAATACAAACTCTCCGAACAAGCTGCTGCTTTTTCTGTCGATCCGATGGGCTCTGTATATGTTGTTTTCGAAAACGGCAGTCTGTTGAAATTTGACACCACCGGGACTCCTGTAGCCATTCCCGGCCGGAAAAGCAAAAGCAGTTTCTGGCAGATTGATGCTTCGGATCCATACAAAATTATTGTATTCAACCGCGACCTGCAGATAGCAGACATTTATAGCTCGGACTTTGCCAAAATAAACAATATCGATTTTTCCATGCTTGAAACCGGCGACATTTCATTGATGTGCAGTTCGTACGACAACGCATTCTGGACGCTTTCAGCGCTGAACATGGATCTGGTACGTCTTTCGGAGCAACTTACCATTACATCGAAAACCAATGCAGGGCTACTGCTTGATTTCAAAAATTTCACGCCAACCATTCTTCAGGAGTCGGGCACCAACATTTTACTGGCTCAAAAAGGAGGTTCTGCTTACATCTTTGATCGGTTTGGAAACCTCAGAATGCATTTTAATGAAAAAGCCGATTACTGGTCGCTCGATGGAGATGTGTTGTATTATGTACTCAACGACACACTGCATGCATATCAAACACAATTGCACAAAGAAGCAATCATTGAAACCGGTTGTGAAAAAATCAATGGAATTGCTGTTTCATCACAATGGATGGCAATTCTCAATGAAAAAAAAATCACATTGTTCAGAAAAAGTAACAATTAAAGTGATTTAATTTTTCTTTTTTAAAATAAAAATCTGAAATTAGCACCCTGATAAAAAAAACACCATTTATGCATATAGCAATCGCAGGAAACATCGGAAGCGGCAAGACCACCCTGACAGGGCTGCTGGCCAAACATTACAAATATGCTCCCCAATACGAGGATGTTGACACCAATCCATATCTCACCAGTTTTTATGAAGACATGAAACGGTGGTCGTTCAATCTGCAGATATATTTTCTCAACAGCCGTTTCAGGCAAATTGTGGAATTGCACCGACAGGCCAAAGATGTGATTCAGGACCGCACCATCTATGAAGACGCCTGCATTTTTGCGCCCAACCTGCACGATATGGGTTTAATGTCGTCGCGTGATTTTGCAACATATCAATCCATTTTCGAATTAATGGTATCCTTCATCAAAGCACCCGACCTGCTTATCTATCTGCGAGCCGATGTTCCAACATTGGTGAGCCAGATTCAGAAACGCGGACGGGATTACGAGGCCTCGATACGACTCGATTACCTCAAAAGTCTGAACGAACGCTACGAAAGTTGGATCAATGAATACAAAGACGGCAAACTTCTGATTATTGACGTGGAGAAAGTCAAATTCCATGAAAAGAAGGAAGATCTGGGCGTTATCATCGAAAAAATAAATGCTGAATTATTCGGACTTTTCTAACATGAAATTCATCGGAATCATCCCTGCACGCTACGCTTCGCTTCGGTTTCCCGGAAAGCCACTTGCTATTATTGCAGGAAAACCAATGGTACAGTGGGTTTACGAAAATGCATCAAAAGCTGATTCACTGTCGCAGGTATTTGTTGCCACTGATGACAACCGGATTTTTCAGAAGGTTGAATTTTTCGGAGGCAAAGCCATTATGACTGCATCCAATCATCCGAGCGGCACCGACCGCTGTTTTGAAGCTGCAATTCTTTCGGGCGCCGATGCCAACGACGACGACACTGTAATCATCAATATTCAGGGAGATGAGCCATTTATCGATCCTGTAATCATCGATCAGCTGGCAGCAGCATTCAAAGACCCGCAAGTTAATATTGCAACCCTTGTCCGCCCCTTTGATTCCGACGAAGCCCTTTTCTCCGAAAACTGTATGAAAGTTGTTGTAAACACAGCCAACAACGCGTTATACTTCAGTCGCTCCATCATTCCTTTTATCCGGAATCCACGCCGCGACAAATTTCTGTTCGAACAGTTTCCTTTCCGGCAACACATAGGCGTTTATGCCTATCGCATCAAAACACTTTCTCAACTAATCAAACTGCAGCCATCCCGGCTTGAACAGGCCGAATCGCTTGAACAATTGCGTTGGCTGGAAAATGCTTATTCCATAAGAATAATTGAAACCCGCTACCGTGGCCATTCTGTTGATGTTCCCTCCGATATCGAAATTCTGAAAGAGCATTTCCCTGACATCTTCAGAAATTCATTGATATAGGATTACAGAATGGAAGAAACAGGAACAATAATCGTTTTTATAATAATTTTCGCAGGGATGCTGTATATCAAAATACGCTTCTCTACATTTCTACAGACATCGGAACATCCCGAAGCCGGCCAGGGAACACATATACGGCTACATAGACACGAAGCAGACATTCACAAAATTCTGGAAAATGAATTGTATTATTACAAGACGTTGTCCACCGAAAACAAACGCATCTTTATACGGCGTGTAATAAAATTCAACATGAGTACCGTTTTTTATCCGCAGGCAGGCATGAAACTCGGGCCACGACATGTAATATTGATTTCAGCAACATTTGTACAAATCACTTTTGGTCTTGAGAAAAGCCTGCTCGGATATCTGAACAACATAAAAATCTTTCCGGCCCACTATTTCGACCCACGCACCAAACGTCAATACAAGGGTGAAGTAGATGTAAACGGCATGATATGCCTGTCATGGGAAGACTTTGAGATTGGTTTGCGCGATTCAAATGATGGGCGCAATGTTGGATTGCATGAGCTGGCACACGCATTTGCAATTGAAATCATTGAAAAAGACACAAACTATCATCATCTTCTCATGAAGCTGAAGCCTGTTTTTTTAAGAGCAAAATTTGAAATCAACAACCCATATCACCGGCATGGATTGCTGCGTGAATATGGCTATACAAACATGCACGAATATTTTGCCGTTTCAACTGAATTGTTTTTCGAAAAACCTGATTATCTTGCAAACTCCGGATCACCGCTCTATAGCGAACTTTGCATGGTATTCAATCAGGATCCGTATAAACAATATCTGGCGTATGAGACACAAAAAATGGCATAAGGCATGCAGCATGAAACTTCTCAGCTTCTTTTCAGAGCTGATGGCTTTTCCGTTACGCCTGTAACGCATAACGCTTGTAACGTCCTATTTCAGAAAATCATCAATTTTTGTGGACAGGGTAATCACATTGGGAGAACCCGCCAGATGATAAGCAGAACGCGCATAGGAAAAATAAAACTTTTTGATGCGGAGTCCGAAACCCCAGCTCAACCCCACGGTTGACAACCGTGAATCGACCGTAAGCTCTTTTCTTCGCTGGTAATTGTATCCGATGCGGAATGAAAAAGATTTTCCAGGAACAAGTTCAGCACCGATAACAAAATGCCGCATCAGTTTATCGCCAAAAGCGCTCAACTTTCTTTCTTCAATCAATTCACCGGTCAATGGATCATACTCGGCATCGGCCGGATTATCATATCTGATATCCCAGCGATGAAGATGATGAGCCAACAATGAAAAGCGAAGCGGCATATGCAAAAGACGTTTTGAAACACCCAGCTGCACATCGAATGGCAATGGTTCGGAAACCCCCTGAAAATATGTATTCAGCTGTCGGCCAATATTTCGTACAACCAGGGTTGCGCTCAGATATTTATCATCATTGAAATAACTACCGGCAACATCGACTGCCACACCCGAAGAAACCGCTTTGTACAAATCGGAATAAATGAATTTAGCATTGGCTCCGATTGAAAAATTATCATGCAGTTTGCGACCCCAACCCATAGTCAGAGCCATATCATACGCATTGAAATTCCCCAGCGCATTTCCATAAATATCTGTTTCCTGAAAATTTCCATAATTCAGATATTGAACTGAAGCAGCAAAGCTGCCTGCTTTTTCGAAAGTATGAGAATAAGTTACAAAACCATAATTGATATCGGAAAAATAATTGGTATAATTCAATGCGAGCGTTGAATGCATTGAATCACAGATATACGAAGGATTTGACAAAACAAGACTGACATCATTATCGTGAATACTGGCCATATTAGAGCCCAGGGCAGTGAGGCGGGAGCTATTTGATAATTCGAGAAACGAAAACACTTTATTAACGCCATTTTGAGCCATGAGACCCAGTGGCATAAACAATGATATCAACAGAATGAAATGTTTCACGGAATGATTTTGTGTCTAACAACGAGTAAAGATAGAAATTATTTTATTGAGACCGTCTGAACATTGAACAAGGAACAATCCGTGCATCCTTACGGATCAAGAGGATGTGAGAATTATGAAGGAATATTGATCAAGAAATAACGAACAAGGATGTGAGAACGTTGAAGGATACTTTAAACTTACTTCATAATTCCTTGACTGCCTGACTGCCTGTTGCAGTTAAAATTGCAGACAGGTTCTATGTTCATGATTTAAGGAGATTACTTCTTCCTTCAAAATTCCTTGTTCCATGTTC
>DAOPKE010000123.1:0-2399 GCA_035390965.1 Bacteroidales bacterium | reverse complement strand
ATGATTTAAGGAGATTACTTCTTCCTTCAAAATTCCTTGTTCCATGTTCATGATTCATGGTGGTCGATCTATATCTTGTTCAATATTTCACCGACCAAATTGGAATTCGCAGCCTTATAATTGTCCGATTTTGATATTAATAACATTTTAAATATTTCATATTCAGAAATTTTCGTAATTTTGAAACCGAATATTGTTATCATCGTACAAACGGGGACATTACCAATCTGAGAAAAATGAAAAAGTTACTCTTTCCACTGATGATTTTGCTCATTGCCATGGGAAGCTGTACAACCAGCAGTCAGCTCACCGGAAACGAGGATGAGTACGAATTACTGAAAAAAGGATACAACCGCATATCTGTCAAAGACTATAAAGGGGGCATTCAGATTTTCACAAAAGTTGCCGAAATGAATCCCGATAATGCAGAAGCTATTGCCTATCGCGGACTTTGCAAATACCATCTGAAAGATTTCGAAGGAGCTATCCGCGATTACAACAAAGCATTGGAAATTCAACCAGGATATGCCGAAGTATATGACCTCCGCGGCATTGCCAAAGGCGAACTCGGTGACAAGGAAGGCGCCTGTGCCGATTGGAAGAAGGCCTTTGAACTGGGCCTTAAAGGCGCATTTGACCTGATCAAAGAATTTTGCTGGGACGAACAAATCGAAAATTAATCCTGGTTATTTCAACCGAATTTATTAATTTTAGCTCCCAAAGGGAGCTTTTTTTATGCGATTAATACTAATTCTTGCTTTTATTGGGTTTTGTTTTACAGCACTGGCACAGGTGAGCAGCAATGCACATCCGCCCATGACCAATCCGATACTGCTTACCAGCAATTTTGCAGAATACCGCAAAAACCATTTTCACTCAGGCATAGACGTGAGTGTACGCAACCGCAGCAACATGAATGTTTTTTCCATCTGGGACGGCTATGTGTCACGCGTGCGATACAATTCAGCCTCGTATGGAAGAGCTGTTTATATCACCCACCCCAATGGTTATTCATCAGTATATGGACACCTTGATTCCTTTGCCCCATTCATCGATTCCCTTGTACTGGAATATCAGTATGCCAACAAAGTTTTTGAAACCGATATTCAGATTCCGGCAGGCAAAGTCCCGGTAAAAAAAGGACAGATACTCGGAATTGCAGGCAACAGCGGCTATTCGTTCGGAGCCCACCTGCATTTCGAAATCCGTGATGCAGCAAGTGATGACCCCGTAAACCCACTAAAATTCATTCCTGTTGATGATTTAATGGAACCCCAGTTCCGGCAACTATGCATATATCGATTGCAACCCGGCGGTTTCATGCCTGCAACAGCCACCTACCATAAAACCATCAAAAAAGGAAATATTTTTACAACAACAACGGAAATTATAGTTCCCGATACATTTTTTATTGGTCTCGATGTGCAGGATTATCAATCATACTCTTACTACCGGCTATTGCCACAACAAATAGAAATCTCCATCGATGACTCCACTGTATGGAAAATCAACTTCGACCGCTTTGCTTTTGATCAATCGGGCGCATGCAGAGGTGTTTTTGATCATACAGCCGGGCTAAAATACAATAAACAAATCGTTACAACTTATACAGGCAACCATTTACGCCAACGATTTTTTAAACAATATTCAAATGATGGATTATTTGTGCTGCCCGATGAAAAACCTCACAAACTCACCATCAAAGCCACCGATACTGAATTCAACACGTCGGTATTCAGCACAACCATCAAAAAAGGAAAAACACTGCCACAAACAACAGGCAAATATATTGTACGAACCCGGTATTTTCATGATTTTTCAACCGAACATCTCACCATCAAATGCGATACGGGAACTTTTTATAGCGATCTCGCACTGGATGAACCCCTCCTGACGGAATACAATTCAGGCCAGGACATGTACTGGAAAATCGGATTCAACGACATTCCTCTGATAAAACCCATTCATGTTTTGTTTGATCCGATTGACAATAACGATAAAATCCTGCTGGCAAAAATGTCGGGGAAAAACATTGACAAAGTCTGGAAACCAGCTCTGAATCAAGACAACAAGATGACTGCCGACATTGACCGATGTGGCATATTCAAACTCATCACAGACACATTGGCTCCAGTGATTTCGAAAACCAACGTTCCCTCCACAGGGAAAATCACATGGCAAAAATTCATTACACTTGTGGTTACTGATAACAGTGGCGATATTGATGAATTCAACGCCTATATCAATGGAGAATGGACATTGATGACTTATGATTTGAAATCGGACACGTTTACGATACCACTGAATACCGCACAAAGAGCTGTCTTGAAAACACTCCGTGTAGAATTTATTGATCTGGCTGGTAACAAAACAGAGCGAGAGTATCGGTTTGTGAAATA
>DAOPKE010000122.1:4971-7565 GCA_035390965.1 Bacteroidales bacterium | reverse complement strand
ATACCATCGTGAAATATATTTTATTCCAATGTGTCTAAGTGCAGATTGATGGCTGATCCGCCATGCTTCGTCAGCTCAGCATATGGCTGGCTGATCCCATGTAAACAGCTCCCTGTCAGATGTGGTTTAATACCAAAGCTTTTTACAAATCGGTACAATCCAATTTTGGGAGACTCCGGAGGAGTCACATATCTGTAGACCAGGATCACACAAAACCACGACTCCGGAGGAGTCGCATATAAGGAGCTTCGTTTTCTGACAATGCTTGTTAATATGCGATCCGCCAGCCGGCGGATCTTGTGGTCGGTATTGGTTTTTCTACAGATATGCGATGCCTGCCTGTTTTGTCAGGTAAACATCAGGCATCAGCCAACAAAACGTTCAATGAAATTGCTACAATTGACTATTATATATTTCCATTTGGTATAAATACATTCGACTCCGCTGGAGTCGTAGTTTATTTATATCATTTCTACAGACATGCGACTCCTCCGGAGTCATCCATTGAAATCAGACTGTTATATATTTCATTTTGGTATTACTTTTATTTTTTATCTTGAACGGATGTGGAAATGTGGGACTTCGTCCATGATCCGCCTTTGGAGTTTACTCCGCTGGAGGCGGAGGATTAAATTCCGCTCCGCATATGTGAGAATATTAGTTGGTCTCTTTTGTCTTGAGTTGATTTGGTAATTTGCGCCTGCGATGATGTTTCGCTTTGCGCATATCGAATATGAGCGATTTCTTTTCTTTTGAAGGCGTTGCGTTTTTCATGCAGTAAATTTGAAGATTTTGCCTGAATGATATTTATTAAATATGATTTTGACGATGTAATGTTCCAATGAGTTTATCTCATTCTTTTGTGTGTTATAATGAGTTGAAAGTATAGTGCCGATTTTAAATAAACACTATATTTGTAATAACAAATATGTTGTTATGAAAATTTCCGGTCAGATCGTTGATGTTCGTACTCGTCGCATTTTTGCAGGCGAAGTTGTTGTTGAAAATGGTAAAATTTCTGCTATAAATGAGTTGGATACTGCTCCCGAACAATTTATAATGCCTGGCTTTATCGATGCGCATGTGCATATCGAAAGCTCCATGCTGGCTCCTTCGCGTTTTGCAGAGCTGGCAGTGAAACAAGGCACCGTAGCAACTGTTTCAGATCCGCATGAAATAGCCAATGTGCTTGGTGTGGAGGGGGTGAAATTTATGATTGAGAATGGGAAAACTGTTCCGTTTCATTTCTTTTTCGGAGCACCTTCGTGTGTGCCTGCAACCCCTTTTGAGACCGCCGGATTTTCAATCAACTCAACTGAAACCGCTGAATTAATGAGCAATCCGGACATTTGGTACCTGGGCGAAATGATGAATTTCCCGGGTGTTGTTTTTGATGATTCCGAAGTGCATGCAAAGATCAAGGCCGCACTGGATGCAGGAAAGCCGGTGGACGGACATGCTCCTTTGCTTTCGGGCGATCATTTAAAAAAATATGCAGCTGCTGGTATTAGCACCGATCATGAATGCACCAATATTGAAGAAGCGGAAGAAAAAATCAAACTCGGGATGAAAATACTGATTCGCGAAGGCAGTGCTGCACGCGATTTTGATATGCTTTTTCCTCTGATAGATAAGTATCCATCCGATGTGATGTTGTGCACCGATGATTGTCATCCGGATGAGTTGATGCGTGGTCACATCAATGTGAAAGTAAAAATGGCGATTGAGCGGGGTGTTGATTTATTCAATGTTTTGCAGGCGGCCTGCATTAATCCGATAGAGCATTACAAGTTGCCGGTCGGGACGCTGAAAGCAGGTGATAATGCCGATTTCATTGTTGTTGGTAACTGGCGTGAGATGGATGTGTTACAGGTTTACATCAAAGGTGAAAAAGTTTTTGATAATGGATCTGTGTTGATTGAATCAAAACCATTTATCTCAATCAACAATTTCGCTCGCACAGATGTGATGCCTTCGGATTTTGCTGTTGAAGCAAAAGGGAATAATATTAAAGTCATTGTTGCCAAAGATGGCGAATTGCTCACCGAGAGCGAAGTTGTGAGTGCCAAAATTGAAAATGGTTGTATTGTTCCCGATGTTGAAAATGATATTTTGAAAATGACTGTCGTCAATCGTTACAATAATAGCAAACCAGCTGTCGCGTTTATCAAAGGAATAGGTATAAAAAAGGGAGCGCTGGCTTGTTCGATTGCACATGATAGTCACAATCTGATTGCTGTTGGTACATGCGACGAAGCCATTGCATTGGCTTTGAATAAAATAATTGAAAGCAAGGGTGGATTGGCTGCGGTGGATTCTGTTTCGTCGGAACATCTGGCTTTGCCATTAGCCGGGCTCATGTCGGACCGCAAAGGCGAAGAGGTGGCTGCATTGTATCATGCGTTGAATCAAAAAGCATCGGAGATGGGATCGCCGCTGCGCGCGCCTTTTATGACGCTGGCGTTTATGGCACTTCTCGTGATTCCAAAGCTGAAACTGAGTGACAAGGGACTTTTCGACGGGACGACTTTTGCATTTACTCCGCTATGCGAAGTATATACTTCGCATAGCGAAACCAATACTTCGCATAGCGA